>NZ_CAJPHM010000008.1:0-316642 GCF_905339955.1 Burkholderia sp. BCC1996
ATTTTTTTGAGCGCTTTTCCATCGATGCCGGCAACTTCGATTTTCACCGGTATTTCCTGATGGAAGGCGAGGCGGGGCTCTATTCGTTGTTCCGGCGATGGGTGCTTCGGAAACCGCACGATCTCAAACGGGAATCGATCACGCTGGCGATGCTGCACCGCGCAGCGCTTGAACGAAAATGGGATGCCGGGCGACTGAGCCGAGCGAGCAGTCGAGCATGGCTGGGGTAGGTGGAAAGTTTGCGGCGATCTGACGTAATCAAACAGCGGGGTATTGGATGTTGTCGATTGATGCCAATGGGATGGTGGTTAGTCCGCACGTTGTGCGGGCCAGAAAAGTTCAGATCGAGCGCGGTGCGATGCAGCGGATTAGCGGGATTATCGTCCATCAAACGGGTGGTCCAACGGCGGCTTCCGCGCTCAATAGCTATCAGACTGCGTCTGCCAACGGCGCGCATTTCTTGATAGAAAAAGATGGAACGATTTACCAGACGGCATCTTTGAAGAAGCAGACTTGGCATGTTGGCCGAATCAAGGCGCGTTGTGTTGCCGAAATGCGTTGCACGCCAGTCGAACTGGAGCAACTTCGCCGTTTTGACCCACGTGGCGAAAACCAGCGGGAGATGCGCAAGGCGGTCCCGGACCGTTACCCTTCCAATACAGACAGCATCGGCGTGGAATTGGTCGGCGAAGCGCTACCGCTCAATGAACCCAACCCCGACCGACGAACCTACGACGCGGCGCCGGAAGCGCAGAATGACTCGCTTCGATGGCTCATCCATGAACTTTCGGTCACGCTGAACGTTCCGATGACAGAGGTTTTTCGCCACCCGACAGTATCGCGGAAGAACCGGACGGAGGCGGCGAGGGTGCAATGGTGATTCGGATCGCAATTCTGATGTGGGCGCTGTTGCTGAGCCACGGTGCGGTTGCGGGCGCGCTGTCCGATAGAGGGGCGCCCCGCGGGGCTGTACCCGTTGTCGGGCCAGGGTCGGTCGAAATCGTGAGGAACGGCGCGTGGTCGGCCGACATCAGCGGGGACGAAACGGCAGACATGTGTCGTACGTTCGTGCTTCAGCCGGCGGATGTCAGCGCGTTTTTCAAGCGTGCGCGCCGTGTAACGGAACGGACGTACGGCCATGATCTGGACGCCGCGAATTGCTATGCCGAAGGCAACGCACGTCTCGCGGAGGGTGGCACGGCGAAATGGCAGATAGACCAGGCAAGACGCGGCTTCATTTCCATGCCCGACGGTCGAACCATCTACCTGTATTGTCCGAAGTGCCGAGCCAACGTGTTCACACCGAATTAGAGAGGTGCTTGTCCCGCAAGCAGGCGATGTTGGCGCTCCGCGAATGCCCGCCAACGCCACTCATTCACCGATTCACTGCCGCGCCGTCCGCGCGTTGTCCGGCATCGGCTGGTTGTAATTCGTGCGGAACGGATTGATGTCGAGCCCGCCGCGCCGCGTGTAGCGCGCATACACCGCGAGCTTCACCGGTTTGCACGCATGCAGGATGTCGAGGAAGATCCGCTCGACGCACTGCTCGTGAAAGCCCGTGTGATTGCGGAACGAGATGATGTAGCGCAGCAGCCCTGCGTGATCGATCTGCGGCCCGACGTAGTGAATCTGCACGCTGCCCCAGTCGGGCTGGCCGGTGACCGGGCAGTTCGAGCGCAGCAGGTCGGACACGAGCGTTTCCTCGACCGGCGCTTCGTCCTCGGCGTCGGCGGCCGACAGCAGCGACGGATCGGGTTCGTACACGTCGGTGTCGAGGTCGAGCCGGTCGAGCGACAGTCCGTCGAGCTCCTCCATCTCGAGCTTGCCGAAATCGTGCGGCGACACCAGCTGCACCGACACGCTCGCGCCGCACGCGGCCGACACGTCGCGCTTCAGCACGTCGCGCACCGCGTCGAGCGAGTCGAATTTCGATTGCGCGAACGAGCCGAGATACAGCTTGAACGACTTCGATTCGACGATGTTCGGCGATTCGGCCGGCACGTAGAACGTCGCGACCGCGAGCTGCGGCTTGCCGCGCGCGTTGAGCCACGACAGTTCGTACGCGTTCCAGATGTCGGTGCCGAAGAACGGCAGCGCCGACGTGATGCCGAGCTGCTCGCGCGCCCCGGCGCGCGGGATCGGGAACAGCAGCGACGCGTCGTACTGCGCTGCGTAGACGGTCGCCTTGCCGAGCGGGGAATGTTCGGGATTCATTGCACGAAGCCTTTACGACAGGAAGAGGCGGTACGCCGGATTGGCGCTCTCCTCGACATACGGATAGCCGAGCGCCGCGAGGAAGCGTTCGAACTCGGCGCGATCGGCCTGCGGCACCTGCAGGCCGACGAGGATCGAGCTGTAGTCCGCGCCCTGGTTGCGGTAGTGGAACAGGCTGATGTTCCAGTCCGGCGCCATCGACGACAGGAACTTCATCAGCGCGCCCGGCCGTTCCGGGAATTCGAAGCGGAACAGGCGCTCTTCGAGCGCGAGCGGCGAGCGGCCGCCCACCATGTAGCGGATATGTTCCTTCGACAGCTCGTCGTGCGTGAGGTCGACGGTCTTGAAGCCGTGCGACTCGAAGTTCGCGGCGATCTCCTCCGACTCGCCGCGCCGCTTGATCTGCACGCCGACGAAGATGTGCGCGGACTGCGCATCGGCGATCCGGTAGTTGAACTCGGTCACGTTGCGATCGCCGACGAGCGAGCAGAAGCGCTTGAAGCTGCCGCGCTCCTCGGGGATCGTGACGGCGAACACGGCTTCGCGCGCCTCGCCGACTTCCGCGCGTTCGGCGACGAAGCGCATCCGGTCGAAGTTCATGTTCGCGCCGGACGTGACCGCGACGAGCGTCTGGTTCTCGATGCCTTCGCGCTCCGCATACTGTTTCGCGCCCGCGACCGCGAGCGCGCCGGACGGCTCGAGCACGCTGCGCGTATCCTGGAATACGTCCTTGATCGCCGCGCACAGCGCGTCGGTGTCGACCGTCAGCACGCCGTCGAGGAATTCGCGGCACAGCCGGAAGGTTTCCTCGCCGACGAGCTTTACCGCCGTGCCGTCCGCGAACAGGCCGACCTCGCTCAGTTCGACGCGCTCGCCCTTCTGCAGCGACTGCGCCATCGCGCACGAATCCTCGGCCTGCACGCCGAACACCTTGATCTCCGGCCGCACCGCCTTGACGTAGGCCGCCACGCCGGACGCGAGCCCGCCGCCGCCGATCGGCACGAAGATCGCGTGAATCGGACCCTGGTGCTGACGCAGGATTTCCATCGCGATCGTGCCCTGGCCGGCGATCACGTACGGATCGTCGAACGGGTGGACGAACGTGAGGTCGCGCTCCGCCTGCACCTTGACCGCGTGCGCGTATGCATCGCTGTACGACTCGCCCGCCTGGATCACCTCGACGCTCGGGCCGCCGTGCGCGCGTACCGCATCGACTTTCACCTGCGGCGTCGTGACCGGCACGACGATCACGGCCTTCACGCCCATCCGGGCCGCCGAGAACGCGACGCCCTGCGCATGATTGCCGGCCGATGCCGTGATCACGCCGCGCGCGAGCGCGTCGGCCGGAATGTGCGCCATCTTGTTGTACGCGCCGCGCAGCTTGAACGAGAACACCGGCTGGTTGTCCTCGCGCTTCAGGTAAACGGGGTTGTGCAGCCGGGCCGACAGGTTGCGGGCAGGTTCGAGTTCCGTCTCGAGCGCGACGTCGTAGACGCGCGCGGTGAGGATTTTCTTCAGGTAATCGTGGGATGCCATGGGCGCTCGCGTGCAGTGCGGAAGCAGACGGTAAAGGATCAATGATAGCGCCAAGGGTCGGTCCGCACGCAAGCGGCATGCCGAGCGCACGGTCGCGGAACCGCGCCGGCGGGCGTGTTGGCCGCATGAGGCGTCCCTTTTTACCGGTTTAACCGCATGGTTACCGACCGGACGGACGGCGAATTCCGGCGCGAAAACGTGCCGAGCCAAGCCCGGCGCGGCTTGCGGCGATAGCCCCACGACCTGTCCGGCGTGTCACGCGTGGCCCGATCATGGGTTAGAATTCCGTTTTGAATCAAGGATCGGAAGATGCAGAGGCACCCTCGGATCGCCCCGTTGAAGCCGACGCCGCGCGCAGCCAGCCCCGCGGCGGAGCGGCATGCGCGCCGCGCGCGATCGTGCTGATGGCTCCGAGTGCCGCCAGGCCCCACCCGTCGGGAACGGTGAGTTCAGTCCCGTTCCGGCCCCATGCGAGTTAGTCGCACGCCTGGCAACAGAACAGATTTCCCCAAGATTGCGCCCACGCGCTTGCCGACGCCCCTGCACGGTGTATCGGCCCTCCGAGTCGTCCGAACATGAACGCACCACAAGTTTTCGATCCGCATGGCGCGGCCGCCGCCGTCGCCGCCGACCCCGCGCCCCGTCTGCGCGAGATTCCCTACAACTACACGTCCTTCTCCGACCGCGAGATCGTGATCCGCCTGCTCGGCGCGGAGGCGTGGTCGGTGCTCGACGAACTGCGCGCCGAACGCCGCACGGGCCGCTCGGCACGGATGCTGTATGAGGTGCTCGGCGATATCTGGGTCGTGCGCCGCAACCCGTACCTGCAGGACGACCTGCTCGACAACCCGAAGCGCCGCGCGCTGCTGATCGAGGCGCTGAACCACCGCCTGACCGAGATCGGCAAGCGCCGCCGCGCCGACCTGACCGCGCACCACGACGACGCGGGCCGCGAACGCGCCGAGCGCGTCGAGATGCTCGAGGCCGCCGCGCAGCGCGCGGTCGACGAGTTCGCCGACGAATTCGACAAGATGGCCGACCTGCGCCGCCGCGCGACCAAGGCGCTCGGCCGCTGCACGCAGAAGGACAACATCCGTTTCGACGGGCTGTCGCGCGTGTCGCACGTGACCGACGCGACCGACTGGCGCGTCGAATACCCGTTCGTCGTGCTGACCCCCGATACCGAAGCCGAGATCGCGGGCCTGATCAAGGCCTGCTTCGAGCTTGGCCTGACTGTGATCCCGCGTGGCGGCGGCACCGGCTACACGGGCGGCGCGGTGCCGCTCACGCCGTTCTCCGCGGTGATCAACACCGAGAAGCTCGAACAGCTCGGCGCGGTCGAGCTGACCGAACTGCCGGGCGTCGCGCACAAGGTGCCGACGATCTTCTCCGGCGCGGGCGTCGTCACGCGTCGCGTGACGGAAGCGGCGGAGGCGGCCGGCTACGTGTTCGCGGTCGACCCGACCTCGCTCGACGCATCGTGCATCGGCGGCAACGTCGCGATGAACGCCGGCGGCAAGAAGGCCGTGCTGTGGGGCACCGCGCTCGACAACCTGGCCTGGTGGCGGATGGTCGACCCGGACGGCAACTGGCTCGAAGTCACGCGCCACGAGCACAACCAGGGCAAGATCCACGACATCGCGGTCGCGCGGTTCGAGCTGAAGTGGTTCGACGGCGCGTACGCGCCGGGCGAGAAGCTGCTGAAGACCGAGATGCTCGAGATCGAAGGCCGCCGGTTCCGCAAGGAAGGCCTCGGCAAGGACGTGACCGACAAGTTCCTCGCCGGCCTGCCGGGCGTGCAGAAGGAAGGCTGCGACGGGCTGATCACGTCCGCGCGCTGGGTGCTGCACAAGATGCCCGCGCACACGCGCACCGTCTGTCTCGAATTCTTCGGCCAGGCGCGCGAGGCGATCCCGAGCATCGTCGAGATCAAGGACTACCTGTTCGAAACGTCGAAGCAGGGCGGCGCGATCCTCGCGGGCCTCGAGCACCTCGACGAGCGCTACCTGCGCGCGGTCGGCTACGCGACCAAGAGCAAGCGCAACGCATTCCCCAAGATGGTGCTGATCGGCGACATCGTCGGCGATGACGCCGACGCGGTCGCGCACGCGACGTCCGAAGTGATCCGGATGGCGAACGGCAAGAGCGGCGAAGGCTTCGTCGCGATCAGCGCGGAGGCGCGCAAGCGCTTCTGGCTCGACCGCAGCCGCACGGCCGCGATCGCGAAGCACACCAACGCGTTCAAGATCAACGAAGACGTCGTGATCCCGCTGAACCGGATGGGCGAGTACACCGACGGCATCGAGCGGATCAACATCGAGCTGTCGCTGAAGAACAAGCTGCAGCTGGTCGACGCGCTGGAGGCGTTCTTCCGCGCCGGCAACCTGCCGCTCGGCAAGACCGACGACGCGAACGAGATCCCGAGCGCCGAGCTGCTCGAGGATCGCGTGCAGCAGGCGCTGGAGCTGCTCAAGCGCGTGCGCGCACGCTGGGAATTCGTGCGCGACCGGCTCGACCAGCCGCTGCGCGAGGCGCAGCACTACCTCGTGCAGCTCGGCTACGAGGCGCTTGCCGAGAAGTTCGCCGATCGCGCGGACGAGCAGCCGGGCGCGACCGTATTCCACGTCACGCAGGACCGCACGGTGCGCATCTCGTGGAAGCAGGAGATTCGCGCGGAGCTGCGCGCGATCTTCAACGGCGGCGCGTTCAAGCAGATCCTCGACGAAGCGCAGGCGATCCACAAGCAGGTGCTGCGCGGTCGCGTGTTCGTCGCGCTGCACATGCATGCGGGCGACGGCAACGTCCACACCAACATCCCGGTCAACTCCGACAACTACGAGATGCTGCAGGACGCGCACGCGTCGGTCGCACGCATCATGACGCTGGCGCGCTCGCTCGACGGCGTGATCTCCGGCGAACACGGGATCGGCATCACGAAGCTCGAGTTCCTGACCGACGACGAGATCGCCGAATTCCGCGCGTACAAGCAGCGCGTCGACCCGAACGGCCGCTTCAACAAGGGCAAGCTGCTCGACGGCGCCGACCTGCGCAACGCGTACACGCCGAGCTTCGGGCTGATGGGCTACGAGTCGCTGATCATGCAGCAGTCCGACATCGGCGCGATCGCCGATTCGGTGAAGGACTGCCTGCGCTGCGGCAAGTGCAAGCCGGTGTGCGCGACCCACGTGCCGCGCGCGAACCTGCTGTACAGCCCGCGCAACAAGATCCTCGCGACCTCGCTGCTGGTCGAGGCGTTCCTGTACGAGGAGCAGACGCGCCGCGGCGTGTCGATCAAGCACTGGGACGAGTTCAACGACGTGGCCGACCACTGCACGGTGTGCCACAAGTGCGCGACGCCGTGCCCGGTGAAGATCGACTTCGGCGACGTCACGATGAACATGCGCAACCTGTTGCGCAAGATGGGCAAGAAGAAGTTCAACGCCGGCAACGCGGCGGGCATGTTCTTCCTGAACGCGACCAATCCGCAGACGATCAACGCCGCGCGCGGCGTGATGATGGGCGTCGGCTACAAGGTGCAGCGCTTCGCGAACGACATGCTGAAGAAGGTCGTGACGAAGCAGACGCAGCACCCGCCGGCGACGGTCGGCAAGCCGCCCGTGGTCGAGCAGGTGATCCACTTCGTCAACAAGAAGATGCCGGGCAACCTGCCGAAGAAGACGGCGCGCGCGCTGCTCGACATCGAGGACAACAAGATCGTGCCGATCATCCGCAACCCGAAGTCGACGACCGTCGATTCGGAAGCGGTGTTCTACTTCCCCGGCTGCGGCTCGGAGCGCCTGTTCTCGCAGGTCGGCCTCGCGACGCAGGCGATGCTGTGGGAAGCGGGCGTGCAGACCGTGCTGCCGCCGGGCTACCTGTGCTGCGGTTATCCGCAGCGCGGCTCGGGCCAGTACGACAAGGCCGAGAAGATCGTCACCGACAACCGCGTGCTGTTCCACCGGGTCGCGAACACGCTGAACTACCTCGACATCAAGACGGTGGTCGTGTCGTGCGGCACCTGCTACGACCAGCTCGCAGGCTACGAATTCGACAAGATCTTCCCGGGCTGCCGGATCATCGACATCCACGAGTTCCTGCTCGAGAAGGGGATGAAGCTCGACGGCGTGACGGGCACGCGCTACATGTATCACGACCCGTGCCACACGCCGATCAAGACGATGGACCCGGTGAAGCTCGTCAACGAGCTGATGGGCGCGGAGAAGGACGGCTACAAGATCGAGAAGAACGAGCGCTGCTGCGGTGAGTCGGGCACGCTGGCGGTCACGCGTCCGGACATCTCGACGCAGGTCCGCTTCCGCAAGGAAGAGGAAATCCGCAAGGGCGCCGCGAAGCTGCGCAGCATCCCGGTCGTGGCCGGCAACGCGCCGGCGCCGGCCGCCGCGAGCGCGAACGGCCCGGACGTGAAGATCCTGACGAGCTGCCCGTCGTGCCTGCAGGGCCTGTCGCGCTACAACGAGGATGCGAACCTCGAGGCCGACTACATCGTGGTCGAGATCGCGCGCCAGGTGCTCGGCGAGAACTGGATGGCCGACTATGTCGCACACGCGAACAATGGCGGGATCGAGCGCGTGCTGGTCTAATGCGGGCATGACGACCGCCCGGGCGGGCCAGGAATGAGCGGGCGCCGGCGCAGATGCGCCGGCGCCCGTCCACATGGGAGCGACGATGGAATGCGTGTTTTGCCGTGAAGACGGCGGCGAGGTGCTCTGGCAGGACGATGCGCTGCGCGTCGTGCTCGCGACGGGCGAGCACGATTACCCTGGCTTCTGCCGGGTGATCTGGGGCACGCACGTGGCCGAGTTTTCCGATCTCGGCGAGCCCGAGCGGGCACATCTGATGCGCGTGGTGTACGCGGTGGAGCGCGCCGTGCGCCGCGTGATGCAGCCGAACAAGGTGAATCTCGCGAGCCTCGGCAACATGGTGCCGCACGTGCACTGGCACGTGATCCCGCGCTTCTCCAACGACGCCCATTTTCCGCAGCCCGTGTGGGCGCCGCGCCAGCGCAGCGTGTCCGAGGCGCTGCTGCGCACGCGCGCGGCGCAGGCCTCGCTGCTGCACAATGCGGTGCGCGAGGAAATTCAACGCATGACCGATTCGAGGCAGCCATGAGCGGTTTGACTTCCACGACGCCGATTCCGTCCGGCGTCGTCGTGCACGCGGTGTCGCGCGTGCTCGAATTGCAGTACCCGAACGGCGAAAATTACCGGATTCCGTTCGAGCTGATGCGCGTCTATTCGCCGTCGGCCGAGGTGCGCGGCCACGGGCCGGGTCAGGAGACGCTGCAGACCGGCAAGCGCGAGGTGACGATCACCGCGCTCGAGGGCGTGGGCAACTACGCGCTGCAGCCGACGTTCTCGGACGGTCATTCGACCGGCATCTACTCGTGGGATCTGCTGTACGAACTGGCGACGCAGCAGGACGCGCTGTGGCGCGACTATTTCGACAAACTGCAGGCGGCGGGCGTCGAGCGTGACGCGCCGATGCCGGCGGCCCCCGCGCCGCACGGCCACTGCCACTGAAATCGACGGCGCCCGCTCGGCGCCGTCTTGCCATTTACTGAGGATCAACGCGATGAGCAAAACCCACTTCGGCTTCGAAAGCGTCGAGGAAACCGAAAAAGCGAAGAAAGTGGCGGGCGTGTTCCATTCGGTCGCGAGCAACTACGATCTGATGAACGACCTGATGTCGGCCGGCATGCACCGCGCGTGGAAGGCGTTCACGATCGCGCAGGCGAACGTGCGCCCCGGCTTCAAGGTGCTCGACATCGCGGCCGGCACCGGCGACCTGACCAAGGCGTTCGCGAAGGCGGCCGGGCCGACCGGCGAAGTCTGGCACACCGACATCAACGAATCGATGCTGCGCGTGGGCCGCGACCGGCTGCTCGACAAGGGCATCGTGACGCCGTCGCTGCTGTGCGACGCCGAGAAAATCCCCTTTCCGGACAACTACTTCGATGTGGTCACGGTCGCGTTCGGGCTGCGCAACATGACGCACAAGGATGCGGCGCTGGCCGAGATGCGCCGCGTCGCGAAGCCGGGCGGCCGCGTGATGGTGCTGGAATTCTCGAAAGTCTGGGATCCGCTGAAAAAAGCGTACGATCTGTATTCTTTCAAAGTATTACCGTGGCTTGGCGACAAGTTCGCGAAAGATGCTGAAAGTTATCGGTATCTTGCTGAATCTATCCGGATGCACCCCGATCAGGACACGCTGAAGACGATGATGGAACAAGCGGGCCTCGACGCCGTCAAATATTACAATTTGTCAGGTGGCGTGGTAGCTTTACACCTAGGAACCAAGTACTAAGGGGTTCTTCCCATACATTCGCCTTACATCTGGAGAAGCTGATGTCCGAATCGCGTTCGTTGTTCAACCGTAGCAAGCCGTCGAAGCCGTGGGCTCGACGGGTCGGCGCGCTGCTGATGGTCGGCCTGCTCACGGCCGGCACGTTCGCATCGCTCGACGCCGAAGCCAGGCGTATGGGCGGCGGGCGCAGCATCGGCCGCCAGAGTTCCACCGTCACGCAGCGCCAGGCCACGCCGCCCGCGCAGCAGCCGATGCAGCAGGCCGCGCCGGCGCAGGCGCAGCGCGCGAACCCGGCCGCACCGGCACCGGCCGCGCAGCCGAACCGCTCGCGCTGGCTCGGGCCGATCGCCGGCCTCGCGGCCGGCCTCGGCATCGCGGCGCTGCTGTCGCACTTCGGCCTCGGCGGCGCGTTCGCGAGCATGATGGCGAACGTCATCGTGATCGCGCTGCTGGCGATGGTCGGCATCTGGCTGATCCGCAAGTTCATGAACCGTCGCCGCCCGCAGGAACCGGCGTACTCGGTGGGCGGCTCGGCCTCGTCGTCGGGCGGCTACTCGCAGAGCCCGTCGTTCCAGCAAGGCAGCACCGGCGGCAACTATGCCGGCAGCGGCAGCAGCTATGCGAACGAAGCGCAGGGCGTGTTCGGCGGCGGCGCAGCGGCCGCGGGCGCGGCGGGCGCGATGGCGGCCGCACCGCTGCAGGTGCCGGCCGGCTTCGACACCGAAGCGTTCCTGCGCAGCGCGAAGGTCTACTTCGTGCGCCTGCAGGCGGCGTGGGACCAGGGCAACCTGGCCGACATCCGCGAGTTCACGACGCCGGAAATGTTCGCCGAGATCAAGATCGACCTCGATTCGCGCGGCAACGAGGCGAACCAGACCGATGTCGTGCAGCTCGACGCGGAACTGGTCGCGATCGAGGATCGCGGCATCGAGCAGTCGGCGAGCGTGCGTTTCCACGGGCTGATCCGCGAATCGGTGAATGCGTCGGCGGCGCCGTTCGACGAGGTGTGGAACCTGTCGAAGTCGGGCAGCCAGGGCTGGCTGCTCGCGGGTATCCAGCAGATCAACACGCACTGAGCGTGACCGGCGGCCGGCTTGCCGGCTGGCCGGGCGACGGCCGCCGCACTGCGACCGCTTGCCGCCCGGGTGTGCGGTTGGCCGCGGGCTGCCGACGATCCGACGTTACAATAGAAACCCGCGTGGGCGCCCGGCCTGCGCGGGTTTTTTCTTTCCCAGCCCGATGACCTTTGCCGCCAAGCCTTTTGCTGCTGCTGTCAATCACCTGCTCGCGCGCGAATCGTGGGCGCGCGATCGCCTGATCCCCTACGCGGGCAAGACCGCCCGGCTCGACGTGCCGCCCGTCACGCTCACGCTGCTCGTGCAGCCCGACGGCTACCTGTCCGCGGTGGAAGCGCACGATGCGCAACACGTCGACGTGTCGATCGCGCTCGCGGGCGACACGGTCGCCGCATTCCTGCAGGGCGGCCAGGCGGCCGTGATGAAGCACGTGAAGATCGAGGGCGACGCCGAGTTCGCGACCCAGATCGCGAAGCTGGCCGAGCACCTGCGCTGGGAACCTGAGGAAGATCTCGCGAAGCTGGTCGGCGACGCGGCGGCGTACCGGATCGCGACGGTCGTGCGCGACGCCGGCGCGCGCGCGCGCCGCACCGGCCGCAACGTGCTCGATTCCGTCGCCGAGTACTTGCTCGACGAGAATCCGCAAGTCGTCCGACGCACGGTGCTCGGCGGCTTCGACGCCGAACTGGCGCGGGCGCGCGATGCGCTCGCGCGGGTCGAAAAGCGGGTCGAGCGACTCGAACAAAAAATCGGCGCGCGCACGGGCTCCGGCCCGCGCGGCGCGCACTGAGGGCCGCAGGGCATGCGCATTTTCCGTTTCATCAAGATTGTCTACACCGTCATCCGCTTTGGCCTCGACGAAGTGATGCTGTCCCGGATCGACGACCGGCGCGTGAAGCTGCTGCTGCGGATCACGACGATCGGCCGCCGCTTTTCCGATCCGCCCGCCGTGCGGCTGCGTCACGCGCTCGAAAGCCTCGGTCCGATCTTCGTGAAGTTCGGCCAGGTGCTGTCGACGCGCCGTGACCTGCTGTCGGTCGATTTCGCGAACGAACTCGCGAAGCTGCAGGACCAGGTGCCGCCGTTCGATTCCGCGGTGGCGATCGCGATCATCGAGAAGTCGCTCGGCGCGCCGGTCGACGAGCTGTTCGACGAATTCGAGCGCGAGCCGGTCGCGAGCGCGTCGATCGCGCAGGTGCACTTCGCGAAGCTGAAGCAGGGCGTGCACGCGGGCAAGGCCGTCGCCGTCAAGGTGCTGCGCCCGAACATGCTGCCGGTGATCGATTCCGACCTCGCGCTGATGCGCGACATCGCGACGTGGACGGAACGCATGTGGGCCGACGGCCGGCGCCTGAAGCCGCGCGAAGTCGTCGCCGAATTCGACAAGTACCTGCACGACGAGCTCGACCTGATGCGCGAGGCCGCGAACGGCAGCCAGCTGCGCCGCAACTTCGCGGGCCTCGACCTGCTGCTCGTGCCCGAGATGTTCTGGGATTTCTCGACGTCGCAGGTGCTCGTGATGGAGCGCATGACCGGCGTGCCGATCAGCCAGGTCGAGACGCTGCGCGCGGCCGGCGTCGACATCAAGAAGCTCGCGCGCGAAGGCGTCGAGATCTTCTTCACGCAGGTGTTCCGCGACGGTTTCTTTCACGCGGACATGCACCCGGGCAACATCCAGGTGAGCCTCGATCCGAACACGTTCGGCCGCTATATCGCGCTCGATTTCGGGATCGTCGGCGCGTTGTCCGATTTCGACAAGAACTACCTCGCGCAGAACTTCCTCGCGTTCTTCAAGCGCGATTACCACCGCGTCGCGACGCTGCACCTCGAATCGGGCTGGGTGCCGCCGGAGACGCGCGTCGAGGAGCTCGAAAGCGCGATCCGCGCGGTGTGCGAGCCGTATTTCGACCGCGCGCTGAAGGACATCTCGCTCGGCCAGGTGCTGATGCGCCTGTTCTCGACGTCGCGCCGCTTCAACGTCGAGATCCAGCCGCAGCTCGTGCTGCTGCAGAAGACGATGCTGAATGTCGAGGGGCTCGGCCGTTCGCTCGATCCCGAACTCGACCTGTGGAAGACCGCGAAGCCGTATCTCGAGCGCTGGATGACCGAGCAGATCGGCCTGCGCGGCTGGTACGAGCGCTTCAAGGTCGAGGCGCCGCAGTGGAGCAAGACGCTGCCGCAACTGCCGCGGCTGATCCACCACGCGATGGCGGCGCGCCACGATGCGCCGCGCGCGGCGAGCGAGGACCTGATGCGCCAGATCCTCATCGAGCAGAAACGGACCAACCGGCTGATGCAGGCATTGCTGATCTTCGGTCTTGCCGTCGGCGTCGGGGCGCTCGTCGCGCGCGTGCTGCTTGCGCTCGCGTACGGCGCGTGACCGAAGGGGCCGGAGCGATGTCCGAACCGAAACAACCGTCCGCGCCGAGCGCCGCCGATTTCGCGACGCGCGACCCCGGCAATGCCGCGTTCTGGGACGAGCGTTTCGCACGCGGCGTGACGCCGTGGGAATTCGGCGGCGTGCCGGACGGGTTTCGCGCGTTTGCGCAGCGGCACGAGCCGTGCGCGGTGCTGATCCCCGGCTGCGGCAGTGCGCAGGAGGCCGGCTGGCTCGCGCAGGCCGGCTGGCCCGTGCGCGCGATCGATTTCGCCGCGCAGGCGGTGGCGGCCGCGAAGGCGCAGCTCGGCGCGCACGCGGACGTCGTCGAACAGGCCGATTTCTTCACGTACCGGCCGCCGTTCGACGTGCAGTGGGTGTACGAGCGCGCGTTCCTGTGCGCGCTGCCGCCGAGCCTGCGCGCCCGTTACGCGACGCGGATGGCCGAACTGCTGCCCGCCGGTGCGCTGCTGGCCGGGTATTTCTTCGTGACGAAGAAACCGAAGGGGCCGCCGTTCGGCATCGAGCGGGCCGAACTGGATGCGCTGCTCGCGCCGCACTTCGAGCTGATCGAGGATCTGCCGGTGACCGATTCGCTGGCCGTGTTCGACGGAAACGAGCGCTGGCTCACATGGCGCCGTCGCTGAAGCCCGCGCGTCGCGGCCGTTGCCGGAGTGCGCCGGGGTTTCGGATATAATTCAAGGTTTTGCAAGCCGTTTCCAGTTTCTGCGGGAAAAATATCATGCCGATCTACGCCTATCGATGCGAAGCGTGCGGTTTCGCGAAGGACGTGCTCCAGAAGATGAGCGACGCGCCGCTGTCGCAGTGCCCCGAATGCGGGAAGGATGCTTTTCGCAAGCAGGTTACCGCCGCCGGCTTCCAGCTGAAGGGCTCCGGCTGGTATGTCACCGATTTCCGCGGTGGCTCGGGCGGCACCAGCGCGCCGGCGACGGCGTCCGGCGACACGGGCACGGCAGCACCGGCCGCCGCGGCGCCGGCGGCAGCCGCGCCCGCTGCGTCGGGTTCCGAAAGTACGACGACGAGCGCCGCGCCGGCCCCGGCCGCAGCGCCCGCCGCCGGCAGTTGACCGTCGCGGCCCGGCCGGGTCGCGACCAACCCGCGCTTCCGGCGCGGTTCATTGACGGCAGATGATGAAAAAGACGACCCTGAAAACGGTGTTTCTGACCGGCCTGCTGGTTCTCGTCCCGCTCGCGATCACGCTGTGGGTGCTCGGCCTCATCATCGGTACGATGGATCAGACGCTGCTGCTCCTGCCCGAATCGTGGCAGCCGGAGCGGATGCTCGGCTTCCATCTGCCGGGGATCGGCGCGGTGCTGACGCTCGCGTTCATCTTCGTCGTCGGGCTGGCCACGCAGAACTTCATCGGCCAGAAGCTCGTCACGTGGTGGAACGCGGTCGTGCGTCACATCCCGGTCGTCGGGCCGATCTACACGAGCGTCAAGCAGGTGTCGGACACGCTGCTGTCGAGCAGCGGCAATGCGTTCCGCAAGGCGCTCCTGATCGAATACCCGCGCCGCGGCTCGTATACGATCGCGTTTCTGACCGGCGCGCCCGGCGGCGACGTGGTCAACCATCTGACGGAAGAGTACGTGAGCGTGTACGTGCCCACGACGCCGAACCCGACGTCGGGCTTCTTCCTGATGCTGCCGAAGAGCGAAGTCATCGAACTCGACATGTCGGTCGATGCCGCGCTCAAGTACATCGTCTCGATGGGCGTCGTGGCGCCTTCGGCGCCGGCTCCGGCGCCCGCCCGCCGTCCCGTCGAGCCGCCGCTGTAAGTAAAGAATCATCGCCCGGGCCGCGCGTTGCGGCGCCCGTTGATCAAACCGAACGAAAGCAAACATCATGTCGATGCGTACTGAATACTGCGGTCTCGTGACCGAACACCTGCTGGGCCAAACCGTGTCGCTGTGCGGCTGGGTGCAGCGCCGCCGCGATCACGGCGGTGTGATCTTCATCGACCTGCGCGATCGTGAAGGCCTCGTGCAGGTGGTGTGCGACCCCGATCGCGCGGAAATGTTCGCGACCGCCGAAGGCGTGCGCAACGAGTTCTGCGTGCAGATCAAGGGTCTCGTGCGCAACCGTCCGGAAGGCACGGTCAACGCCGGCCTGAAGAGCGGCAAGATCGAAGTGCTGTGTCATGAGCTGATCGTGCTGAACGCGTCGGTCACGCCGCCGTTCCAGCTCGACGACGACAACCTGTCGGAAACGACGCGCCTCACGCACCGCGTGCTTGACCTGCGCCGTCCGCAGATGCAGCACAACCTGCGCCTGCGCTACCGTGTCGCAATCGAAGCGCGCAAGTACCTCGACGAGCAGGGCTTCATCGACATCGAAACGCCGATGCTGACAAAGAGCACGCCGGAAGGCGCGCGCGACTACCTCGTGCCGTCGCGCGTGAACGCGGGCCAGTTCTTCGCGCTGCCGCAGTCGCCGCAGCTGTTCAAGCAGCTGCTGATGGTCGCGAACTTCGACCGTTACTACCAGATCACCAAGTGCTTCCGCGACGAGGACCTCCGCGCCGATCGTCAGCCGGAATTCACGCAGATCGACTGCGAGACGTCGTTCCTCGGCGAGCAGGAAATTCGTGACCTGTTCGAAGACATGATCCGTCACATCTTCAAGACGACGATCGACGTCGAACTCGACGCGAAATTCCCGGTGATGCCGTACTCGGAAGCGATGGCGCGTTTCGGTTCGGACAAGCCGGACCTGCGCGTGCAGCTCGAATTCACCGAGCTGACCGACGCGATGAAGGACGTCGACTTCAAGGTGTTCAGCACGCCGGCCAACGCGAAGGACGGCCGTGTCGCGGCGCTGCGCGTTCCGAAGGGCGGCGAGCTGTCGCGCGGCGACATCGACGGCTACACGGAATTCGTGCGCATCTACGGCGCGAAGGGCCTCGCGTGGATCAAGGTCAACGAGAAGGCGAAGGGCCGCGACGGCCTGCAAAGCCCGATCGTCAAGAACCTGCACGACGCCTCGATCGCGGCGATCCTCGAGCGCACCGGCGCTGAAGACGGCGACATCATCTTCTTCGCGGCCGACCGCGCGAAGGTCGTCAACGACAGCCTCGGCGCGCTGCGCCTGAAGATCGGCCATTCGGAATTCGGCAAGGCGAACGGTCTCGTCCAGGCCGGCTGGAAGCCGCTGTGGGTCGTCGACTTCCCGATGTTCGAATACGACGACGAAGACGCGCGCTACGTCGCGGCACACCACCCGTTCACCAGCCCGAAGGACGAACACCTCGAGTACCTCGAGACCGACCCGGGCCGTTGCCTCGCGAAGGCCTACGACATGGTGCTGAACGGCTGGGAAATCGGCGGCGGCTCGGTGCGTATCCACCGCGAGGAAGTGCAGAGCAAGGTGTTCCGCGCGCTGAAGATCGGCGCGGAAGAAGCGCAACTGAAGTTCGGCTTCCTGCTCGACGCGCTGCAGTACGGCGCGCCGCCGCACGGCGGTATCGCGTTCGGTCTCGACCGCATCGTCACGATGATGGCCGGTGCCGACTCGATCCGCGACGTGATCGCGTTCCCGAAGACGCAGCGTGCGCAGGATCTGCTCACGCAGGCGCCGAGCCCGGTCGACGAGCGTCAGCTGCGCGAACTGCACATCCGTCTGCGTCAGCCGGAACAGCCGAAGGCGTAACGCTTGTCAACGATCGTGTGCGCGGCGACGCGCGCACGACGCCCAACGAAGAAGGCGCCTGGTGCGCCTTTTTCGTTTTTTGCGGTACAGTCGCAGCACTTGCCGCACGTTCGGGCACAGGCCCGACGCACGGCCCTGTGCCGCATGAAACCAAGATGACGAAGCCGCCGAAAATCCCCGAATCCGTTCTCGTCGTGATCTACACGCCCGAACTCGACGTGCTGGTGATCAAGCGTGCCGACCAGCCCGATTTCTGGCAATCGGTGACCGGGTCGAAGGACGCGCCCGACGAGCCGCTCGCGCTCACGGCCGCACGCGAAGTCGCCGAGGAAACCGGCATCGCGGTCGGGTCGCACGACGTGCCGGCCACCGCGCTGGTCGACTGGCACCACCGGATCGAATACGCGATCTATCCGCAATACCTGCATCGCTATGCGCCGGGCGTCACGCGCAACGTCGAGCACTGGTTCGGCCTGTGCGTGCCGCATCGCGTCGACGTGACGCTGTCGCCGCGCGAGCACGTCGACTACGCGTGGCTGCCGTTCCGCGAAGCGGCCGCGCGCTGCTTCTCGCCGTCGAATGCCGAAGC
The DNA here is from genome assembly GCF_905339955.1 of Burkholderia sp. BCC1996. Lineage (NCBI taxonomy): Bacteria > Pseudomonadati > Pseudomonadota > Betaproteobacteria > Burkholderiales > Burkholderiaceae > Burkholderia > Burkholderia sp. BCC1996. Next base: position 17,786 of record NZ_CAJPHM010000008.1, read on the forward strand.
GATCCTGCAATTGCCCGTGCGCGTGTCGCTCGCGCGGGCACCGCACGGCTCGTCCGCATGAATGCGGAAACCCGCAAGCGCTTCGCGCAATTGCGGCAGATGTTCCTGCAGGAGCGCGGCTCCGCGTCGCGGCTCGCGTTCACGGCCGGCAACACGGTACGGCTCTGCGAGACCGGCAACGAATTCTTCCTCGCGCTGATCGAACGGATCGATGCGGCGCGCGAGCAGGTGATGCTCGAAACCTACATCTTCTGCGACGATGCGGCCGGCCGGCCGGTGTCGGACGCGCTGATCCGCGCCGCGCAGCGCGGCGTGCGCGTGCGCGTGATCACCGACGGCATCGGCACCGCGCGCCTGCCGCTGTTCGACACGTGGGCCGACGCCGGCATCGAGCACTGTATTTACAACCGCTACCTGTTCGGCCGCTTCGGCTTCTCGCGCACGCACCGCAAGCTCGCGGTGATCGATCATGCGGTCGCGTTCTGCGGCGGCATCAACATCGTAGACGACTTCACGCAGGGCAGCGCGACGCTGCCGTTTCCGCGCTGGGATTTCGCGGTCGAGATGGCGGGGCCGGCGGTGTCGGACGTGCGCGCCGCGTTCGAGCTGCAGTGGCACCGGATCCAGTTCGGCCACAAGCCGTACGCTCAGTACGCGGCGGGGCTGCACGGCGGCGAGGCGTTTCCGGACATGTTCCGGCGCTGGATGCGCAGCCACCGCTGGATCAAGGCCGGTGCGCTGCGGGTCGTGACCGAGCCGAGCGTCGCGTTCGTCGCGCGCGACAACGTCGTCAACCGCCGCGCGATCGAAAAGGCCTATCTCGCCGCGATCGGCCAGGCGCGCCAGCGGATCCTGCTCGCGAATCCGTACTTCATGCCGGGCCGCAAGCTGCGCCGCGCGCTGACCGGCGCGGCACGTCGCGGCGTCGACGTGCGGATCCTGATCGGCCGCAAGGAATTCGCGGCGCTCGATACGGCCGTGCCGTTCCTGTATCACGCGCTGCTGCGCGCGGGCGTGCGCGTGGCGGAATACGACAAGACGATGCTGCACGGCAAGGTGGCCGTGATCGACGACAACTGGGCGACCGTCGGCTCGTCGAACCTGGACGCGCTGAGCCTGATGCTGAACAATGAGGCGAACGTCGTGCTGGTGCGCTACGATGCGGTCACGAACCAGCTGCGCGACGCGATCGCGGCCGCCTTCTCCGAAGGCCGCGAAATCGATGCCACCCGGTACGCCGCACGGCCGCGCATCGAGCGTATGCTGAGCTGGCTCGCATACAACACGTACCGCCTCGTGATGAAGGCGCTGACGGTCGGCGGTTACGACTGACACGGATTCAGCATTCGCTTCATCAATCTGTCCGCACGTTCGTGCGGAAAAGCCGCTCCGGCCCCGCCGGAATCGCGCAAAATAGCGGCTCGGTTAGACACCGGTTTCTAATAATTTCCTTGTTTTCGCGAGCGGCCGCACTCAATAATAGTACGGCCGTTCGATTTTATTCGAACCCCCGAACGGTTACAGAAATAGCTATGCGAAAAGGCGAACAGACGCGTGCCGCGATACTCGAAGCTGCTTTGGACCTCGCCAGCCGTGACGGGCTGGAGGGGCTGACGATCGGCCTGCTGGCCGAGCGCATGCAGATGAGCAAGAGCGGTGTGTTCGCGCACTTCGGATCGCGCGAGGACCTGCAGGTCGAGGTCGTCCGCGAGTATCACCATCGTTTCGAGAACGAGGTGTTCTTTCCGAGCCTGCGCGAGCCGCGAGGCTTGCCGCGCCTTCGGGCGATGCTGGCCCGCTGGACGGAGAAGCGCATCCAGGAGGTGACGACCGGATGCATCTACATCAGCGGTGCGGTCGAGTACGACGACCGGCCTGACAGCCCCGTGCGCGAGCAGTTGATCGCGAGCGTGACGGCCTGGCGTGCCGCGATGCTGCGTGCCATTTCGCAGGCGAAGGAAGAAGGCCATCTGCGTGCGGATACCGATCCGGACCTGATGCTCTTCGAGCTGTACAGCTTCACGCTCGGCCTGCATCACGACGCACGATTCCTGCATTCGCCGGATGCCGTGCGCCTCACGTGGGCCGCGCTGGAAAAGACGATCGTTTCGTATCAGAGCGAGAGCCGTTAGCGGCGCGTGATCCGCCCGCCAGGAGCTCGAGCCGTTTGCCCACCTTTGGAGAGAGTCATGGGACAGTACGCCGCGCCGCTGCGCGACATGCAATTCGTGTTGCACGAGCTTCTGAATGTCGAGGCCGAGGTCAAGCAAATGCCGCGGCATGCGGACCTCGACGCCGACACGATCAACCAGGTCCTCGAGGAGGCGGGCAAGTTCTGCTCCGAGGTACTGTTCCCGCTGAACCAGGTCGGCGACCGCGAAGGCTGCACGTATGAAGGCGACGGCGTCGTGAAGACCCCGACCGGCTTCAAGGAAGCGTATCGGCAGTACGTCGAGGCCGGCTGGCCGGCGCTCGGCTGCGATCCGGACTACGGCGGCCAGGGCCTGCCCGCGTTCGTGAACAACGCGCTCTACGAAATGCTGAACTCGGCGAACCAGGCATGGACGATGTATCCGGGCCTGTCGCACGGCGCGTACGAATGCCTGCACGCGCACGGCGCGCCGGAGCTCCAGAAACAGTATCTGCCGAAGCTCGTGTCGGGCGAATGGACGGGCACGATGTGCCTGACCGAGCCGCACTGCGGCACCGACCTCGGCATCCTGCGCACCAAGGCCGAACCGAACGGCGACGGCTCGTACTCGATCAGCGGCACGAAGATCTTCATCTCGAGCGGCGAGCACGACATGTCGAAGAACATCGTCCACCTCGTGCTCGCGCGCCTGCCGGACGCGCCGCAAGGCACGAAGGGGATCTCGCTGTTCATCGTGCCGAAGTTCATTCCGGACGCCGCGGGCGAGCCGGGCGAGCGCAACGGCATCAAGTGCGGCTCGATCGAACACAAGATGGGCATCCACGGCAACTCGACGTGCGTGATGAACCTCGACAACGCGAAGGGCTGGATGGTCGGCGAGCCGAACAAGGGCTTGAACGCAATGTTCGTGATGATGAACGCCGCGCGTCTGGGCGTCGGCATGCAGGGCCTCGGCCTCACGGAAGTCGCGTACCAGAACTCGCTGACGTACGCGAAGGAGCGCCTGCAGATGCGCTCGCTGACGGGCCCGAAGGCACCGGACAAGCCGGCCGACCCGATCATCGTGCACCCGGACGTGCGCCGCATGCTGCTCACGCAGAAGGCCTACGCGGAAGGCGCGCGCGCGTTCACGTACTGGTCCGCGCTGCAGATCGACAAGGAGCTGTCGCACGGTGACGAAGCGGTGCGCAAGGAAGCGGCCGACCTCGTCGCGCTGCTCACGCCGATCATCAAGGCGTTCCTGACCGACAACGCGTTCGAGTCGACCAACCACGCGATGCAGATCTACGGCGGCCACGGCTTCATCTCCGAGTGGGGCATGGAGCAGTACGTGCGCGACGCGCGGATCAACATGATCTACGAAGGCACGAACTCGATCCAGTCGCTCGACCTGCTGGGCCGCAAGGTGCTCGGCGACATGGGCGCGAAGCTGAAGAAGTTCGGCAAGCTCGTCACCGAATTCGCGGAAGCCGAAGGCGTGAAGCCGGAGATGGCCGAGTTCATCAACCCGCTCGCCGACATCGGCGACAAGGTGCAGAAGCTGACGATGGAAATCGGCATGAAGGCGATGCAGAACCCGGACGAAGTCGGCGCCGCCGCCGTGCCGTACCTGCGCACCGTCGGCCACCTGGTGTTCTCGTACTTCTGGGCGCGCATGGCGCGTCTCGCGCTCGACAAGGAAGCGTCGGGCGACCCGTTCTACAAGTCGAAGCTCGCGACGGCCCGCTTCTATTTCGCGCGTCTGCTGCCTGAAACGGCCGCGACGATCCGCGCCGCGCGCGCCGGTTCGAAGACGCTGATGGAAGTCGACGAATCGCTGTTCTGACGCGAGTCCGGGCGGTGCGCGCCGCGCACTGCCCGAACCCAACGGTTCCTGGTACTCACTTCGCCGTGCAGCCCTCACAACCCGCGCTGCACGACACTATCCGGAGACATCCCGTGAGCAATTTCCTGATTCGCAAGGTCGCCGTGCTGGGCGCCGGCGTGATGGGCGCGCAGATCGCCGCGCACCTCGTCAACGCGCGCGTGCCGGTGCTGCTGTTCGACCTGCCCGCCAAGGAAGGCCCGAAAAACGCGATCGCGCTGAAGGCGATCGAGAACCTGAAGAAGCTGTCGCCCGCGCCGTTCGGCGTGAAGGACGACGCGAAATACCTCGAAGCCGCGAACTACGAGGACGACATCGCGAAGCTCGCCGAGTGCGACGTCGTGATCGAGGCGATCGCCGAGCGGATGGACTGGAAGCACGACCTGTACAAGAAGGTCGCGCCGCACATCGCACCGAACGCGATCTTCGCGACCAACACGTCGGGCCTGTCGATCACCAAGCTGTCCGAAGGATTCTCGGACGAGCTGAAGTCGCGCTTCTGCGGCGTGCACTTCTTCAACCCGCCGCGCTACATGCACCTCGTCGAGCTGATCCCGACCGCGCATACGCGTCCGGAGATCCTCGACCAGCTCGAAACCTTCCTGACGAGCATCGTCGGCAAGGGCGTCGTGCGCGCGAAGGACACGCCGAACTTCATCGCGAACCGCGTCGGCATCTTCTCGATCCTCGCGGTGATCACCGAGGCCGCGAAGTTCGGCCTGCGTTTCGACGAAGTCGACGACCTGACGGGCAGCCGCCTCGGCCGCGCGAAGTCGGCGACGTTCCGCACCGCGGACGTGGTCGGCCTCGACACGATGGCGCACGTGATCAAGACGATGCAGGACAACCTCGCCGACGATCCGTTCTTCCCGGTCTACCAGACGCCTGCCGTGCTCGCCGAACTGGTGAAGCAGGGCGCGCTCGGCCAGAAGACGGGCGGCGGCTTCTACAAGAAGGAAGGCAAGGCGATCAAGGTGCTCGACGCGAAGACGGGCACCTACGTGGATTCGGGCGCGAAGGCGGACGAAACCGTCGGCCGCATCCTGAAGCGCCCGCCGGCGGAACGCCTGAAGCTGCTGCGCGAGACGGACCATCCGCATGCGCAGTTCCTGTGGTCGATCTTCCGCGACGTGTTCCACTACATCGGCGTGCATCTCGAGTCGATCGCCGACAACGCGCGCGACGTCGACCTCGCGATCCGCTGGGGCTTCGGCTGGAACGAAGGCCCGTTCGAAGGCTGGCAGGCCGCCGGCTGGAAACAGGTCGCCGAGTGGGTGCAGGAAGACATCGCGGCCGGCAAGGCGCTCGCAAACGTGCCGCTGCCGTCGTGGGTGCTCGAAGGCGCGGTTGCGGAGAAGGGCGGCGTGCACACGGCCGAAGGCTCGTGGGCGCCGGCGTCGAAGCGCTTTGTGCCGCGCTCGGACCTGGCCGTCTACGGCAAGCAGGTGTTCCGCGCGCCGCTCGTCGGCGAAGCCGGCGCCGATCCGAAGACGTACGGCAAGACGCTGTTCGAAACCGACGCGGTGCGCGCATGGGTCGACGATCGTGCCGGTGAAGACGACGTCGTGATCGTGTCGTTCAAGTCGAAGATGAACACGATCGGACCGAGCGTGATCGACGGCCTCGTGCAGGCGATCGAACTCGCGGAGAAGGATTACAAGGGCGTGGTGATCTGGCAGCCGACGTCGCTGAAGCTCGGCACGCCGGGCGGCCCGTTCTCGGCCGGCGCGAACCTCGAAGAGGCGATGCCCGCGTTCATGATGGGCGGCGCGAAGGGTATCGAGCCGTTCGTGAAGAAGTTCCAGGAAGGCATGCTGCGCGTGAAGTACGCGAACGTGCCGGTCGTCGCGGCCGTATCGGGCATCGCGCTCGGCGGCGGCTGCGAGCTGATGCTGCACAGCGCGAAGCGCGTCGTGCACGTCGAGAGCTACATCGGTCTCGTCGAAGTGGGCGTCGGCCTCGTGCCCGCGGGCGGCGGCCTGAAGGAAGCGGCGCTGCGCGCGGCGGAGGCGGCCACGGCCGCGAACGCGACCACCGACATCCTGAAGTTCGTCACGAAGTCGTTCGAGAACGCGGCGATGGCGAAGGTGTCGTCGTCGGCGCACGATGCGCGCGCGATGGGGTATCTGAAGCCGTCCGACACGATCGTCTTCAACGTGTTCGAACTGCTCGACACCGCGAAGAAGGAAGCGCGTGCGCTGGCCGCCGTCGGCTACCGCGCACCGCTGCGCGCGAAGGACGTGCCGGTCGCAGGCCGCTCGGCGATCGCGACGATCAAGGCATCGCTCGTCAACATGCGTGACGGCCGCTTCATCAGCGACCACGACTACCTGATCGCGAGCCGCATCGCCGAAGCCGTGTGCGGCGGCGACGTCGAAGCCGGCAGCCTCGTCGACGAAGAGTGGCTGCTCGCGCTCGAGCGTCGCGCGTTCGTCGAGCTGCTCGGCACGCAGAAGACGCAGGAACGGATCATGGGCATGTTGCAGACCGGCAAGCCGGTGCGTAACTGAGCGAGCAGACGACAAGGAGTCTGAAATGAGCAAACAACTGCAAGACGCATACATCGTCGCCGCCAGCCGCACCCCGATCGGCAAGGCCCCGCGCGGTGTCTTCAAGAACACGCGCCCCGACGAGCTGCTGGTTCACGCGATCAAGTCGGCGGTCGCGCAGGTGCCCGGCTTCGACACGAAGCTGATCGAGGACGCGATCATCGGCTGCGCGATTCCGGAAGCCGAGCAGGGCCTGAACGTCGCCCGCATGGGCGCGCTGCTCGCCGGCCTGCCGCAGACGGTCGGCGGCGTGACGGTCAACCGCTTCTGCGCGTCGGGCATCACCGCGCTGGCGATGGCGGCCGACCGCATCCGCGTCGGCGAATCGGACGCGATCTTCGCAGGTGGCTGCGAATCGATGAGCATGGTGCCGATGATGGGCAACAAGCCGTCGATGTCGCCGCACATCTTCGATCGCAGCGAAGACTTCGGTATCGCCTACGGGATGGGCCTGACCGCCGAGCGCGTCGCCGAGCAGTGGAAGGTGAGCCGCGAAGACCAGGACGCGTTCTCGGTCGAATCGCACCGCAAGGCGCTCGCCGCGCAGCAGGCCGGCGAGTTCGGCGACGAAATCGCCGCGTACACGATCACCGAGCGTTTCCCGAACCTCGCGACCGGTGAAATCGACGTGAAGACGCGCGAGATCAGGCTCGACGAAGGTCCGCGCGCGGATACGACGCTCGAAGGCCTTGCGAAGCTGCGCACGGTGTTCGCGAACAAGGGCTCGGTCACGGCCGGCAACAGCTCGCAGACGTCGGACGGCGCGGGCGCGCTGCTCGTCGTGTCGGAGAAGGTGCTGAAGGAATTCAACCTGACGCCGCTCGCGCGCTTCGTGAGCTTCGCGGTGCGCGGCGTGCCGCCGGAAATCATGGGCATCGGGCCGAAGGAAGCGATTCCGGCCGCGCTGAAGGCCGCGGGCCTGAAGCAGGACGATCTCGACTGGATCGAGCTGAACGAGGCATTCGCCGCGCAGTCGCTGGCGGTGATCCGCGATCTCGGCCTCGACCCGTCGAAGGTCAACCCGGTCGGCGGTGCGATCGCGCTCGGCCATCCGCTCGGCGCGACCGGCGCGATCCGCGCGGCGACCGTCGTGCACGGCCTGCGCCGCCGCAACCTGAAGTACGGGATGGTCACGATGTGCGTCGGCACCGGCATGGGTGCGGCGGGCATCATCGAACGCCTGTAAGCGGAGCGGGACAGTAGCAATCACGGTGCGCGAGCCACGAGCTTGCGCACCGTTTTTCATTCCGGAAGAGGAAAGTCAAAGGAGACGGTTGTGGCCGAAATTCAAGTGGAACGCGCCGACGGCGTGCTGACGATCACGATCGCGCGCCCGGCGAAGAAGAACGCGCTGACGGCGGCGATGTACCAGACGATGGCCGATGCGCTCGCCGACGCGCAGGAAGACAAGGCGATCCGCGTGATCCTGCTGCGCGGCAGCGACGGCAACTTCAGCGCGGGGAACGATCTCGAGGATTTCCTGAAGACGCCGCCGAAGGACGAGAACGCGTCGGTGTTCCAGTTCCTCGCGCGGATCAGCGGCGCGACCAAGCCGATCGTGGCCGCGGTGCCGGGCGTCGCGGTCGGCGTCGGCGTGACGATGCTGCTGCACTGCGATCTCGTCTACGCGGCCGACACCGCGACGTTCTCGCTGCCGTTCGCGCAGCTCGGGCTGTGCCCGGAAGCCGCATCGAGCGTGCTGCTGCCGCGGCTGGCCGGCCATCAGGTCGCTGCTGAAAAGCTGCTGCTCGGCGAAGCGTTCGACGCGCTGGAAGCGCATCGCATCGGCATCGTCAATCGCGTGCTGCCGGCCGCCGAACTCGACGCATTCGCGGCGAAGCAGGCCGCGAAGCTCGCGGCACTGCCGGCGTCGTCGCTGCGCGTGACGAAGGCGCTGCTGAAGGAGACGGGCGGGGTGGCCGTGGCCGCGCGGATGAGCGAGGAAGCCGGCCATTTCTCCGCGATGCTGCGCGCGCCGGAAGCGCGCGAGGCGATGACGGCGTTCTTCGAGAAGCGCAAGCCGGATTTCCGTCAGTTCGACTGATACGGGGCGCAGGCGCTTCGTCGCGCCCGGTTCCTTCGTTGGCCGGGGCGGCAACGCTTGCGTCCGCACGCCGCTCGTCGCTCGTCGCTCGTCGCGTGGCGTGCGTTCGGTCCTCGTGGCCGACGCATCAACCGGCGGGTCGGCTCGATCCTGAATCGCCATGCGTTCGCGTGGCGTTCCGCGTTCCCCGCATCCGCCGCCGAGACAGCCGCGCAATTCGCGCCGGCGCTCCTCATGTTGCGGCGCAGCGCCGTCCCGCTTTCCGGCCCGTTAGTGCCTGCTATCCGCGACGCCTGAGCGAAGGCCCGGTGGCCGTTTTGCCGCAGGCCAGCCCCAGCCCCAGCCCCAGCCCCAGCCCCAGCCCCAGCCCCAGCCCCAGCCCCAGCCCCAGCCCCAGCCCCAGCCCCAGCCCCAGCCTCAGCCTCAGCCTCAGCCTCAGCCTCAGCCTCAGCCTCAGCCTCAGCCTCAGCCTAGCCCAGCCTAGCCTCAGCGCCCACCCCCTCAGGGCAGTTCCGACTCACCTCGGCAAACCTTGTCCCCCGTCAAGTTGCACTGCGGCAATTTTCCGTACAGTTCGCGCACAGGTCGCCGCGGCCGGATGCGTCGCGCGATGGCGGCGTGCGGCCAGCGGTTCTTCTCAACGACAATCAGGCGAACGAACAATGATCGGACGAATCACCGGCGGGGCGCGTGCGGCACCCGTCATCGGGCTGCTGGCTGGACTCGCCGGATGCAGCGACCTTCACGTGCTCGATCCGAAGGGCGCGGTGGGCGTCGCGGAAAAATCGCTGATCGCGACAGCGACGTGGGCGATGCTGATCGTCGTCATTCCGGTGATCCTGCTCACGCTGTGGTTCGCATGGCGCTACCGCGCATCGAACCGCAACGCCGCCTACGCGCCGAACTGGTCGCACTCGACCGCGATCGAGGTCGTGATCTGGACGGTGCCTACGCTGATCATCCTGTTCCTCGGCGTGCTCACGTGGCGGACGACGCACGAGCTCGACCCGTACAAGCCGATCGAATCGTCGGTCAAGCCGATCAATGTCGAGGTCGTCGCGCTCGACTGGAAGTGGCTGTTCATCTATCCGGAACTCGGCATCGCGTCGGTGAACCAGCTCGCGATTCCGGTCGGCACGCCGGTGAATTTCCGCATCACGTCCGACTCGGTGATGAACTCGTTCTTCATCCCGCAGCTTGGCAGCCAGGTCTATGCGATGGCCGGCATGCAGACGCGCCTGCACCTGATCGCCGACGAGGCGGGCGACTACGCAGGCGTGTCCGCCAACTACAGCGGCCGCGGCTTCTCCGACATGAAGTTCCGCACGCTCGCCGAGCCGCGCGAGCAGTTCGACGCGTGGGTGCGGAAGGTGAAGGCGTCGTCCGACCGGCTCGACATGACCGCGTACGGCACGGTCGCGCAGCCGGGCGAGAAGGCGCCCGTGCGCTATTTCTCGTCGGTCGACCCGAAGCTGTTCCACAACATCATCGCGAAATACAACAACGGCCACGTCCTCGACCCGAAGGACGCCGCCTGCACGACGAAGGGGTAACGCATGTTCGGAAAACTGACTCTTTCGGCGATCCCGTTCGATCAGCCCATCATCATGGGGGCGAGCGCCTTCATGGGGCTCGTCGTGCTGGGCATCGTCGCCGCGCTGACGGTCGCGGGCCGGTGGAAATGGCTGTGGAGCGAATGGCTGACGTCCGTCGATCACAAGAAGATCGGCGTGATGTACCTGGTCGTCGCGGTGCTAATGCTGCTGCGCGGCTTCGCGGACGCCGTGATGATGCGCCTGCAGCTCGCGCTCGCGTACAACGGCCCCGGCTACCTGCCGCCGCATCACTACGACCAGGTCTTCACCGCGCACGGCGTGATCATGATCTTCTTCATGGCGATGGCGCTGCTGGTCGCGTTCTTCAACCTGATCGTGCCGCTGCAGATCGGCGCGCGCGACGTCGCGTTCCCGTTCCTGAATTCGCTCTCCTTCTGGATGACGGCGGTCGCCGCGATCCTGATGAACGTTTCGCTCGTGATCGGCGAATTCGCGCAGACGGGCTGGCTCGCGTATCCGCCGCTGTCGGAGCTGCAGTTCAGCCCGGGCGTCGGGGTCGACTACTACCTGTGGGCACTGCAGATCTCGGGCGTCGGGACGCTGATCACGTCGATCAACTTCTTCGTGACGATCATCAAGATGCGCGCGCCGGGCATGACGCTGATGAAGATGCCGGTGTTCACGTGGACCGCGCTCTGCTCGAACGTGCTGATCATGGCGACGTTCCCGATCCTGACCGTCGCGCTCGCGCTGCTCGGCCTCGATCGCTACCTCGACATGCATTTCTTCACCAACGAAGCCGGCGGCAACGCGATGCTGTACCTGAACCTGATCTGGGCGTGGGGGCATCCGGAGGTATACATCCTCGTGCTGCCCGCGTTCGGCATCTATTCGGAAGTCATCGCGACGTTCGCGAAGAAGCCGCTGTTCGGCTACCGGACGATGGTCTATGCATCGTGCGTGATCATGGTGCTCGCGTTCCTCGTGTGGCTGCATCACTTCTTCACGATGGGCTCGGGGGCCGACGTCAACGCGTTTTTCGGGATCATGACGATGGTCATCGCGATCCCGACCGGCGTGAAGATCTTCAACTGGCTGTTCACGATGTATCGCGGCCGCATCGAATTCACGGCGCCGGTGCTGTGGACGATCGGTTTCATGGTCACGTTCACGCTCGGCGGGATGACCGGCGTGATGATGGCGATTCCGGGCGCGGATTTCGTGCTGCACAACAGCCTGTTCCTGATCGCGCACTTCCACAACGCGATCATCGGCGGCGTCGTGTTCGGCTACTTCGCGGGCGTTCACTACTGGTTCCCGAAGGTGTTCGGCTTCCGGCTCGACGAGAAGTTCGGCAAGCGCGCGTTCTGGTGCTGGTTCCTCGGCTTCTACGCGTCGTTCGTGCCGCTGTACGTGCTCGGCTTCATGGGCATGACGCGCCGCCTGAACCACTACGACAACCCGGCATGGCATCCGTGGCTGGTGGCCGCCGCGTGCGGCGTCGCGCTGATCGCGATCGGCGTGCTGTGCCAGGTCGCATCGGTGTGGGTCGGCTGGCGCAATCGCAACCAACCGCAGTATCGCGACGCGACGGGCGACCCGTGGAACGGCCGCACGCTCGAATGGGCGACGTCGTCGCCGCCTGCCGTCTACAACTTCGCGGTGCTCCCGAACGTGCACGAACTCGACGAACTCGCTTATCGCAAGGCGAAGGGCCTCGGGCTCGGCCTCGGCAAGAACGTCAGGTACGAGGACATCCACATGCCGTCGAACACGAGCGCGGGTTTCTTCGTCGGCATCTTCAGCCTGCTGCTCGGTTTCGCGCTCGTCTGGCACATCTGGTGGCTCGCGATCGCCGCGCTCGTCGGCATCGTCGCGACGGTGGTGCTGTACAGCGCACAGGACAACGACGGCTATTACATTCCGGCGGATACCGTCCGCAAGATCGAGGAACAACGCGCGGGCGTGCGGATCGGCACGCCGGCGCCGGAAGTCGAACTGGAGACGAACTGATGTCGTATCAATCTCTCGCGGGCGCCGCCCGTCATCCGGCCGCGCACCATCATCCGCCGTCGCATTCGGTGTTCGGCTTCTGGCTGTACCTGATGACCGACTGCGTGATCTTCGCGTCGCTGTTCGCGACGTTCGCGGTGCTCGGCAATCAGTTCGCCGGCGGTCCGACCGCGAAGGACCTGTTCGACATTCCGGGTGTCGCGCTCGAGACGGCGGCGCTGCTGCTGTCGAGCATCACGTACGGGTTCGCGATGCTCGGCGCGCAGCGCCGCCGGCGCGGCACGGTGTTCGTGTGGCTCGCGGTGACGTTCGTGCTGGGCGCCGCGTTTCTCGCGATGGAGCTGCGGGAGTTCTCGCACCTGATCGCGGAGGGTGCGGGTCCGCAGCGCAGCGCATTCCTGTCGGCGTTCTTCGCGCTCGTCGGCACGCACGGGCTGCACGTGGCGGTCGGCCTGTTGTGGATGGTCGTGCTCGTCGTGCAGATCGCCCGCGGCCCCGGCATGACGGAGCGCGACTTCCGGCGCCTCACTTGCCTGAGCCTCTTCTGGCACTTCCTCGACATCGTCTGGATCTGCGTGTTCTCCTTCGTCTATCTCGCGAGCGTGATCTAAATGGCCCATTCGGAACTCATCCACCACGATGACGCGCACGGCACGGCCGGCGGCTACCTCGTCGGTTTCGTGCTGTCGGTGCTGCTGACGGCCGCGTCGTTCGGCCTCGTGATGGGCGGCATGCTGGCGCCGAAGGCGGCGATCATCGCGCTCGCGGGGCTCGCATTCGTGCAGATCGTCGTGCATCTCGTCTGCTTCCTGCACATGAACGCGTCGTCCAGCCAGCGCTGGAACGTGATGGCGTTCAGCTATACGGTGCTGACCGCGCTGATCCTGATCGTCGGGACGCTGTGGGTGATGCACAACGTCAGCATGAACATGATGTCGCGATAACCGGCCCGGGGCGCGGTCCGTCCCGTCCCGCTGCGCCGTGCGTGCCGCACGGCTCCTTTTCTTTCGGGCGTGCGAATCGCATGCCTTTCTGCATCATGGTCAACAACGATTCCCAGACACCGGTTCGCGCCGACGAGCCGATCCCGCACCGCAAGGTCATCCGCGCATGGCTCGTGCCGTTCGCCACGCGCGAGATCGTGCGCCCGATCCTGCTGCTCGTGCTCGACTACCTGTTGCTGTTCGCGGCGTTCGCCGGCGCGCTGCTGATTCCGTCGACGGTCGGCAAGATCGCCTGCGGGATGGCCGCCGGGTTCATCACCGGGCGACTGTTCATCATCGGGCACGATGCGTGCCATCAGAGCCTGACGCCCGACCGCCGGCTGAACCGCTGGCTCGGCCGCATCGCCTTCCTGCCGTCGCTGACGCCTTACAGCCTGTGGGAAGTCGGGCACAACGTCGTGCATCACGGCTATACGAACCTGAAGGGCTTCGATTTCGTGTGGGCGCCGCATACGCCGGCGGAATTCGCCGCGCTGTCGCCGGCGCGGCGGTGGCTGGATCGCGTCTACCGGAGCGGATGGGCGCCGGGCCTCTACTATCTCGTCGAAATCTGGTGGCTGCGGATGTATTTCCCGACCCGGGGCTATATCGGTGCGTCGCGGCCGGTATTCCGGCGCGACTGCCTGCTGGTGACGGGCTTCGCGGCCGTGTGGATCGCCGCCGTCGTCGGGGTGGCGATCGAGACGCAGCAATCCGTCGCGCTGCTGCTCGCGACCGGCGTGCTCGTGCCGTTCCTGTTCTGGTGCTCGATGATCGGCTTCGTCGTGTATGTCCACCATACCGACCCGCGCATCGCATGGCACGCGAACCGCGCCGAATGGTCGAATGCCGCACCGTTCGTGTCGACCACGCTGCACCTGACGTTTCCGTTCGGTATCGGCGGCCTGCTACACCACATCATGGAGCACACGGCGCATCACGTCGACATGAGCGTGCCGCTGTACCGGCTCAAGCCGGCGCAGGCGAAGCTGGAGGACATGCTGCCCGGGCGGATCGTCGTGCAGCGCTTCGGCTGGCGCTGGTACTTCGACACGGCCCGCCGCTGCAAGCTCTACGACACCGACCGCAAGCTCTGGACCGACTATCGCGGAAACGTGACGAGCGAGGCGGCACCCGAGGTGCGCGCGCCGGCCGCGGCGGGCGCGCGGCAGGGGGCGGTTCCCGAAGCCGCGGGCAACGCGCCCGCCGCGACCGCTCAGGCGGTGCCGTAATCGACGTGGCCGGTTTCGCGGCAGAAGCTGACGAGCCGCAGGCCGGCCGCCTTCGCGATCTCGATCGCGAGCGACGACGGCGCGGAGATCGTCGCGACCATCGGAATGCCGACCCGCGCCGACTTGCGCACGAGCTCGTAGCTCGCGCGGCTCGACAGGAACACGAATCCGTCGGTCGCATCGGCGCGCGCCAGCACGAGCGCGCCGATCAGCTTGTCGAGCGCGTTGTGGCGGCCGACGTCCTCGAACGCCATCCGGATCGCGCCTGTTGCGTCGCACCACGCGGCCGCATGCAGGCCGCCGGTGAGCTGCGTGAGCGCCTGGTGCGCCGGCAGCCCGTGGGCCGCGCGCGCGAGCGCGTCGGGCGCGAGGCGCGCGAGAAAACCGGTGTCGGGTACGCGTTCGGGCGCGAGGTCGAGCAGGTCGATGCTTTCGATGCCGCACACGCCGCAGCCGGTACGTCCCGCGAGCGCGCGGCGCCGGTCCTTCAGCGCGGCGAACGCCTGCTGGACGACTTCCAGATGCACCTCCGCGTGCGGCAGCGGCGCGTCGGCGTGCAGGATCACGTCGATGTCCTTGATGTCGCTGCCGCGCTCGACGATCCCTTCCGAGATCGCGAAGCCGACCGCGAACGCCTCGAGGTCGCGCGGCGTGCACATCATCACCGCGTGCGAGATGCCGTTGAAGACCAGCGCGACCGGCCATTCCTGGCCGACGTAGTCGTGCGCGGTTTCGACGGCGCCGCCGCGCGTGCGGCGCACGGACAGCTCGATCGCGCCGCGCGGCTCTTCTGTTTCGGTCGGATTCACGAGCACTCCCGTTGATTCGAGGCAGGGGCGGCGGCGATCGGGTCCGCCGCTCGCGCGCAGAGGTTCTAAAATACCTCAGGCAGGCCGGCCGCGCCGGCATCCGCCACTCAGGTAACGACCATGGGACTCAGCGACGCTCCGCTGCTATTCAATTTCGAACACGATTCGTCGGAAAACCTCACGTACATCCCGATGATCGTGCGTTTCAATCTCGACCGTTTCGGTCTGCGGATTTCGCTGGAGCAGTGGCAACTGCTGCCGCTCGAGGACCGCAAGCTGCTCGCGCGCTTTCCGGCCGACGACGACACCGCGATCGAGCCCAATTTCGATCACGCGCTGTTCGAAATGCTGCGCACGCATGCCGACCTCGAGCCGTCGTGGTTTCAGCCGGACGAGCAGCCGAGCTGGCGCGCGACCGACTCGGTGCCGGACGCGCTCGTGCAGCAGAGCGCGCTGGCCGGGCTGCCGGCGCCCGCGCTCGCGCAGTGGCAGCGGCTCGCGCCGTTCCAGCGCTACGTGCTGGTGAAGCTGTCGCGCAAGCCGAAGCTCAATCACGACTTCGTGCCCGCGATGCGGGAGTTCGGGCTGACGGCCACGCACTGACGGGCCGGATGCGGCGCCGCCGCGCGGCGCGCATGCGTCGTTACAGCGGCGGCAGCTGACGCGGCTTGCGGTCGGGGCCGGTCGCGACGTAGGTGAGCGTCGCTTCGGTGACCTTCACGATTTCGCCCATCAGGCGCATGCGCTGCGCGTACACCTCGACGTCGACCGTGATCGACGTGTTGCCGGTGCGCATGATGGTCGCGTAGAAGCTCAGCAGATCGCCGACGAACACCGGCTGCTTGAATACGAACGAATTGACCGCGACCGTCGCGACGCGGCCGTTCGCGCGCTGGCTCGCGGGGATCGAGCCGGCGATGTCGACCTGCGACATGATCCAGCCGCCGAACACGTCGCCGTGGACGTTCGCGTCGTGCGGTTGCGGGACGACGCGCAGCGCGGGCTGCTTTTGCGGGAGTTCGAGGGTCGAATCGGTCATGGCGGGGGCTTTCATCCTGTAATAAATGCGCCGCCGCGCGCAGGCCGGCCGGCGAGGGCGCCGGCAGCGGCGCGTAGCGGCTTCTGCGACAATACAACGTTCGCAAATTGTACGAGAAAGCGGGCGAGTCGGCCGCCGTGGCACGCGTCCGGCACCGCCGCCGATCCTGATCCCCATGCGCCGATATTCCGCTTCCGGCGAGCCCGCGCCGGCTCCGACCGGGCCCCGCAACGACTGGCAGACCATCCGGTCGCTGCTGCCGTACCTGGCCACCTACAAATGGCGCGTCGCGCTCGCGCTCGGCTGCCTGATCGGCGCGAAGGTCGCGAACCTCGGCGTGCCGGTCGTGATGAAGCGCATCGTCGATCACCTGTCCGCCGTGCAGCAGCTCACCGCGCTCGGCCGCGCGGAGCAGTCGGCCGGCATCGTGCTCGCGGGCGGCGTCGGTTTGCTGGTCATCGCCTATGCGCTCGTGCGGCTGTCGACGTCGCTGTTCACCGAGCTGCGCGAGATCCTGTTCTCGAAGGTCACCGAGAGCGCGGTGCGCCAGCTCGCGCTGCAGGTGTTCCGGCATCTGCACGGGCTGTCGCTGCGCTTCCATCTCGAACGCCAGACGGGCGGCATGTCGCGCGACATCGAGCGCGGCACGCGCGGCATCCAGCAACTGATTTCCTATTCGCTGTACAGCATCCTGCCGACGCTCGTCGAGGTCGGGCTCGTGCTCGGCTTCTTCGTGGTCAAGTACGAGGCGTACTACGCGTACGTGACGTTCGCGGCGCTGGTCACGTACATCGTGTTCACCGTGAAGGTCACCAACTGGCGCACGCACTTTCGCCGCACGATGAACGAACTCGATTCGCGCGCGAACTCGCGGGCGATCGATTCGCTGATCAACTACGAGACGGTGAAGTACTTCGGCAACGAGGAGTGGGAGGCGCAGCGCTACGACGAGAACCTGAAGCGTTACCGCAAGGCGGCGATCCGTTCGCAGAACTCGCTGTCGGTGCTGAACTTCGGCCAGCAGGCGATCATCGGCACCGGGCTCGTGTTCATCCTGTGGCGCGCGACGCAGGGCGTGCTGGCCGGCAAGCTGACGCTCGGCGATCTCGTGCTGATCAACACGTTCATGCTGCAGCTCTACATTCCGCTGAATTTTCTCGGCGTCGTGTATCGCGAGCTGAAGCAGAGCCTCACCGACATGGACCGGATGTTCGGGTTGCTGTCGGCGGCGAAGGAAGTCGCGGATGCGCCCGACGCGCGGCCGCTTGCGGTGGCCGGCGCGCAGGTGCGCTTCGAGCACGTGAACTTCTCGTACGAAGCGTCGCGGCAGATCCTGCACGACGTGACGTTTACGATCGACGCGGGCACGACGACCGCGGTGGTCGGCCACAGCGGGTCCGGCAAGTCGACACTGTCGCGGCTGCTGTTCCGCTTCTACGATCTCGACCGGCAGGCGGGCGGCGCGATCCGGATCGACGGCCAGGACATTCGCGACGTCACGCAGGACTCGCTGCGCGCGTCGATCGGGATCGTGCCGCAGGACACCGTGCTGTTCAACGACTCGATCTACTACAACATCGCGTACGGCCGGCCGACCGCGAGCCGCGACGAAGTGATCGCGGCCGCGCGCGCCGCGCACATCCACGACTTCATCGAGACCTTGCCGAAGGGCTATGACACGCCGGTCGGCGAGCGCGGGCTGAAACTGTCGGGCGGCGAGAAGCAGCGCGTCGCGATCGCGCGCACGCTGCTGAAGGATCCGCCGGTGCTGCTGTTCGACGAGGCGACGTCGGCGCTCGATTCGCGCTCGGAGCGCGCGATCCAGCACGAGCTCGACCAGATCGCGCGGCACCGCACGACGCTCGTGATCGCGCACCGGCTGTCGACGGTCGTGCACGCGCAGCAGATTCTCGTGATGGATCACGGGCGGATCGTCGAGCGCGGCACGCACGACGAACTCGTGCGCGCGGACGGGTTGTATGCGCAGATGTGGGCGCTGCAGCAGCAGCGCGCGGCGGCGGGCGGGGAAGCAGCCGAGGCCGCGTGAGCGTGGCTGCCGCGCCGGGTGGCCCGGGCGCGGTCAGCCGCGAAACGATCAGCCCGCGGCGGCGCGCAGCCGCGCGTCGAGTTCGCCGAGCTGGGCGGGCGTGCCGACGTTCTCCCAGATTCCTTCATACAATTCGCCGCTCGCGCGGCCGGCCTCGATGGTCGCCTTGAAGTAGGGCGTGAGCGGCCGGTGCGTGCCGGGCACGATGTCGCGGAACATCCGCGTGTCGTACACGCCGATGCTGCCGAACGTGACGCGCGGGGCGCCGGCGAGCGCCAGCCGGCCGTCGTCGCGGAGCACGAAATCGCCGTCCGGATGGAACGGCGGGTTCGGCACCATCACGAGATGCATCGCGGGCGCGTCGAGCGCGGCCATCTGCGCGGCGCGCGGCGCGAGCGTCCGGTAGTCGAACGCGCAGTACACGTCGCCCGCGACTGCCGCGAACACCGTCGGCCGGCCGTCGCGTTCGAGCAGCGGCAGCGCCTGCGCGATCCCGCCGGCGGTTTCCAGCGCGTCGCCTTCGGCCGAGTACGCGAGCCGCACGCCCCAGCGCGAACCGTCGCCGAGCGTTGCCTCGAGCTGTTCGCCGAGCCACGCGTGGTTGATCACGATCGTCTCGATGCCCGCACGCGCGAGCGCCTCGATCTGCCAGACGATCAGCGGCTTGCCGCCGGCTTCGAGCAGCGGTTTCGGGCGGGTGTCGGTCAGCGGGCGCATCCGGTCGCCGCGGCCGGCGGCGAAGATCATCGCCGTGGTCAGGGTAGTGCTCATGTTCGGCTGAGGGGAAGGACGGTGAGGGCGGTCAGAACGTATAGCCGACGTCGGCCGCGCCCTTGCCCTCGAGCTCGTCGAGCAGCTTCGCGAACGGCACGAGCGGGCGGTAGCGCAGCGCGACCTTGCGCGCGTAATTCAGGAAGCGCGGCAGGTCGTTCAGGTAGTGCGGCTTGCCGTCGCGGTAGTTGATGCGCGCGAACAGCCCCAGGATCTTGATGTGGCGCTGCAGCCCCATCCATTCGAGCTGGCGGTAGAACTCGCCGAAGTCCGGATCGACCGGCAGGCCGGCCTTCTTCGCCTTTTCCCAGTAGTACGCGAAGCAGTCGAGCTCGAACTCCTCGTCCCAGCTGATGAACGCGTCGCGCAGCAGCGACACGACGTCGTACGTCAGCGGCCCGTACACGGCGTCCTGGAAGTCGAGCACGCCCGGGTTCGGCTCGCACACCATCAGGTTGCGCGGCATGAAATCGCGCAGCATGAAGCCCTGCGGCTGCGCATGGGCGCTCGCGACCAGCAGCGCGAAGGTACGGTCGAGCGTGCCGCGCATCGCGTCGGTGACCGGCTTGCCGAGATGGCGGCCGACGAACCACTCGGGCAGCAGCTCCATCTCGCGGCGCAGGAACGCCTCGTCGAACGGGGGCAGCACGTCCGGCTTCGAGCTGAGCTGGAAGCGGATCAGCGCGTCGAGCGCGTCGCGCATCAGCGGCCGCGCGGCGACCGGGTCGGCCGGATCGAGCACCGAGATGTACGACGTGCGGCCGAGGTCGGTCACGAGCATGAAGCCGGCGTCGAAATCGTGGGCCAGCACGTCCGGCACATGGTCGCCGGCCGCGGCGAGCAGCTGCGCGACCTGGACGAATTCGCGGCACTTCTCGGGCGGCGGCGCGTCGACCGCGACCAGCGTGCCGCCGGGGCTCGTGGCCGACGCGACACGGAAATAGCGGCGGAAACTGGCGTCCGACGACGCGGGCGCGACGGTCGTCAGGTCGAGGGCGAAGCGCTCGGCGAGCGGGCGCAGCCACGCGGTCAGGGCTTCGAGGCGGGCGTCGGGCTGGGATGCGGCGGATGGGGGCGTCATGAAACTCGGCGGAGGGGGGAACGTCTTGCCATATAATACCCCACGACTTTTTTGACGCGCCCCGCGTCAGCTTCCGCCGTGCAGGCCCGCCGCCTGTCGCGCCGTCCGCCCGATCGCCTCCCCGGTTTGCGCTCAGCCGCAGTCGCGGTGCGACGGTGCGGCCCGCCGCGCGCGAATGTGCCGTGCAGCTGCGGTTGACAAGGGGCGATTCGCCAAACGATAGATGCCGCCCAAACCGCTATTCCCGAATGTCTTCCCCGGTGACGGGGCGCCGCGCAAACGGCGGCTCGCGCTCGCGCTCCTGGCCGTGCCCGGCCTCGTGCCGGCCGTGTCGCACGCGCAGCTGTCGGGCGCGGCCGCGCAGCCGCAGCCGCTCGACTCGCCGTGGGACCTGCGTCTCGCCCCGCAGCTCGAGGATCATCCGCTGAAGGACGGCGCGAAGCCGGCCACCTTCGTGATTGCCGACCATACGAGCGGCACGGCCGATCAGGACCTCGCCGCGAAGGGCTCGGCCGAGCTGCGCCGCGGCGACGCGGTCGTGAAGGCCGACGCGCTCCACTACGATCAGGATACCGACATGGCCGACGCGTACGGCCAGGTCAAGGTGGTCAACGGCGGCACGTCGTTCGCGGGCCCCGAGGCGCATCTGAAGGTCGAGGCGAACCAGGGCTTCATGACGGCGCCGAAGTACCACTTCAACGTGACGGGCGGCTCCGGCAGCGCGGAGCGCGTCGACCTGCTCGACAGCGAGCGCTCGGTGTTCGTCAACGGCACCTACACCGCGTGCCAGTGCGCGACGAACCCCGCGTGGTACATCAAGGGCAGCCGCTTCGACTTCGATACCGGCGCCGACGAAGGCACCGCGCGCAACGGCGTGCTGTTCTTCCAGGGCGTGCCGATCTTCGCGAGCCCGTGGATGACGTTCCCGCTGTCGGGCGAGCGGCGCAGCGGCCTCTTGCCGCCGACGTTCTCGATGAACTCGAACAACGGGTTCGAGCTGTCGCTGCCGTACTACTTCAACATCGCGCCGAACCGCGACCTGACGATCACGCCGCGCATCATCTCGCGGCGCGGCGTGCAGACCGAAGCGACGTTCCGCTACCTGTCGCCGTCGTATTCGGGCACGTTTACGGCCAATTACCTGCCGGACGACCGGCTCGCGCACCGCAACCGCTACGCGATCTACTGGCAGCACCAGCAGAACTTCGGCGGCGGTTTCGGCGGCTACGTCTACTACAACAAGGTCTCGGACAACACGTATCCCGAAGACCTTGGGTCGATGAACCAGTTCATCAACGGGACGCAGACGCTGTACCAGCAGGAAGCCGGCCTCACGTACAACAACGGCCCGTGGTCGGTGCTCGCGCGCTACCAGCACTGGCAGACGCTGCCGCCGTCGATCGCGCCGTACAGCCGCGAGCCGCAGTTGAACGTGAAGTACACGAAGTACAACGTCGGCGGCTTCGACTTCGGCGCGGAAGCCGACTATTCGCGGTTCCGCATCACGACCGCCGACATGACCGAAGGCGACCGGATCGTCTTCAACCCGTATATCGCGTACGGTGTGTACGGCCCCGGCTACTTCGCCGTGCCGAAGGTCCAGTACCACTTCGCGTCTTACGACCTGAACCACCTGTCGTCGAGTACGCCGAACAGCCCGAAGCACTTCACCGAGTCGATCCCGACCGTGAGCTTCGACTCGGGCCTGATCTTCGACCGCTCGGTGCGCCTGTTCGGCCAGGACTTCATCCAGACCCTCGAGCCGCGCCTGTACTACGTGTACACGCCGTATCGCGACCAGTCGAACGCGCCGCTGTTCGACACCGCGGAATCGGACTTCGGCCTCGCGGAGATCTACCAGCCGAACACGTTCGTCGGCAACGACCGGATCGCCGATGCGAACCGGATCACGGCCGGCCTGACGTCGCGCTTCATCGATCCGCGCACCGGCGACGAGCGCGCGCGCTTCGTGGTCGCGCAGCAGTACTATTTCGCCGACCAGCGCGTCACGCTGAACTCCGGCCAGAGCGCCGTGCTGGCGCGCCACTCCGACCTGATCGTCGGCGCCGCGCTGAAACTCGGCTCAGGCTTCATGTCGGAGACGGCGTTCCAGTACAACCAGAACAACAACCAGCTCGTGAAGTCGAGCATCGGTTTCGGTTTCAGCCCGGGCGAGCGCCGCGTGATCAACGTCGGCTACCGCTATACGCGTGCGAACACGACGCTCGACAACCAGCCGATCAACCAGTTCCTGGTGTCCGCGCAGTGGCCGCTCACGCGCCGCCTGTATGCGATCGGCCGCTTCAACTACGACCTGGCCGCCGACCGGGTCGTCGACGGTCTGCTCGGCTTACAATACGACGCGGATTGCTGGGCGCTCGGGGTCGGGGTCCAGCGGTACGCGAACGGCGTGAACACGTCGGGGCAGCAGAATTCGTCGACGCGCTTCATGATGCAGCTGACGTTGAAGGGGCTGTCGAGCGTCGACAACGGTCTCGTGGCCGCATTCCGCGCCGGGGTGCCGGGCTACACGCCGCTGCCGTCCGCGCCGCCGCCGATGTCCCGCTTCAGCAACTACGAGTAACGCCGGCTTGTCTGCACCGGTCAGCACGATTTCAATGGAGTATCAGTGGCAATGAAGAAAACCCTTCGTTTCGCGGCAGTCGTGTCCAGCCTCGCCGC
This sequence comes from Burkholderia sp. BCC1996, assembly GCF_905339955.1. Lineage (NCBI taxonomy): Bacteria > Pseudomonadati > Pseudomonadota > Betaproteobacteria > Burkholderiales > Burkholderiaceae > Burkholderia > Burkholderia sp. BCC1996. The sequence goes on from NZ_CAJPHM010000008.1 coordinate 40,608, forward strand.
CGCCGCCGCGCTGCTCGCCGCTGCGCCGGCCGCGGCGCAGGCGCTTGGTTCGCATGGCGCGCAGCTTGCCGACGAAGTCGTCGCGGTCGTCAACAACGACGTGATCACGGGCCGCGAACTCGACCAGCGCGTCGGCCTGATCTCGCGCCGGCTGCAGCAGCAGAACGCGCCCGTGCCGCCGGCCGACCAGCTGCGCGCGCAGGTGCTGAACCAGATGGTGCTCGAACGCATCCAGGTGCAGAAGGCCAAGGACGACGGGATCCGCATCGACGATGCCACCGTGCAGTCCACGCTGCAGCGCCTCGCGCAGGCGAACGGGATGACGCTCGAGCAGTACCGCGCGCGCATCGTCGCGCAAGGCGTGCCCTGGAGCGTGTTCACGAGCGACGCCCGCACCGAGCTGATGCTGTCGAAGCTGCGCGAGCGCGAGGTCGACGGCAAGATCACCGTGTCGGACGCCGAGGTCGCGAACTACATCGCGAGCCAGCGCGGGCCGAGCGCATCGCAGCAGCAGGACCTGCGCTTCCAGCACATCTTCATCAAGGCGCCGACCAACGCGCCGCAAGCCGACATCGAAGCCGCGCAGAAGAAGGCCGACGCGCTGCTGCAGCAGGCCACGTCGGGCGCCGATTTCGAGAAGCTCGCGAAGAACAACTCGGAAGCGAACGACGCGAAGAAGGGCGGCGACCTCGGCTTCAAGGCGCCGTCCGCGCTGCCGGCCGACGTCGTCGAAGCCGCGTCGAAGCTCCGCCCCGGCCAGGTCAACCCGACGCTGATCCGCGTGCCGGACGGCTTCGAGATCGTGCGTCTCGTCGACCGCCGCCAGAGCCAGGGCGCGACCGCCGCGGCACCGAAGATCGTCCAGACGCACGTGCGCCACATCCTGTTGCGCGTCGGCGAAGGCAAGTCGGAGGGCCAGGCACGCCAGCAACTGCAGGACATCCGCAAGCAGGTCGAGGCCGGCGGCGATTTCGAGAAGTTCGCGCGCACCTACTCGCAGGACGGTTCGGCGTCGCAGGGCGGCGATCTCGGCTGGATCAGCCCGGGCGAGACCGTGCCGGAATTCGAGCGCGCGATGAACAACCTGCAGGCCGGCCAGATCAGCCAGCCGATTCGTACCGAGTACGGCTACCACCTGATCCAGGTGGTCGAGCGCCGCGAGGCGGAAGGCTCGGTGCAGCAGCAGATGGATATCGCGCGCCAGGCGATCGGCCAGCGCAAGGCCGAGCAGGCGTACGCCGACTGGCTGCGTGAACTGCGCGATTCGTCGTACGTGCAGTACAAGATCGGCGGCGTCGGCCCGGCGAACTGAGCGAGCTTCGCATGACGGCATCCGCGCTGCAGATCGCGATCACGACCGGCGAACCCGCGGGTGTCGGCCCGGAGCTGACCGTGCAGGCATTGCAGGATGCCGCGCGGCGCTGGCCCGGCGCGCATTTCACCGTGCTAGGCGATGCCGCGCTGCTCGACGCCCGCGCGGCGGCCGTCGGTGCCGACCGGGCGGTGCTCGCCGGCGGCGAGCCGGTGTCGGTCGAGCATCATCCGCTCGCCGTGCCCGCGCAGGCGGGCAAGCTCGACGCGGCCAACGGCCGCTACGTGCTCGGGCTGCTCGATGCCGCGATCGACGGCGCGGTGGCGGGCCGGTTCGACGCGATCGTCACCGCACCGCTGCAGAAGAGCACGATCAACGATGCCGGCGTGCCGTTTACCGGCCATACCGAATACCTTGCGGAACGCACGCACACGCCGCGCGTCGTGATGATGCTGGCAGGCACGGGCGAGCGGCCGCTGCGCGTCGCGCTCGCGACCACGCACCTGCCGCTGAAAGACGTGTCGGCCGCGCTGACGATCGACGGGCTCGTCGAGACGCTGGCGATCGTCGATCGCGACCTGCGGCGCGACTTCGGTCTCGCGGCGCCGCGCATCCTCGTGACGGGGCTGAACCCGCACGCGGGCGAGAACGGCTATCTCGGGCGCGAGGAGATCGACGTGATCTCGCCGGCGCTCGCACGCGCGCAAGCGCAGGGCATCGACGCGCGCGGCCCGTATCCGGCCGACACGCTGTTCCAGCCGCGCCATCTCGAGGGCGCCGATTGCGTGCTCGCGATGTTCCACGATCAGGGCTTGCCCGTGCTGAAGTATGCGACCTTCGGCGAGGGCATCAACGTCACGCTCGGGCTGCCGATCATCCGCACGTCGGTCGATCACGGCACGGCGCTGGATCTGGCCGGCACGGGCCGCGCGGATCCGGGCAGCATGGTCGCCGCGCTCGACACGGCCGTCACGATGGCGCGCCATCGCCGCGCGTCCTGACACGCACGAGCCTGACCTCATTCGTCGTATTTTTCGTTTTTCTCAGTCGATGTCGAACAGCAGACAGCACCAAGGCCACTTCGCGCGCAAGCGCTTCGGGCAGAACTTCCTCGTCGATCACGGCGTGATCGACTCGATCGTCGCGACGATCGGCCCCGCGCGCGGCCAGCGGATGGTCGAGATCGGCCCCGGCCTCGGCGCGCTGACCGAGCCGCTGATCGCGCGTCTCGCGACGCCCGAGTCGCCGCTGCATGCGGTCGAGCTCGACCGCGACCTGATCGGGCGCCTGCAGCAGCGCTTCGGCGCGCTGCTGGAGCTGCACGCGGGCGACGCGCTCGCGTTCGACTTCCGCTCGCTCGCGGCACCCGGCGACAAGCCGTCGCTGCGGATCGTCGGCAACCTGCCGTACAACATTTCCAGCCCGCTGCTGTTTCACCTGATGACGTTCGCCGACGCGGTCATCGACCAGCATTTCATGCTGCAGAACGAAGTGGTCGAACGGATGGTCGCGGAGCCCGGCACGAAGGCGTTCTCGCGACTGTCGGTGATGCTGCAGTACCGCTATGTGATGGAGAAGATGCTCGACGTGCCGCCGGAATCGTTCCAGCCGCCGCCGAAGGTCGATTCGGCGATCGTCCGGATGATTCCGTACGAGCCGCACGAACTGCCGGACGTCGATCCCGCGCTGCTCGGCGAAGTCGTCACCGCCGCGTTCTCGCAGCGCCGCAAGATGCTGCGCAATACGCTCGGCGACTACCGCGAGACGATCGATTTCGACGGGCTCGGCTTCGATCTCGCGCGACGCGCGGAGGATGTCAGCGTGGCCGAATATGTCGGCGTCGCGCAGGCGCTTGCAGCGGTGCGCAAGGCCGCGGAGTAGCGGCATGCGGGCGTCGCACCTGGCGCCTGCCCGAACAAGATCGACGAGGCTGCCCTGAGCGGGCAGCTTTTTTTTCGCGCCGCTTTCGTCGCTGCCGGACCGCGTCCGCGTCGCGTTACGCGCGCCGGCGCGGCGGCGCGTTGACGAGCGCGATTCCCGTCAGCACCAGCGCGGCGGCGGACATGAAGCGCCAGCCGACCGATTCGCCGAGCAGCAGCACGCCGAACGCGACGCCGAACAGCGGCGACAGGAACGTGAACACCGACAGCCGCGACGCGCTGTAGCGCGTCAGCAGCCAGAACCACGACAGGTAGCTGACGAACGCGACGATCACCGACTGGTACGCGAGGCTCGCGAGCGCGATCGGCGTGACCCGCGCGAACGACGTCTGGCCGAGCAGCGCGGCGAGCGCGACCAGCACGACGGCCGACACCGCGAGCTGGTAGAACAGCGTCTTGCTCGCGCTGGCGCGCGCGAGCGACGTCGAGCGCACGACGACCGTCGTCGCGGCCCACATCGCGCCGCCGAGGATCCCGAGCGCGTCGCCGGCGAGCCCGGCCAGCACCGATGCGCCGGGCGCGCGCGGCGTCAGGAAGCCGTCCGCGAATGCGAGCGCGATGCCGGCGAACGCGAGGCCGACACCGGCCCACTGGGCGCGCTGCAGCCGTTCGCCCGGCGCGAACAGGTGCAGGCCGAGCGCCGTGAAGCACGGTGCGGTGTACAGGAAGATTGCCATGTGCGATGCGCTCGTCAGCGTGAGCCCGAAGAACACGCAGATGAACTCGCCGGCGAACAGCGCACCGGCCGCGATGCCCGCGCCGAGCGTGCCGTCCGCGCGGAACAGCGGCGTGCCGCGCGAGCGTGCCCAGCCCCACAGCAGCAGCGCGGCGATCACCGAGCGCAGCCCGGCCTGGAACATCGGCGGGATCGCCGCGTTGGTGCTCTTGATCGCGACCTGCTGGAAGCCCCAGATCGCGCACAGCAGCAGCATCACGCCGACGGCGCGCGTGTCGAGCGCGCGTCGCACCGGCGTGCCGGCGAGCGCGGTCATCGGCGCACCTCGCCGATGCGGCGGGAAGCGGGCTGGGGCATGGGCAGAGACTTGGGCAAAGACATGGTCAGCGGCGGACGGACGGCGCGTCCGGCGCGCTCGAATCGGCGATTTCTCACGGCAGGCTGTGTGGCTGGAATGAGGCGGTGGTCGCGTTCTGGCTGCGGGCGGCATGCCCGTTTTTGGTGCGAAGTGGGAGGATGTTACCCGATCGATGGACTTGCCGGGGGCCGTCGGGCGCGGTGATTTCCACCGCCGCACGGGCTTCGCGCTCGCCGTGCAGATGCCTGGTATCGGCCGGCGGCGCACGGGGCGCCGGCGGCGGGATTTACCTGACTCCGGTAGAATTTCCGCTTCTGGAAAGTCCCCACAGGAGTACAACACATGCGTTTGCTGCATACGATGCTGCGAGTCGGCGATCTCGACCGCTCGATCAAGTTCTACACCGAATTGCTCGGCATGAAGCTGCTGCGTCGCGAGGATTATCCGGAAGGCAAGTTCACGCTCGCGTTCGTCGGCTACGAAGCGGAAAGCGCGGGCACCGTGCTCGAGCTGACCCACAACTGGGATACGCCGTCCTACGATCTCGGCAACGGCTTCGGCCATCTGGCGGTGGAAGTCGACGACGCGTACGCGGCCTGCGACAAGATCAAGGCGCAAGGCGGCAAGGTGACCCGCGAAGCCGGCCCGATGAAGCACGGCACGACCGTGATCGCGTTCGTCGAGGATCCGGACGGCTACAAGATCGAGTTCATTCAGAAGAAGGCGCACTGAGCGCCGGGCGCGCGGCGCACGACGTGCGTCGCGGGCAGGAAAAACGGGCGATGTGGTGGAATCCGCATCGCCCGTTTGTATTTTGGTGCGGCCGATCGCGTCAAAGCGCCGGCAGCAGTTCGGGCGGGTGATGCTTGAGCGTGTGCCGCGCTTCGCGGAATTCCGGGAAGATCGATTCGACGGTCTGCCAGAAGGCCGGGCTGTGGTTCATCTCGCGCAGGTGCGACAGCTCGTGCGCGACGACGTAGTCGACGATCGACATCGGGAAGTGGATCAGCCGCCAGTTCAGCCGGATCTTGCCGTCGCTCGAGCAGCTGCCCCAGCGCGTCGCCGCCGACGACAGCGCATACATCGAATACGTGACGCCGAGCCGTTCCGCGTAGACCGCCAGGCGTTCGCCGAAGATCCGCTTCGCTTCGCCCTGCAGCCAGCCCTGCACGCGATCCTTGATCTGCTGCATGTCGGCCTGCGCGGGCAGCGGCAGCGACAGCCGTTGCGCATCGGCGTCGAATGCGACGGCGCCCGCGCCGAGCGCGACCGTGATCGTCTTGCCGAGATAAGGGAGTTGCGCGCCGTCGCGCCAGTCGATCTGCGGCAGCGCGCGCTGCTCGGTGCGGGTCTTCCACTCCGCGAGCTTCGCGAAGATCCAGCGCTGCTTCTCGGCGATCGCCGCTTCGATGTCGGCGAGCGTGACCCAGCGCGGCGCGGTGATCGACAGCCCGCTGCCGTCGATCGTGAAGCCGATCGTGCGGCGCGCGGAGCGCTTCAACCGATATTCGAGCACGCGGCTGTCGAGTGCGAACGTGCGGACGCGGGAGCGATCGGGTGCGGGACCCGGATCGAGCGGCACCGCGGGAGCCACAGCCGCTTCAGGCGGCGACGGCAGCGCGGCGGGCGCCGACGGTGGCGGCGATGCTGCCGGCCCGTCGAAGAGCGGCAGGTCCATCTGGCGATGATCGAGTGCCACGATGGCAGGCCGTGGCCGCGGACGCTTTTTCATCAGTTCGCTTCGTTTCGTCGTACGCAACGGCTGCAATCCGGGTGATTCAGACGCGTGCGGCATCGCGCGTGCCGGCATTGCCCGGCTGGCGATACGCATCGGGATCGATGCGGCGCATTTCCGCTTCGATCCATGCTTCGACCTGCGAGTTCAATACGTCGGGCGTCTTGCCTTCGACCGGAATCGGCTTGCCGATCGACACGGTGACGACGCCCGGGAACTTCGTGAACGAATTGCGCGGCCACACCCGACCTGCATTGTGCGCGATCGGCACGACCGGCGCGCCGGTTTCGATCGCGAAGCGCGCGCCGCCCGTCTTGTACTTGCCCTGCTTGCCGACCGGCGTGCGCGTGCCTTCCGGGAACATGATCATCCACGCGCCTTCCGACAGGCGCTTCTTGCCCTGGCGGATCACCGACACGAAGGCATTCTTGCCTTCCTTGCGGTTGATGTTGACCATGTGCAGCAGCCCGAGCGCCCAGCCGAAGAACGGCACGTACAGCAGCTCGCGCTTGAACACGTAGCAGAGCGGCTTCGGCATCAGCGCCGGAAACGCGAGCGTCTCCCACGCGGACTGGTGCTTCGACAGCAGCACGGCCGGGCCGTCGGGCAGGTTCTCGTAGCCTTCGATCCGGTAGCGGATGCCGTTCAGCCAGCGCACGACCCACAGCGTCGACTTGCACCAGCCGGCCGCCATCCAGTAGCGGGCGTCGGGGCGCATGAACGGAAAGGCGATGAAGCACGCGGTGGCGTACGGCACCGTGTACAGGATGAAATAGATCAGCAGCAGCAGGGAGCGGACGAAGCGCATCGGCGTGGGTCTGACAGTAGGGAGGATGCGCGCGGCGGCCGCATCACTCGTGTTCGTGTGAAAGGAAGTCGAGTGCGAACGCGCGCAGGTCGTCATGGACCTGCGTGCCGTCCGGCAGGTTGCCCGCGGCGAGCGTCTTCTTGCCCTTGCCGGTCAGCACGAGGTGCGGCCGGAAGCCGACCGCGACGCCGGCCTGCAGGTCGCGCAGCGAATCGCCGACGGCCGGCGTGTGACCGGGATCGATCTCGAAGCGCTCGGCGATCATCTGCATCATGCCGGGTTTCGGCTTGCGGCAGTCGCAGTGGTCTTCCGACGTATGCGGGCAGAAGAACACCGCGTCGATGCGCGCGCCGACCGCGGCCGCCGCGCGATGCATCTTCAGATGCATCGCGTTGAGCGTGGCCATGTCGAACAGCCCGCGACCGATGCCGGACTGGTTGGTCGCGACGACCACGCGATAGCCGGCGTGGTTGAGTCGTGCGATCGCCTCGAGGCTGCCGGGCAGCGCGATCCACTCGTCGGGCGTCTTGATGAACGCGTCCGAATCGACGTTGATCACGCCGTCCCGGTCGAGGACGACGAGCTTGCGGTTGGGGCTGGTCGGCATCGTTCGGCCTTTACGCGGCGAGCTTCGAGATGTCGGCGACGCAGTTCATCTGCTGATGCAGCGCCGACAGCAGCGCGAGACGGTTCGCGCGCAGCGCGGGATCCTCGGCGTTGACCATCACGTCGTTGAAGAACGTGTCGACCGGCGCGCGCAGCGCGGCGAGCGCCGACAGCGCGCCCGTGTACGCACGCGCCTCGAGCTGCGACTGTACGTGCGGCGTCACGGCCGCGAGCTGCTCGTGCAGCGCCTTCTCGGCGGCCTCGACGAGCAGCGTCGGCTGCACCGTGCCGTTCGCGCCGCCTTCCGACTTCTTCAGGATGTTCGAGATCCGCTTGTTCGCCGCCGCGAGCGCTTCGGCTTCCGCGAGGCGCGTGAATTCGCGCACCGCGTCGAGGCGCGCGACGAGATCGTCGACACGCGTCGGGTTCAGGCTCAGCACCGCGTCGACTTCGCCGGCCGAGTAGCCGCGCTCGCGCAACAGGCCGCGCAGGCGGTCGATGAAGAACGCGAAGATCGCGTCGGTCGATTCGGCGACGCCCGGCACGCCTTCGAAGCGCGCATGGGCCGTGCGCAGCAGCGACACGAGATCGAGCGGCAGCTGTTTCTCGAGCAGCAGGCGCAGCACGCCGAGCGCGTGACGGCGCAGTGCGAACGGATCCTTCTCGCCGGTCGGCGCGAGGCCGATGCCCCAGATGCCGACGATCGTCTCGAGCTTGTCGGCCAGCGCGACGGCGGTGGACACCGGCGTGGTCGGCAGCGCGTCGCCGGAGAAGCGCGGCTGGTAATGCTCGGCGCAGGCGAGCGCGACGTCGTCGGGCTCACCGTCGTGGCGCGCGTAGTACGTGCCCATCGTGCCCTGCAGTTCCGGGAACTCGCCGACCATGTCGGTCAGCAGGTCGGCCTTCGCGAGGCGCGCGGCGCGCTTCGCGTGCGCGGCGTCGGCACCGATCGCGGGCGCGATCTCGCCGGCGAGCGCCTCGAGGCGCTCGACGCGTGCGAGCGCCGAGCCGAGCTTGTTGTGATAGACGACGTTCGCGAGCAGCGGCACGCGCTCGGCCAGCGGCTTCTTCTTGTCCTGTTCGAAGAAGAACTTCGCGTCGGCGAGGCGCGGGCGCACGACGCGCTCGTTGCCTTCGATGATCTCGCCCGGCGTCTTCGTCTCGATGTTCGACACAATCAGGAAGCGCGAGCGCAGCTTGCCGGCGACGTCGGTGAGCGCGAAGTACTTCTGGTTCGTCTGCATCGTGAGGATCAGGCATTCCTGCGGAACCTGCAGGAATTCGTCCTCGAAGCGGCACGGATAGACGACCGGCCATTCGACCAGCGACGTCACTTCGTCGAGCAGCGACTCGGGCATCACGACCGTGTCGCCGTTCGCGTGTTCGTTCAGCTGCGTGCGGATCGTTTCGCGGCGATCGGCGAAGTGCGCGATCACGCGGCCCTTGTCGCGCAGCGTGTCGGCATACGCGCGCGCATGCTGGATCGCGACGAGGCCGTCGGACAGGAAGCGGTGGCCGAGCGTGGTGTCGCCGGCATCGACGCCGAACGCGGTGACGGGCACGATGCGGTCGTCGTGCAGCACGGTCAGGCGGTGCACCGGACGCACGAACTTCACGTCGGAGCCGTCCGGGCGCTGGTAGGTCATGACCTTCGGGATCGGCAGCTTCTCGAGCGTTTCGTCGAGCGCGGCCTGCAGCCCGTCGGCGAGTGTCGCGCCGGCCGCCGAGTAGTTGACGAAGAACGCTTCGGCCTTGCCGTCCTGCGCGCGCTCGAGATCGGCGATCGACAGGTTCGGATGGCCGAGCGCCGCGAGCTTCTTCGCGAGCGGGGCGGTCGGCCGGCCTTCGGCGTCGAGCGCGACGGACACCGGCAGGACCTTTTCGCGGACCTGCTTTTCAGGCGCGACGGCGCGCACGTTCTGCACGACGACCGCGAGGCGGCGCGGCGTGGCGTAGCGTTCGAATACGAGTTCGCCTTCGATGAGATCGCGCGCCGCGAGGCGTTGCGCGAGGCCTTCGGCGAATGCGTCGCCGAGGCGCGCGAGGGCCTTCGGCGGCAGCTCTTCGGTCAGCAGTTCGACGAGCAGGGGGGCGGGATGATTGTGCGTCATGTGTGGATTGAATCTCGTCTCGTCAGTCCTGATCGATCTTGCGTTCGACCTTGAGCGGCGGCGCCCATGCCGGCTGGGCGGCGTCCTGGGCGTCGGTGGTGAGGCCCGGCACGCCCGGCGGGTTGCCGAGCATCGGGAAGCCGAGCTTCTCGCGCGAGTCGTAGTAAGCCTGCGCGACGAGACGCGACAGCGCGCGGATGCGGCCGATGTACGCCGCGCGTTCCGTGACCGAGATCGCGCCGCGCGCGTCGAGCAGGTTGAACGTGTGGCCGGCCTTCAGCACGAGCTCGTACGCGGGCAGCGCGAGCTGCGCGTCGATCATCTTCTTCGCTTCCGCTTCGTAGCTGTTGAAGAACGTGAACAGCAGGTCGACGTTCGCGTGCTCGAAGTTGTAGGTCGACTGCTCGACCTCGTTCTGGTGGTAGACGTCGCCGTACGACAGGCGGCGCAGCTCGGGGCCGTTCGGGCCTTGCTCTTCCCATTCGGTCCACACGAGGTCGTACACGTTCTCGACCTTCTGCAGGTACATCGCGAGGCGCTCGAGGCCGTACGTGATCTCGCCGAGCACGGGCTTGCAGTCGAGGCCGCCGACCTGCTGGAAATACGTGAACTGCGTGACTTCCATGCCGTTCAGCCACACTTCCCAGCCGAGGCCCCACGCGCCGAGCGTCGGGTTCTCCCAGTCGTCTTCCACGAAGCGCACGTCGTTCTGCTTCAGGTCGAAGCCGAGCGCTTCCAGCGAACCGAGATACAGGTCGAGGATGTTTTCCGGCGCCGGCTTGAGCACGACCTGGTACTGGTAGTAATGCTGCAGGCGGTTCGGGTTCTCGCCGTAGCGGCCGTCCTTCGGGCGGCGCGACGGCTGCACGTAGGCGGCGCGCCACGGCTCGGGGCCGACCGCGCGCAGGAACGTGTGGACGTGCGACGTGCCCGCGCCGACTTCCATGTCGATGGGCTGGAGCAGGGCGCAACCCTGCTTGTCCCAGTAGGACTGCAGCGTCAGGATGATTTGCTGAAACGTAAGCATGAAGAGCCTTCGTGGCGCTGGCGCTCCGTTGCGGGCGGCGCTCCGGGCGGGGCCCGGAGGGTCGGCTCGCGCGGCGGCGCGGCTTGTTAGTGTGCTGAAACGTGCAATTTTACCGGATCGGCGGCCGGATGCGGCCGGAACGCGGACGAAGGGGGCGTCGGCGGTGTTTCGGGCGAGCCGTGCGCGGCCTGTGCGCGGGTCGTCGATGCGCGTGGTGCGCTCGCGCGCGGTGTCGCGATGCGCTGCTCGCTCCGCCTGCCGCGCCGCTTTGCGCGGGCGTTAAGATGCGCGTATTGCGGCGCGCGCGACGCCTGCCGCGCGACCGATTGCCCACTCCGGACCGCATGGACGATTCGAACGACCTCCTCATTCCGCTGATGCCGCCGCTGCTTGCGCTGCTCGGGCAGGCCGCCGACGCGCACGCGCGCGGCGAGCGCGACTCGCATGCGCTCTGGCTCGCCGCCGCCGGCCATCTGCACGCCGTCGACATGGCCGCGCTCGCGCAGCTTACCGCGGTGCTCGTCGCACGGCAGCGTGGCGCCGACGCGCTCGCGCTGGCCGAATGCGCGCTGCGCGTGCATCCGGGCGCCGGCGCGAGTTTCAATCATGGCTATGCGCTGCAGATGCTCGGGCGTCACGCCGACGCCGTCGCGTCGTACCGCGCCGCCTATGCGCTCGATCCGGGCTGGCCGTCGCTGCGCAACAACCTGGCGATCGCGCTGCGGCTGTCGGGCGGCGACCGCAACGAAGAAATCGCGCTGCTCGACGCGGCCGTGGCGGCCGACCCGCACGACGTGCAGGTGTGGACCAACCTGGTCGTCGCGCGGCTCGCGACGCAGGACCTCGACGGCGCGCTCGCGTGCGCGGCGCGGCTCGCGGAGATCGCGCCCGACAATGCGCTCGCGCAGAACAACATCGCGATGGCGATGAAGGAGGCGCAGCGCTGGGACGACGCCGAGCGTCATGCGGCGCGCGCGTGCGAGCTCGCGCCCGACGATGCGTCGTTCCGTTTCAACCTCGCGATCATCCAGCTCGTGCGCGGCAACTACGCGGCCGGCTGGCGCGGCCACGAGGCGCGCTGGGACGGCGCCGGCGAGCTGCGCGGCCGCCGGCCGGTGCTGCCCGGCCCGCGCTGGCAGGGCGAGCCGCTCGCGGGCAAGACGCTGCTCGTCTGGGGCGAGCAGGGGCTCGGCGACGTGCTGCAGTTCGCGCGCTTCGTCGCGCCGCTCGCCGAGCGCGTGCACCGCGAGGGCGGCCGGCTCGCGTGGAACACGTTTCCGCAGGTGGGCACGCTGATGCGGCGCAGCCTCGGCGCACACGCGGATGCGTTCAGCGCGGGCGGCGGCGTCGACGCGCTGCCGGCATTCGACTACGAAGTGCCGCTGATCGGCCTGCCGTTGATGCTCGGGATGGAGACGTCGACGCTCGGCGCGGCGGTGCCGTACCTGCATGCCGATCCGCGTGCGCGCGACGCATGGCGAGCGCGGCTCGCGGGCGATGGCCGGCTGAAGGTCGGGCTCGTATGGACGGGCAGCGCGGGGCACCAGCGCAATCCGTTGCGGCGCGTCGGGCTCGAGCGTTATGCCGATGCGTTGCGCGGTGTCGACGGCGTCGCGTTTTACTCGCTGCAGCCGGGCGCGGACGCGGATGTCGCCGCGGCGCGCGCGGCCGGTTTCGCGATCGAGGACTTCACCGGCGAACTCGAGAGTTTCGACGATACGGCCGCGTTCATCGGCGCGCTGGATCTGGTGATCACGGTCTGCACGTCGGTCGCGCACCTGTCGGGCGCGCTCGGCGCACGCACCTGGGTGCTGCTCGACGTGAATCCGCACTGGCCATGGCTGCTCGAGCGCACCGACAGCCCGTGGTATCCGACCGCGACGCTGTACCGGCAGCCGACGTTCGGCGCATGGGCGCCGGTGCTGGAAGCGCTCGGGCGGGATCTGCGCGGGCTGGCCGCGGCCGCGCAGCGGCCGGCCTGAACGGCTGGCCGGCGCGCCGTCGCGCGTCGTTGCTTCCTGCATGCGGCTTGCCGGGGTGTCGTGCGGACTCGGCCTCGTGCGCCGAACGTCGGCGGGCAGGGCGGTCCGCATGCCGCATCGACGGCGGCGGCTGCGCCGCGCCGCGCGCGCCGGCCGCCCGATGCGTCAGGCGTGCCGGTCTCCGCCGGCCTTCGCGCCGTTGCGGCGGCGCAGGCCCGGCCCGAACGTGAAGCCGAACGCGAGCAGCACCAGCGACACCGCGAGCACGATGTTGTTGCCGCTCGTCACGTACGGCGTGAAGCCGCTCGTGCCTTCGATCCGCACATCGAGCGAGCCGATCGTAAACGGCTTGAGCTGGCCGAGCACGCGGCCGCGCGCATCGATCGCGGCGGTCATCCCGGTATTGGTCGAGCGCAGCATCGGCCGGCCCGTTTCGAGCGCGCGCATCCGCGCGATCTGCAGGTGCTGGTCGAGCGCGATCGTGTCGCCGAACCACGCGAGGTTCGTCACGTTGACGAGCACGCCGGGCGGCTGCGGATTGTCGCGGATCGTCGCGGCGATTTCCTCGCCGAACAAGTCCTCGTAGCAGATGTCGGCCATCACCGGCTGGTTGTGCACGAGGAACGGCTTCTGCACTGGCGCGCCGCGCGCGAAGTCGCCGAGCGGCATCTTCATCAGGTCGACGAACCACCGGAAGCCCCACGGGATGAACTCGCCGAAGGGCACGAGATGGTGCTTGTCGTAGTGATAGATGTCGCGCGAGTGCGGCGTTACGCCGTACAGGCTGTTCGTGTAGTCGACGTAGTGGCCGTCCGGCGTGACCGATGCGCCGACCGCGCCGAACAGCACGGCCGAGCCGGTCGTGTCGCTGAACTTGCGGATCGCGACGGCGAACGGTTCGGGCAGCTCCTGGATCATCACCGCGATCGCGGTCTCCGGCGTGACGATCAGGTCGGCCGGTTTCTCGACGATCATCTGCGTGTACATCTTGATCGCCGCGTCGATGCCTTCCTGCTCGAACTTGATGTCCTGCTTCACGTTGCCCTGGAGCAGCCGCACCGTGAGCGGCGCGTTCGCGGGCACGGTCCACGCGGCCTGCGACAGCGCGATGCCGGCCGCGACGAGCGCGACGGCGATGCCGGTCGGCGCGGCGATGCGCACGCGCGCGTTGCCGGCGGCGCCGCGTTCGGATGCGGGCGCCCGGCGCGCGGCGACGAGCGCCTGCACGACCAGCGCGGCGAACAGCGCGAGCACCCAGGCGATGCCGTACACGCCGACGACCGGCGCGAAGCCTGCGAACGGTCCGTCGACCTGCGGATAGCCGCTCGCGAGCCACGGGAAGCCGGTGAATACGGTGCCGCGCAGCCATTCGCCGAGCGCCCAGGCGCTCGCGAACGCGAACGCGCCGTGCCAGGTCGGCGAGAACGGCCGCGGATCGGGTTCGCGGCGATGCCATGCATGGCCCGCGCAAAACGACCAGAGCCCCGCCGAGAACGCCGGGTACAGCGACAGGTAGAGCGAGAACAGCACCAGCGCGCCGCCCGCGAGCGGTGCGGCCATCTCGCCGTACACGTGCATGCTGATGTAGAGCCACCAGATGCCGCTGATGAAGTTGCCGAAGCCGAACGCGCCGCCGGTGAGCGCGGCGCCGCGCCAGCTCGACGTGCGCGTCAGCTGCGCGAAAAACCAGACGAATACGACGAGCTGCAGCCAGCCGCCGTGCGGGGTCGGTGCGAAGCTGAGCGTATTGGCCGCGCCGGCGAGCAGCGCGGCCGGATAGTGCCAGCGCGGCAGCGTGCGGCCGGGCGCCGGCGCGAGAAGACCGCCAGCCGGGCGGGACGGGATCGGATCGTCCATGTGAAGCGAAAGAGGGCGAGCGGTTGAAGGAGACGCGGCCGGCGCGAGACGGTCAGTCTTCGTGCGAGGTTTCGGCGCGGCGGCTCGCGAGGGGGTTGCGGCGCACCAGCAGCACGTGGACCTGGCGCGCATCGCCGCGCTGGATCTCGAACACGAGGTTGCCGAGCTGCAGCTTCTCGCCGCGGTGCGGCACGCGGCCGAAATGATGGGTGATCAGCCCGCCGATCGTGTCGACCTCGTCGTCGGGGAAGTCGGTGCCGAACGCCTCGTTGAACTGTTCGATCTCGGTGAGCGCGCGCACGCGGAAGCGGCCGTCCGGCCCCGAGATGATGTTGCCGGCTTCCTCGTCGAAGTCGTATTCGTCCTCGATGTCGCCGACGATCTGTTCGAGCACGTCCTCGATCGTGATCAGGCCCGCGACGCCGCCGTATTCGTCGACGACGATCGCGAGGTGGTTGCGGTTCACGCGGAAGTCGTGCAGCAGCACGTTCAGGCGCTTCGATTCGGGAATGAACACGGCGGGGCGCAGCATCCCGCGCACGTCGAATTCCTCTTCGGCGTAGAAGCGCAGCAGGTCCTTCGCGAGCAGCACGCCGATCACGTTGTCGCGGTTCTCCTCGTACACGGGGTAGCGCGAGTGCGCCTTCTCGAGGACGAACGGGATGAAGTCTTCAGGCTTGTCGGCGATGTTGATCGCGTCCATCTGCGCGCGCGGCACCATGATGTCGCGGGCGCACAGGTCGGACACCTGGAACACGCCTTCGATCATCGACAGCGAATCGGCGTCGATCAGGTTGCGTTCGTGGGCGTCCTGGAGGATTTCCAGCAGCTCGGACCGGGATTCCGGCTCGGGCGAGATGAAGTCGGTCAGGCGCTCGAGCAGCGAGCGCTTTTCTTGCGGTTTGTCGGTGAGCTTACGACTGGGATACGAATCGTTCATGGTGGTGCGCCCGGGTCATGCCGGGGCGCGCGGTCACGGAGTAGGCAAGGATACACCAAGGGCATGGCGCGGCCGTGTCACACCGGCCGTCCGGCCAGGGGCAGGCGGCGCACGCGAGCCCCGCTCGGGAACGGCCGCGCCGGGCGCGACGCCGTCCTGTGTATCCATCCTATCTCAGAAAGGGGCGGCGGGGCACGGCGGCAAAAAAAGCGGAGGCGACCGGCCGGCCGGTCGGCGTCGGCGGCATTTTGTCGCGTGCAGGGCGGGCCGGGCGGGCGCCCGGACCCTCAGAAGCGCATGCCGGCGGAACAGCCGCCGGCGGCCGCGCCGTTGGTCGCGGCGCCGCCGCAACCGAACATGCCGCAGCCGGACAGCGCGACGCTCGTGGCGACGAGCAGCGCGGCCAGCATGACGCGCGATCTGCGTGACGGGTTCATCGGCGCGGATTCTCCTTCGAATGCACGGGGGCGGCGGCCGGTGTCGCGCAAGCCGGCCGGTCGGGCATCACCGGCATCGCGCGAGCAGCCCTTCCAGCGCGCGGTCGGGGATGCCGCTCGCGCGCAGCGCGTCCACGGTGCGGCTCACGTAGTCGAGCGTCGTGCCGTAGCGGCCGGCCGCGCAGCTGAACACTTCCTTCACGACGGGGTCGGTCAGCTTGCCGGTGTAGGTGGGCACGTCGCGGCGCATCACGAATGCCAGCGCGTTCACGCGTTCGCCGGTCTCGAGCGTACACGGCAGCCACGCGGGTCGGTACGACCCCATCGGCATCTCGCGTTTCCACAACGTCTCGAGATGCGGCTGCGCAGTCGGGCCCGCGAGCCGGAACGCGATGCCCGAGCACGAGCCGCCGCGATCGAGCGCGAGCACGAGGCCCGGACGTTCGGGCGTGCCGCGGTTCACGCGCGACCACAGGTAGAGCCCGCGATGGTAGCCGTGCACCTTGCCGCGCACGGCGGCGACGGTCGGCAGCCCGGGGTTCCAGATCAGCGAGCCATAGCCGAACAGCCAGAGATCCTGCCGGCCGTCCCAGTCGCGCATCGTGTGCGCGAGCGACGCCGCGAGTTCGTCTTCCGTCAGCAGCCGTCCCTCGCCGATCGACGGCGGGTAGGCGGGCGGCAGCATCGCGGCGTGGTGCATGGTGCAGACGGCTTTTACTGGTACGGGTTCGGGAAGCCCAGCTTCGCGAGGATGTCGACTTCGAGCGCTTCCATTTCGGCGGCGTCCTCGTCGCTCGTCTCGTGATCGTAGCCCTGCGCGTGCAGCGCGCCGTGCACCAGCAGGTGCGCGTAATGGGCGATGAGCGGCTTGTCCTGTTCGTGCGCTTCCTTCTCGACGACCGGGCAGCACAGCACGAGGTCGCCGATCACGGTGCCGTCGGGCGCCGGGTCGTACGCGAAGGTCAGCACGTTGGTCGGGTAGTCCTTGTGGCGGTAGCCGGCGTTCAGCGTGCGGCCTTCTTCCTCGCCGACGAAGCGCACGGTGAGCTGCGCGTTCGCGAACAGCGCCGGCTCGAGCCATTCGGCGATCAGCTTGCGCTTCGGCAGCGTCTTGCGGATGTCGGCGGTGATCTCGTCACCGTACTGCACGGACAGGTCGAGCTCCAGCTCGCGCAGCTCGTCCGCCATTTCCGCGATTTCCTCGTCGCGCGGCGCGGGTTCGGCACCCACGTGCAGCGTCACGCTGTCGTAGTGCTCGGGCTGCAGCGCGAGCTTCGCGCGCATCGCCGGATCGTTGTGCTGCGCGACGATCGCGACGGCCGCCTCGCCCGAGCTGCCCGACAGGTCGAACATCAGGCTGCGGCCGTCCGGGAAGTCGATTCGAAGCCCTTGCGCGTTGACGGTCCGGGCCTTGCCCTTCGCATCGAACAGCGAAAGACGGGGGGAATCGGGCGCGGCGGACTGGTCGCGCCCGGACTTGCGAGAACGGGAAGATTTCATGACGGGTGCGGCGATTGGAACGCGTTGAGGATACACCAAACGGCCGATCGCTCCCGAATTCGAACCGGCCGCGCGCAGGCGAAAAAATGCCCGGCGCGCCGTCGGGCGGGCCGGGCTGGAGCCGTCGGCCGGTGCGGCGCGCGGGCGCCGCCGGCTTCCTACGCGTCCTTGTGCTGCGCGTGGAAGTCGTCGTACGCCTCGACGATGCGCGCGACGAGCGGATGGCGCACGACGTCGGCGCTCGTGAAGCGCGTGAGCGCGATGCCGCGCACGCCGCCGAGCACCTGCTGCGCCTCGACGAGGCCGCTCTTGTGCCCGCGCGGCAGGTCGACCTGGCTCGTGTCGCCGGTGACGACGGCCTTCGAGCCGAAACCGATCCGCGTGAGGAACATCTTCATCTGCTCGGGCGTCGTGTTCTGCGCCTCGTCGAGGATGATGAACGCGTGGTTCAGCGTGCGGCCGCGCATGTAGGCGAGCGGCGCGATCTCGATCATCTGGCGCTCGAACATCTTCGCGGTCTTGTCGAAGCCGAGCAGGTCGTACAGCGCGTCGTACAGCGGCCGCAGGTACGGGTCGACCTTCTGCGCGAGATCGCCCGGCAGGAAGCCGAGCCGCTCGCCGGCCTCGACGGCCGGGCGCGTCAGCACGATCCGCTTGACCTGGTCGCGCTCGAGTGCGTCGACCGCGCACGCGACCGCGAGGTAGGTCTTGCCGGTGCCGGCCGGCCCGATGCCGAACGTCACGTCGTGCTGCAGGATCTGCTTCAGGTATTCGCGCTGCGCGGGCGTGCGGCCGCGCAGGTCGGCGCGCCGCGTGTAGAGCTTCGGCGCGGGTTCTTCGTCCGGCATTTCATCGTCGAGCTGCACGACGGGCTCGTCGAACGGATGGTCGGGATCGCCGCGAAAGCGCACGTCGAGCGTGTCCTGGCGGCCGTTGCCGGACGTGTGGCGCACTTCGACCAGCGCGAGCTGGATATCGTCGACCGACAGCGGATCGCGCGCGCGGTTGTAGAAGTTCTCGAGCGCCGCGAGCGCGAGCTTCGCGCCGCGCCCGCGGATCGTGATCCGGTGGCCGCGCCGCGCGAGCGTGACGTCGAGCGCCTGTTCGATCTGCCGCAGGTTCTCGTCGAGCGGGCCGCAGAGGTTGGCGAGGCGCGCGTTGTCGTCGCGCGGCGCGGTGAATTCCAGTGCTTGGACGGTCTTCAAAGTAGCGTCGGGCTCCTGTGGAACGTCAGTCGGTCAGTGGGTGGCCGCGCTCGCGTCGTCGCTGACGAGCAGCAGCTCGCCGCGCAGCGAGTGCGGGTACGCATGGTTGATCTTCACGTCGATCATCTGGCCGATCAGGCGCGGGTGCGACGCGAGCGGCGCAGGGAAATTCACGACCCGGTTGTTCTCGGTGCGGCCCGACAGTTCGTTCGGATCCTTGCGCGACGGGCCCTCGACGAGGATCCGCTCGACCTTCCCGACCATCGACTGGCTGATGCGCGCGACGTTTTCCTCGATGGTCGCCTGCAGATGTTGCAGGCGTTTGAGCTTGACCTCGCGCGGCGTGTCGTCGTGCAGGTTCGCGGCCGGCGTGCCGGGGCGCGGGCTGTAGATGAACGAGAAGCTGGTGTCGTAGCTCATCTCGTGCACGAGCGCCATCATCTTGTCGAAATCCTCTTCGGTCTCGCCGGGGAAGCCGACGATCATGTCGGTCGACAGCGACAGGTCCGGGCGGATCGCGCGCAGCTTGCGGATCACCGACTTGTATTCGAGCACCGTGTAGCCGCGCTTCATCGCCATCAGGATGCGGTCGGAGCCGTGCTGGACCGGCAGGTGCAGGTGGCTCACGAGCTTCGGCACCTTCGCGTAGGTGTCGATCAGGCGCTGCGTGAATTCCTTCGGATGCGACGTCGTGTAGCGGATCCGTTCGATGCCGGGGATGTCGGCGACGTATTCGATCAGCGTCGCGAAATCGGCGATTTCGGACGAGCCGGCCGCCAGCGCGCCGCGGTAGGCGTTCACGTTCTGGCCGAGCAGCGTGACTTCGCGCACGCCCTGGTCGGCGAGGCCGGCCACTTCGGTCAGCACGTCGTCGAGCGGGCGCGACACTTCATCGCCGCGCGTGTACGGCACGACGCAGTAGCTGCAGTACTTCGAGCAGCCTTCCATGATCGACACGAACGCGCTCGGCCCCTCGACGCGCGCGGGCGGCAGGTGGTCGAACTTCTCGATTTCCGGGAACGAGATGTCGACCTGCGCGCGGCCGCTCTCGCGGCGCGCGTCGATCATCTGCGGCAGGCGGTGCAAGGTTTGCGGGCCGAACACGAGGTCGACGTACGGCGCGCGCGACACGATCGACGCGCCTTCCTGGCTGGCGACGCAGCCGCCGACGCCGATCAGCAGGCCCGGCTTCGCTTCCTTCAGCTCGCGCACGCGGCCGAGATCGGAGAACACCTTTTCCTGCGCCTTCTCACGCACCGAGCACGTGTTGAACAGGATGATGTCCGCGTCTTCCGGGGTATCGGTCTTTTCGAGGCCTTCGGCCGCATTGAGCACGTCCACCATCTTGTCCGAGTCGTACTCGTTCATCTGGCAGCCGAAGGTCTTTACGTAAACTTTCTTGGTCATGGGGATTCGCCGTTCGCAGTGGTTGACCTGGGGGCGTCGTCAAGGGTGAATCGGGACGGCTGCTGCGATGCAGCGGCGCGTGCCGGTGCCGCGTGGCGGACCGGGGCGCGCAGCGCGCGTCGGGCGAGCCTCTCGCGCAACGCGTGAACGCGTGAAAAGCCGTCGGGAAAGCCTTCCATTATAGCTTTACGCGCCGTGCCGGGCGGGCGGCGGGTTGCGGCCGCGCGACGCCTTTCGTTGCATTCCGACCCTGATATGACGGCGCGGCAGCCGTCAGCGGCACGCGTTCAGCAGGTCGTCGAGCGCCGCTTCCTCGCGCGCGAAGCGCTCGGCGAGGAAGTCGAGCAGCACGCGCACGCGCGGCGCCATGTAGCGCTTGCTGTGATAGATCGCGTGCAGCGGCGCGTCCTGGTGCCGCCAGTCGGGCAGCAGCACGCGCAGCCGGCCGGCGCGCACGTCGTCGGCGATGTCCCACAGCGACTTCAGCGCGATGCCGTGGCCGCGCAGCGTCCATTCGCGGGTCAAGCCGCCGTCGTTGGTCTCGAACGCGGTCGACACCGGCACCGTGTGGGTCTGCACCTCGTCGCCGCGCGTGAAGCGCCACGTGTTCATCGGGCCCGACGCGATCGTGATCACGTTGCAGGGAAAGCGGGCCAGATCGTGCGGATCGGCCGGCACGCCGTGGCGCTCGACGAACGACGGCGCCGCGCACAGCACGCGCCGGTTCGCGGCGAGCCGGCGCGCGATCAACGCGCCGTCGGGCGGGGCGGCGAAGCGGATCGCGAGGTCGATCTCGTCCTGCCACAGGTTCGACGCCGAATCGGACGCCGTCAGCGAGAACGTGACGCCCGGATGCAGCGTGGTGAATTCGTCGAGCCAGTCGAGCAGCTGGTTGCGGCCGAAATCGGACGTCGACGACAGCCGCACCTTGCCGGCCACCACGTTGCGGCCTTCCTGCAGCAGCGCGTGCGCGTCGTCGAGCGCCTGCAGCGCCTGCCGGCAGCAGTTCAGGTAGAGCCGGCCTTCGTCGGTGAGCCGCAGTTGCCGCGTGGAGCGCTCGAACAGCCGCGTCGCGACCTTCGCCTCGAGCTTCGCGAGGCGCGCGCTCGCGGCGGCCGGCGTGAGGTTCAGCTTGCGCCCGGCCGCGGACAGGCTGCCCAGTTCGGCCGCCTCGACGAACAGCCGGATGTCGCCCAGTCGATCCATCGGATTTTCCAGAAATTTTTGAAAATGGTTCAAATGCCACGCCAATTATCAAAGATAGGCGTATTCGGGACAATGCGCGCAGATCCCGCCTTTTGTGCGGTGCGGCACCGACCGGGCGTCGCGCCCGCCGCCCTTTCGGAGAACGTCATGCCCATTCCGCTCCTGGCGCTCGCGATCAGCGCCTTCGCCATCGGCACCACCGAATTCATCATCATGGGCCTGTTGCCCGAAGTCGCGCACGACCTCGCCGTGTCGCTGCCGTCGGCCGGGCTGCTGGTCACCGGCTACGCGCTCGGCGTTGCGGCCGGCGCGCCGCTGCTCGCGGTGCTGACGAGCCGCATGCCGCGCAAGGCCGCGCTGCAGCTGCTGATGGCGATCTTCATCGTCGGCAACGTGCTGTGCGCGACCGCGTCCGGCTACGCGATGCTGATGGTCGCGCGTGTCGTCACGTCGTTCGCGCACGGCTCGTTCTTCGGGATCGGCGCCGTGGTCGCCGCGTCGCTCGTGCCGGCCGACAAGCGCGCGAGCGCGATCGCGCTGATGTTCACGGGCCTCACGCTGTCGAACGTGCTCGGCGTGCCGTTCGGCACGTTCGTCGGCCAGCTGCTCGGCTGGCGCGCGTCGTTCTGGATCGTCGCCGCGCTCGGCGTGCTGTCGCTCGGCGGCGTCGCGCTGCTGGTGCCGAACCGCCACGACAGCAGGCCCGTCGGCCTCGGCCACGAAGTGCGCGTGCTGAAGGAGCCGCAGGTCTGGCTCGCGCTGCTGATGACCGTGCTCGGTTTCGGCGGCGTGTTCGTCGTGTTCACGTATATCGCGCCGATCCTCGAAACCGTCACCGGTTATTCGCCGCGCGCGGTCGCGTTGATCCTCGTGCTGTTCGGCGCGGGGCTGACGGTCGGCAACACGCTCGGCGGCAAGCTCGCCGATTGCGCGCTGATGCCGTCGCTGATCGCGATCCTGGTCGCGCTGATGGCCGTGATGGCCGTGTTCGCGAAGACGAGCCACCTGCCGGTCGCGGCCGCGGTGACCGTGTTCGTATGGGGAATCGCCGCGTTCGCGACGGTGCCGCCGCTGCAGGCGCGCGTCGTCGAGAAGGCCGCGAGCGCGCCGCACCTCGCGTCGACGCTGAACATCGGCGCGTTCAACGTCGGCAATGCGGCCGGCGCGTGGCTCGGCGGCCTCGCGCTGGGGCACGGCTTCGCGCTCGACGCGCTGCCGTGGGTCGCCGTCGCGGTGACGTTCGCGGCGCTCGTCGTCACGTGGCTCGCGATGCGGCTCGATGCGCGCGCGCCGGCGCGCGGCGCCGCACCGGCCGCGCATTGACGGTGCATCGGGGCGGCGGTGCACCGGCGCTATGGCGACAGGAAAAGGTTCGCGAGAAACGCATTCCTCCGCGATGCTGATAACGGTGTGAAGATAACTTCGTTTGCCGGGTCGGGGCCGGGTGATAGCGTCTCGATACGCGCCGTTCGTGGCGCAACCCGATTCCGATTCAGGCTTACCCCATTCGCAGGGCCGCGCGGCGGCCCGGAGGCCATGCTATGTCTTCACCCCTTGCGCTGGTGCGCGACGTGTCTTCCTTCGAATCCGGCAATGCCGTCGACGCGCGGACGTCCGCGTCGCTCGACGTCCTCGAGCAGGTCGTCGGCGTGAACCTCGCGCGCCTGCGCGCCGAGCGGCAGCTGTCGCTCGATGCGCTCGCGCGGCTGTCCGGCGTGTCGCGCGCGATGCTCGCGCAGATCGAATCCGCGCGCAGCGTGCCGTCGATCAAGGTGCTCTGCAAGATCGCCGCGGCGCTCAAGGTATCGGTCGCCGCATTCCTGCGCCGTCACGCGGTGAACGGCTTCGAGCACCTGGCAGCCGAGCGCGCGGCGCGCGTCGTCAGCTCGAACGGCCGCTTCTCGGCGCGCGCGCTGTATCCGGAAGGCGAGCCGGCCGCGGCCGAGTTCCACGAGCTGCGGATCGCGCCGCTGCACACGGAGCCCGGCACGCGCCGCGCGCCCGGCACGACGGTCAACCTGGTCGTCAGCGAGGGCACGCTCGAAGTCAGCGTGCACGATCGCCGCCAGTTGCTCGCGACCGGCGACGCGATCGTGTTCGACGCCGACCAGCCGTACAGCCTGCGCAATCCCGGCGACAGCGAGGCGCGCGCGTTCCGCGTGACGGTGAGCCCCGAGGTGCCGCCGCGCTGGCTCGTGCCCGACGCCGCGCACGCGGCCGGCTGAGCGCGCGGGCGGGTCGGCGGCCCGGCGCCGGTTCCATCGGGACGCGCGCAGGCCCGGTGTCGGCCGTTCGGACGATCCCGTTAGACGGCGTCGTCAGTAAGGTTTTAGGTGTGGTTCGCTGCGCGGTGCGCGCAGCTGATGTATGCTTGGCCGGCCGTTCCACGGGGAGACCCCCGGGCCGGTAATCAGTGCGTCTTCAGGGCGGGGCGAAATTCCCCACCGGCGGTAGGCTGGCGAAAGCCGGCGAGCCCGCGAGCGCCCGCGCATCCGCGCGGGGTCAGCAGATCTGGTCGAATGCCAGAGCCGACGGTCATAGTCCGGATGAGAGAAGATGTGCAGATAGTCATGTCCGTCAGGGCCGCTTTGCCATGCGTGCGAAGCGGGTTGTCGTTCTGTCTGTTTGCAATGCCCTGAAACGTTTTTCGCCCAAATCGTAATTGCGAGGAGCGTTTCACATGTCCTTCAAGTCCGTTTCGTCGGCACCCGCCGACGCCTTTGCCGATCTCCCGCTGCTGGATTCCGAACCGGTGCCGCCGCGCATCGCCGCCGCGCTCGACGCGTTGCGCGCGGGCCGCGCGGTCGTGTTGCAGGACGATCACGACCGTGAAAACGAGGCCGACCTGATCGTCGCCGCCGAACGCATCACGCCCGAGACGATGGCGCTCCTGATCCGCGAGTGCAGCGGCATCGTGTGCCTGTGCCTGACCGACGACAAGGTCCGCGCGCTCGAGCTGCCGCCGATGGTGCAGACCAACGAGAGCCGCAACGGCACCGCGTTCACCGTGTCGATCGAGGCGCGCGAAGGCGTGCATACCGGCGTGTCCGCGGCCGACCGCGTGACGACGATCCGCGCGGCGATCGCCGACGATGCGAAGCCGTACGACATCGTGCGCCCCGGCCACGTGTTTCCGCTGCGCGCGCAACCGGGCGGCGTGCTGGCGCGCCGCGGCCACACCGAAGGCACGGTCGACCTGTCGATCCTCGCGGGGCTGAAGCCGGCGGGCGTGCTGTGCGAGCTGATGAATCCCGACGGCACGATGACGCGCGGCGACGACGTCGAGCGTTTCGCGCAGCAGCACGGGCTGCCGATGCTGACGATCGCGGAGCTCGTCGAATTCCGCGAAGCGCTGGCGGCCGCGCGCGAGCGCTGCTGCGAGCCGGCCTGAGGGCCGGCGTGGCGGGCGCACCGTGGCGCCCGCGATACGGCGTGCGCAGCGAGCCGCACGCCGGTGATGTCGCTTCGGCGCGGCGGTCGGTCAGGACTGCACGTCGCCGAATTCGCCGCGCAGGCCGGCCGCGACGAGCGCCGGCAGTTCATCCATCCTGCGCATGATCCGCGTGATGCCCATCGCGCGCAGCGCGTCCGCGTAGTTGTCGGGGATGTGGCTCGCGCCGACGAACGCGATCGTCTTCATGCCCGCCGCGCGCGCGGCGTTCAGGCCCGACACGCTGTCCTCGACGACGATGCAGCGCGCCGGCGCGACGCCAAGCGTGCGCGCCGCATGCAGGTACACGTCGGGGTAGGGCTTCGGCCGCGCGACCTGCTCGGAGCTGAACACGCGCTCGCCGAAGATTTCGGTGAGCGACGCGCGTTTCAGCGAGCTGCGCACGCGCACGAGCCGGCTGTTCGACACCACCGCGGCCGGCAGGCCGACCTTCAGCAACGCGTCGCGCACGCCGGTGATCGGCGCGAGCGATTGCGCGAGACCGGTTTCGATGTTGCGCTCGACGGTCTCGATGAAGTTGTCCGGCATCCGGATGCCGAAATGCGCTTCGAGCCCCGCGAGAAAGCGCGACGTCTGCTGGCCGAACGCAGACTTCGCGGCGGCTTCGAAATCGAGATGCGGGAAGGTGGCGGACAGCGTTTCGAGCAGCACGCGGTCGGCAATGACTTCGCTGTCGACGAGCACGCCGTCGCAGTCGCAGATAAGGTGATCGAGCATGATGGTGAAGAAGCGGGGTGTCGGCGACGCCGATCATGCCGCCATGATACGTGCTTTCACGGCTGCGCCGTGCGCCGTTCGGCGCGCTGCCGCTGCCGCTGCGGCCGGGCCGGTCCGGCGTAGCGGATCCGGCCCGGCACCCGCCGCACGGCGGCGGCGTGCTGCCGCCGGCCGCCGTCGCGTGCGTCACACCTCGACCACGCGCCCCGTCTGCCACGACGTCATCGCGGCTTCCGCCAGCTCGAGCGCGGCGAGCCCGTCGTCGATCGTCGTCCTGACCGGCGTGCCGTCGCGCAGCGCGTCGACGAAGTGCGCGATCTCGGCCGCGTACGCGTGCCGGTAGCGCTCGAGGAAGAACGGCTCCGGCACGTCGGTGGCGATGCCGTTCGCCGACCATGCGCTCACTTCGGTCGGCCGCACGTTGCCGGCCTGCAGCATCCCGTTGCTGCCGAGCAGCTCGAAGCGCTGGTCGTAGCCGTAAGCCGCGCGGCGCGACGTGTTGATCTGGCACAGCAGGCCGCGCCGCGTGCGGATCGTCACGGCGGTCGAATCGATGTCGCCGGCGTCGCGCACGGCCGGGTCGGTCAGGCAACTGCCGGTTGCGTGCAGCGTCTGCGCTTCGTCGCCGAGGATCCAGCGGAACACGTCGAAGTCGTGGATCAGCATGTCCTTGAAGATGCCGCCCGAGCTGCGGAGGTAGTCGACGGGCGGCGCGCCGGGGTCGCGGCTCGTGACGACCAGCATTTCCGGGGTGCCGATCTCGCCGCGCTCGACGCGCGCCTTCAGCGCGGCGAAGGTCGGATCGAAGCGGCGCTGGAAGCCGATCATGCAGGTGACGCCGCGGCGGCGCACGACCTCCGCGCATTCGCGCGAGCGTGCGACGCTCAGGTCGACCGGCTTCTCGCAGAACACGGCCTTGCCCGCGTTCGCCGCCGCGACGATCAGGTCCGCGTGCGTATCGGTGCTCGATGCGATCACGACGGCCTGCACGGACGGGTCGCCGAGCGCGCGTTCGAGGTCGGCGACCTGCGCGCCGTGCGCCTGCGCGAGTGCCGCGGCCGACGGCGCATGGCGGTCGACCACGTACTTGAGTTTCGCGCCCGGGTGGCGCGCCAGATTCGCCGCGTGGATCTTCCCGATTCTTCCCGCACCGAACAACGCGAATTCGATCATGGTGTGCTCCTTTCTCCTGGTGATTCCGTTGTGTGGGACGCTGCGTGGCTCACGTCGGCCGCGCACCGTCGCGCTCGTCAGAACGAGTGATTGATGCCGATGTTCACGCCGGTCTGCGAACGGCCCGGCAGCGGATTCGCGAGGTTGTCGTTGTCCGTGCCGGGGTTGTTGTTCGCGACCGAGAAATTCGAGCCGCTCGCGTTGCGCACGTGCGCGACGGTCGCGTAGAGCAGCGTGCGCTTCGACAGGCTGTACGCGCCGCCGAGCGCGAACATCGACGCGTGGCCGGACGGATCGTGCGTCGCGTCGCCGGCCCCCGAACCGACGTGCACGTAGTACGCGGCGCCGCCGAGCGATAGCGCGGGCGTCACGCGATACTGCGCGCCGATCCAGTAGTGATCGGCATTGCGCGCGAGGCCGGCAGGCGTGTCGGGCGCGTTCAGGTGCGTGTACGCGGCCTGCAACGTCAGCGCGCGCCAATAGAGGTTCGCACCGGCGAAGACCTCGCGCGAGCTCGCGAACACGTTGCTCATCCGGCCGTTCGCGTCGCGCAGCTCGTCGTACATCGCGCGCAGCATCACGACGTCGTTGCGGTACGTGAGCTGAATGCCGTCGCTGCGGCCGTACTCGTGCGCCGCGCCGAGATTGAAGCCGCCTGCCTGGTTGCCGAGCGCGTACTGCGCGTGCACGCTGAAGCCGTTCCAGGATGGCGACCGGTATTCGACGTTGTTGCTGGTGATCGGCACGTTGCGGCTGCGCACCAGCGCGGTCGCGGAATAGGCTTGCTGCAGCAGCGGATCTATGTCCCATTGATCGTTCGCGATGAACAGGTTGCGGCCGAACGTCAGCGTGCCGAGCCGGTCGTGGCGCACGCCGACGAGCGCCTTGCGGCTGAACAGGCTGCCGTTGCCGTCGCCCGCGGTGCCCGACATCAGGTTGATGCCCGATTCGAGATTGAAGATCACGCGATAGCCGCCGCCGATGTCTTCCTGGCCGAGCAGCCCGAACCGGCTCGCGCCCCAGTCGCTGCTTTGCGCGCGCAGCCGCGACGCGGTGGTGCCGTTGCCGGCCTGCACCTGGCTCACGTAGTCGAGGCCGGCGTCGGCGACGCCGTATAGCGTGACCGATGTTTGCGCGAAAGCACTCGAATAACATAGGAATCCTGAGCAGATGAGTGCCGTTGGCGAAACTCGTTTCATGTCGTCTCCAGACCTGTCGTCGTTTTGTTGTGGATTGCCTGCTTGCCTGCGTCGTGTCGCGCGTGTCTCGCGCGTACGTCACGTCGTGTACCGCATCGCATTCCGTATCATGCGCGGCAGGATGCGCGACGCGACGTGCCGCGCGGCGATTGCCGCGGCGGCGTGCGCCGCTGCGACGCTCAGCGAGCCGCCAGCTCGCCGCGGATGTAGTCGATGCTGGCGCGCAGCCGGTCTTCGATGTCACCCGCTTCCGCGATTTCGTTCGCGAACGGCTCGAACGAGAATGCCCCGCGATAGCCGCGCGCGAGCAGCTCGCGCAGCTGCCGGACATTGCCGAGCCGGTCGGCGCCGCCGACCAGCACGCGATGGCCGTCGCGCATCCGGTCGACCGGCAGGTCGCCTTCTTCGACGCCCGAGATGTGCACGAGGCCCGTCAGGTTCGGGAAGAAGATGTCCTCGCCCGACAGATGATGGTGGAACGTGTCGTGCACGAGCCGGAATACCTGCTCGCCGGCTGCGGCGTAGATGGCCTTCACCGCGTCCGACTTGCGGCGCAGCGCGCATTCCTCGAAGCCGAGCGGCTCGATGAAGCCGAGCAGGCCGCGCGCGTCGAGGATCGGCTCGAGCGCCTTGAGCGCCTTGACGAGATCGGCGTGCCGCGCGGCGGGCTCGCGCGTGTCGCCGCGGCTGTTGGTCGGGCACAGCACCAGCGCGCGTGCGCCGCATTGCGCGGCGTAGTCGGCGAGCACGGTCGCTTCGTCCGCGCGCTCGGCGTTCCATTGGTCGAAGCGCTGCAGCGCGTTGATCGTCAGGATCGTCACGCCGCCGGCTTCGGCCGTCGCGCGCACGGCCGAAGCCGGCGTGCCGTCGGTGATCTCGACGCCGTCGAGATCGTTGCGAATCTCGATCGAGTCGATGCCGAGCCGCCGGCACAGCGCGACATAGCGGTCGAGCGGCAGGCGCGGCGCGCTCATCCGGTTCAGCGAAAAGTGAAAGGCGGGTTGCGTCATCGTTCGGTCCTCAGGTGTCGAATGGGGCGGGGCGAATCAGGTGAAGCTGCGTGCGCCGGTGCCGGCCGGCACATCCGCCGGTTCCGCGGCGAGCGCGCGCCACGTGGCGCGCAGCCATTGCGCGCACGCGACGTTGTTGTCGAAGATCGAATAGCGGGCGCCGCCGCCGTAGTCCGGAAACGGGATGAACTCGCAGCTGATCTGCTCGAGCGGTGTCGGCCGCGTATGCACCTGCCACTCCAGCAGGCGCCGCAGCGCCGTCTTCCACGTGTCGAGCGGTGCCGCGCGCCATTCGCCGTGATACGCGCCCGGCGCCGGTTCGACGAACGGGTACTGGATGCCGCGGCCGGGCCGTCCGTCCGCGCGGCGCATCCAGCGGTTCTCCGGATTGTTCGGAATCACGCTGCGCGCATGCGCGTGGCGGACCCAGCCGCGTGCGATCCAGTCGGCGTAGACGGCCGACGGCGAGGCCGGGTCGAGCAGCTGCCGAACGCGCTCGACCGGCTCGCGCAGGCCCGACGCATCGAGTTCGGGGCGATTGCCGAGCTTGAACAGCAGGTGCGAATGGTCGAGCGTGATCCGGAACGGCACGCCTGTTTGCTCGACGCATTGCGCGACGCGCGCGATCCGCGGGAAATCCTCGCTCCACATGTCGACGTGCACTTCGAGGCTCGGCAGGCAGCCAACCGGCTCGCCGCGTTCGTATACGCGCAGGTAGAAGTCGGCGACTTCGCGGTCCGACAGCGGATGGCCGTCCGCATGGTGCGCGTACAGCTGGCAGTTGAGTACCGTGCTGCCGAACCGCGCGCCGGCGTCGACGATCTCGGCGACGTGCGCTTCGTCGCGGCCGGCGCACCAGATGCCGCCGATCACGCGGATCGGCAGCGCATGCCGGTCGACGAGCGCGAAGTACGGCGACAGGTCCTCGCCGTGCACCGGGTTCTTCTCGACGTAGTCGAACACGCCGGCGTCCGCGATCATCTGGAACCGCTCGGCAGGCGTGGGCAGCGGCAGGCCGTCGTGTTCGAGCACGCCGTCGAGGTTCACGCCGATGAGTATCGCTTCAGCCATCGTCTCCGTCCGTTCCGGTTCTGGATGGCTGCCAAATGTACGGACGTGCCGAGCGGGCTGCATGACAAACGTTGACGAAAAATCGCCCATGCGGCGGTCGATTTTTTGGCGGCGCGCGTCCGCGCGATGCGCGGCGGGCGTCAGGCCGGCAGGTACGCGCTGGTGCGCACGTTGGCCGAGCAGAACACGCGGAATTCGACCGGGTCGCCCGGCGGCGGCTGTTCGACGATCCCGCACGCGTGCAGCACGTGCTGCAGCGCGGAAATCGCCTGGCCGTCCGGATCCTGGTCGATCGCGATGTCCATCGAACCGGCCTCGATGTAGGTGCGGTGCAGGTCGATCATCTCGTGGCCGATCCAGACGACGCGCCCGGACGCGCCCGCCTTGCGCAGCGCGGCCTCGATGCCGGCCGAGCCCGCGCCGCTGTTGTAGATCCCGACGATGTCGTCGTGCGCGTGCAGCGCGTTCGTCACCGCGCGGTAGCAGCGGTCGTCCTGGTCGAGCGTTTCGATCGGCGCGTCGTCGCAGCGGAGGTCGGGAAAGGCTTCCCGCAACTGGTCGATGCAGCCGGCCATCCGGTCGGCGTGCGCGCGGTAGCCCATCCGTCCGGCGAGCAGCAGCACGCGGCCGGGGCGCGCGGCGAGGCGGCCGATGTAGTAGCCGGCCGTGCGTCCGGCGCGATAGTTGTCGATGCCCGCGTAGTGCACGCGGCCGACGCCGCCGATGTCGGTGACCATCGTGACGACGGTCTCGCCGCGCGCGATCGCGCCGGCCAGTGCGTCGCGCACGCGCGGCGTGTCGCGCGCGGTGACGATCAGCGCCGCGCGCCGGTAAGCGGGCCGTTCGATCAGCGCGGCCGCGCGCTCGTCGTCCGCGGCGGGCAGGATGGTCCGGTGCACGACCACGCGCCGGTCGAGCATCTGCAGCGAGCGTTGCACCGCCTGCTGCAGCCGCCGGAAGAACGGTGCATCGGTGTCGGGCAGCAGCACGTCGACGTGAAGCAGCCCGTGCCGCGTGTCGGGCAACTGGCGCGGCACGCCGAGCTGGCGCGCGGCCGCCACCACGCGCTCGCGTGCCTGCGCGGACACGCTGCCGCGCTCGTTCAGCACGCGGTCGACGGTGGTCGTGCTGACCCCGGCGAGCGCCGCGATCTCGTCGAAGCGCGCGGTGCGCTTGCGCCAGCGCGGACCGGTCGGGTCGGCCATGGTCGTCTCCGTGTTCGTCTGTCGTCGCCAGCGGGGTGTGGCGCTGTCCGGAACGCTAAAGCGATGGCGAAATTTCGTCAATGTTTCGATTGAGCGGGGCATGGCCGTCGCCTAATTTTGAATGCATGCGAAGCGCGTGCCGCGCTTCCCGCAAACGAACAATCAGGAGACACGCGTGGCCCACACGAACGATCAGGCGCACGACCGCGACGCGGCGGCACGCCGTCAGGATTACCGAATGATCGGCGGTGCCGGCGAGCGTGCGCGTGCCGCGGGCCTCGTCAATGCCGCGTGGTACCGGTGCCCGGTGCCGCGGCCGCTGATGAAGCAGCTGATGCAGCGCGACGATGCGCGCGCGATCCGCGACACGCTGATCTGGTACGCGGCGATCGTCGCGAGCGGCGTGCTCGCGTGGCTCGCCTGGCGTGCGCATTCCGCGTGGGCGATCCTCGCGTTCTTCGTGTACGGCACGCTCTACTGCAGCCCGGCCGACTCGCGCTGGCACGAGTGCGGACACGGCACCGCGTTCCGCACGCGCTGGATGAACGACGTGCTGTACCAGGTCGCGTCGTTCCAGGTGTTCCGCCGCGCGACGGTCTGGCGCTGGAGCCACGCGCGCCATCACACCGACACGCTGATCGTCGGCCGCGATCCGGAAATCGCCGCGCCGAAGCCGACCGACTGGCTCGGGCTCATGTTGAACGTGGTGGCGCTGAAGCACGTCGCGAGCGAGCTGCGCAAGATGATCGTGCTCGCGTTCGCCGGCCGGCTCGACGCCGAGGAGCGCACCTACGTGCCCGAATCGGAGTGGCCGAAGGCCGTGCGCGAGGTGCGGATTCATCTGACCGTTTATGCGTGCGTGATCGGTGCGGCGTTGTACTGGCACACGATCCTGCCGGTGCTCTACATCGGCTTGCCGAGCCTGTACGGCGCGTGGCTGTACCTGTACTTCGGCCTCACGCAGCACGCGGGCATGCCGGAGAACGTGCTCGATCACCGGCGCAACTGCCGGACCGTGAGGATGAATCCGGTATTCCGCTTCCTGTACTGGAACATGAACTATCACGTCGAACACCACATGTTCCCGATGGTGCCGTTCCACGCGCTGCCGAAACTGCATGAAGCCGTGAAGGCTGACATGCCGCCGCCTTACCGCAGCACGCTGGCCGCGTATGCGGAGATCGTGCCGGCGCTCGTCCGGCAGACGCGCGACCCGTCGCATTACGTCGTGCGGCCGGTGCCCGACGCGGCGCGCGCATGACCGCGCATCGAACATTCCAACGAAGGAGACACGCAACATGACGCAATGGATCGACACCGGCGCCCTCGACGACATCGACGACGAAGACGTCGCGCGCTTCGACCACGACGGCCGCACATACGCGATCTACCGGATCGACGGGAACGTGTATGCGAGCGACGGGCTGTGCACGCACGAGCACGTGCATCTCGCGGACGGGCTCGTGATCGATCACGTGATCGAATGCCCGAAGCACAACGGGCGCTTCGACGTGCGCGACGGCCGGGCACTGTCGGCGCCCGCGTGCGAGAAGCTGCGCACCTACCGCGCGAAGATCGAGAACGGCCGCATCCTGATCGAGGTGTGACGCGATGGCGAACGACCGGGTGATGGCGATCGTCGGCGCGGGCCATGCGGGCGGCCGCGCGGCGCAGGTGTTGCGCGAGGGCGGCTGGCGCGGGCGCATCGTGCTGATCGGCGCGGAGGCGCACTTGCCGTACGAGCGGCCGCCGCTGTCGAAGGGCGTGCTGACCGGCGAGCGCAGCGCCGCGCAATGCGGGCTGCGCGATCCGGATGCGTGGCGCGCGGACGGCATCGAGCCGATCGTCGCGACGGTCGAGCGGATCGATCCGGTGGCGCGCGAGGTGCATGTGTCGGATGGCCGCGGCTTCGCTTGCGAAGCGCTGCTGCTCGCGACCGGCGGCCGTGCGCGCCGCCTCGCGATTCCGGGCGCGGAGCGCGACGGCGTATTCGCGTTGCGCACGCTCGACGACGCGGCGGCACTCGGTGCGCGGCTCGTGCCCGACGCGCGCGTCGTGCTGATCGGCGGCGGCTTCATCGGTCTGGAGGTCGCGGCGTCGGCGCGGTTGCGCGGCTGTCGCGTGACCGTGCTCGACGCGGCACCGCGCCTGCTCGGGCGTGCGGTGCCGGAGCCGATCGCGGCACGCGTGCATGCGCTGCATGCGGCGCGGGGCGTCGCGATCGGCCTGAACCGACGGCCCGTCGCGATCGAGCGCACGCAAGGCGGCGCACTGGCCGTCGTGCTCGACGACGGCGACACGCTGCTCGCCGATACGGTGGTGGCCGGCATCGGGATCGAGCCGGCCGACGAACTGGCGCGCGACGCGGGGCTCGTCACCGAGCGCGGGATCGTCGTGAACGCGCGGCTCGAGACCTCGGCACGCGGCATCTACGCGGCCGGCGATGTCGCGGTGTTCCCGAGCGGGCCGTCAGGGCGGCTCGTGCGTCAGGAAACCTGGCACGGCGCGGAAACGCAGGCGCGCGTCGCCGCACGCAACATGCTCGGCGCCGACGAACCGTATCGCGACACGCCGTGGTTCTGGTCCGATCAATACGACGCGCAACTGCAGGTGGCCGGCGAACCGGCGCTCGGTGTGCGGACGGTCGCGCGCATGCTCGGCGACGATGCGGAAATCCATTTCCACTTCGATGCCGGCGAGCGGCTCGTCGCGGCGAGCGGTTTCGGTCGTGCGTCGGGGTTCGTGAAGGAGATGCGCGTTGCGCGCCTGCTGGTCGAGCGCGGGATCGGCGTGACGACGGAAGCGGTCGCGGATGCGGGGGTGAAGCTGAAGTCGCTGGTGTCGGCCGCGGGCGAACGCTAGCGGCGGTGGGCGAAGGAGAAGGGGAGGCGCGCGGCAGTCACTGCCGCGCGCTCGGGCTCGGGTTCTGGTTCGGACTCAGACTCAGACTCGGGCTCGAACTCAGACTCAGACTCAGACTCAGACTCAGACTCAGACTCGGGCTCGGGCTCGGACTCAGACTCGGACTCGGACTCGGACTCGGACTCGGACTCGGACTCGGACTCGGACTCGGACTCGGACTCGGGTTCGAACCCGAGCCCGAATGAACAAGCCCGCGCTCAGGCCATCGCGTGCAGGCGCAGATACAGGCCGGCCGCCGCGGCGCCGCCGAGCAGCGGGCCGATCACCGGCACCCACGCATAGCGCCAGTCGCTGTCGCGCTTGCCGGGGATCGGCAGCAGCGCATGCATCAGGCGCGGCGACAGGTCGCGCGCCGGGCTCATCGCATAACCGGTCGGCCCGCCGAGCGAGATGCCGATGCCGAGCACGAGCAGGCCGACCGGCAGCGCGTCGAGCGCGCCGAGGCCGACCTGCGGCGACGCGAGATACAGCACGCCGAGGATCAGCACGAACGTGCAGATCGCTTCGGTCAGCACATTGTGCGTGGTGCTGCGGATCGCGGGCGCCGTGCAGAACACCGCGAGCTTCAGGTCCGCATCGACTTCCTTCGCGAAGTGCTGGCGATACGCGAGCCACACGAGCAAGGCGCCCGCCATCCCGCCGAGCATCTGCGCGAGGATGTAGCCGCCGACCTTCGACCACGCGAACTTGCCCGCGAGCGCGAGGCTGATCGTGACGATCGGGTTCAGGTGCGCGCCGCTGAACGATGCGGTCACGTAGACGGCGACGAACACGGCCATCGCCCAGCCCATCACGATCACGATCAGGTCCGCGCCCTTGCCCTTGGTCTTCGCCAGCAGCACGTTGGCGACCGCGCCGTTGCCGAGCAGCACGAGAATGGCGGTGCCGATGAATTCTGCAATATAAGGTGACATGTTTGTCTCTCGTAGGTCGCGGCGGACTCGCGCGTTGCGCGGTCCGCCGGTGTTGTTGTATTTCGTTCGGAGTTCTTGTGATTGCTGCCGCGGTGCTTACTGCGCGTCGTCGGCCCACGCCTTCGCGGCGCGCACCGCACGCTGCCAGCCGGCCATGCAGCGCTCGACCTGCTCCTTCGGCATCGACGGCGAGAAGCGGCGATCGAGCTGCCACTGGCTGCGCACTTCGTCGAGGTTCTTCCAGTAGCCGATCGCGAGGCCCGCGAGATAGGCTGCACCGAGCGCGGTCGTCTCGGTGATCTGCGGACGCACCGCGTCGACGCCGAGCAGGTCGGCCTGGAACTGCATCAGCAGGTCGTTCGCGCTCGCGCCGCCGTCGACGCGCAGCTCGCCGATGCTGATGCCCGAGTCGGCTTCCATCGCGGCCAGCACGTCGAGCGACTGGTACGCGATCGCGTCGAGCGCCGCGCGCGCGAGGTGCGCGGAGGTCGTGCCGCGCGTGACGCCGAACACCGAACCGCGCGCCCGTGCGTTCCAGTGCGGCGCGCCGAGGCCCGCGAACGCCGGCACGAGATAGACGCCGTCGGTATGCGGCACGCTCGCGGCGAGCGCTTCGATCTCGGCGGCCGTCTTGATGATGCCGACACCGTCGCGCAGCCACTGCACGACCGCGCCCGCGATGAAGATGCTGCCTTCGAGCGCGTACTGCACGTCGTCGCCGATCTGCCACGCGATCGTCGTGACGAGGTTGTTCTTCGACTCGATCGGCTTGTTGCCGGTGTTCATCATCAGGAAGCAGCCGGTGCCGTAGGTGTTCTTCACCATGCCCGACGTCGTGCACATCTGGCCGAACAGCGCCGCGTGCTGGTCGCCGGCGATCCCCGCGAGCGGGATCTTCGACGCGAATACCGTGGTCTTCGTGTGGCCGTAGATTTCCGACGACGCCTTCACTTCCGGCAGCATGCTGCGCGGGATGTCGAGCAGCTCGAGCAGCTCGCTGTCCCACTCGCGCGTGTGGATGTTGAACAGCATCGTGCGCGACGCGTTCGTCACGTCGGTCACGTGCAGCTCGTGCTTCGTGAAGTTCCACACGAGCCAGCTGTCGACGGTGCCGAACGCGAGCTTGCCCTGGCGAGCCTTGTCGCGCGCGCCGGGCACGTTGTCGAGGATCCAGCGGATCTTGGTCGCGGAGAAGTACGAGTCGATCGGCAGGCCGGTCTTCGCGCGCACCTTCGCCTCGAGGCCCTGTGCTTTCAGCGAATCGCAGAAGTCGGCGGTGCGGCGGTCCTGCCACACGATCGCGTTGTAGACGGGCTGGCCCGTCTCGCGATCCCAGACGATCGTCGTCTCGCGCTGGTTGGTGATGCCGATCGCGGCGATCGACATGCCGTTCAGGCCGGTGCGCGTGACGGCTTCGGCGGCGACACCCGCCTGCGTCGACCAGATTTCCTGCGGGTCGTGCTCGACCCAGCCGGGTTGCGGGTAGATCTGTTCGAATTCCTTCTGGGCGATCGATACGATGTTGCCCTGGCGATCGAACAGCATTGCGCGGGAGCTCGTCGTGCCCTGGTCAAGCGCGAGGATGTACTGATCCTGCATGTCTCTCATCTCCATCCGTGGATTGGCGTAGTTGTGATGCGCGCCGCATGTTACGCGGCGCGTCGGTGAATCAACGTCGGTCAGGCAACTGCAACTGCAAACGGATCACGCATGCGGTGCGTGCGCGGCGGCGAACCACGCATCGACCGCGGCCGTCACCGCGTCGAGCGTGCCGGGCGCCACGTGCAGGCCGAGCTTCGAGCGGCGCCACAGCACGTCCTGCGCACAGGTCGCCCATTCGACGTCGCGCAGGTAGCGCAGTTCGGCGTCGTGGATGCCCGGTGCGATCTCGGCGCCGAGGTCGGCGAGCGACGTCGCGCCGTCGACCACGCGTTCCGCGCGCGTGCCGTACGCGCGCGCATAGCGACGGGCAAGCGCGGCGGGCAGCCACGGATGGCGTTTCGCGAATGCGTCGGCGAACACGTCGAACTTCGCGTTCGCGATGTCGCCGCCCGGCAGCGGCGCGCCGGCCGTCCAGGTCTTCGCGTCGCGGCCGAGCGCGCGACACAGCAGGTCGGCGGCTTCCTCCGCGAGCTTGCGGAACGTCGTGATCTTGCCGCCGAACACCGACAGCAGCGGCGCGCCGGCGCCGTCGTCCATCTCGAGGCGATAGTCGCGCGTGACGGCCGACGCATTCGCCGCGTTTTCGTCCTCGAGCAGCGGGCGCACGCCCGAATAGGTCCAGTGCACGTCGGCCGGCGAGATCTTGCGCTTGAAGTAGCGGTTGATCGAATCGCACAGATACTGCGTCTCGTCGCGATCGATCGCGACCTTCGCGGGATCGTTCGTGTATTCGACGTCGGTCGTGCCGATCAGCGTGAAGTCGTGCTCGTACGGAATCGCGAAGATGATCCGCTTGTCCGGGTTCTGGAAGATGTATGCGTGATCGTGATCGAACAGGCGCCGCGTGATGATGTGGCTGCCCTTCACGAGCCGCACGCTGTGCTGCGCGCCGCGACCGAGCGCGCCGTGCAGCACTTCGCCGACCCACGGGCCGGCCGCGTTCGCGACCGCGCGCGCACGCACCACGCGGATCGAGCCGTCCGCGTGCCGCAGCCGCGCTTCCCATTCGTCGCCGCGGCGTTCCGCCGACACGAGTTTCGTGCGCGTGAGGATCTCGGCGCCGCGCTCCTTCGCATCGAGCGCGTTCAGCACGACGAGGCGCGCGTCGTCGACCCAGCCGTCCGAATACACGAAGCCGCGCTTGATCGAGTCGATCAGCGGCGCGCCGGCCGCATGGCGGCGCATGTCGATGCCGCGCGAGCCGGGCAGCAGTTCGCGCTTCGCGAGGTGATCGTAGAGGAACAGGCCGATGCGGATCAGCCAGGCCGGCCGCAGGTTCGGCATGTGCGGCATCACGAAGCGCAGCGGCCACATGATGTGCGGCGCCGCGCGCAGCAGCGTCTCACGCTCCTGCAGCGCTTTGCGGACGAGTCCGAATTCGTTGTATTCGAGGTAGCGCAGGCCGCCGTGAATCAGCTTCGTGCTGGACGACGACGTGTGCGACGCGAGGTCGTCCTGCTCGCAGAGCAGGACCGACAGGCCGCGGCCGGCCGCATCGCGCGCGATGCCGGCGCCGTTGATGCCGCCGCCGACGACGAGCAGATCGTAGCGATTCGGTTGGGTCACCTGCTGTCCTTATCGTCTGATGGAAATGGGCGAACATGAAATGTTCGAATTCGAAATTTAACGAACGAAATCGAAAAAGTAAAGTTCGAAAAAGCGGGGCCAGTAGCGCGTGGCGCGATCCCGGACGATACTGGCGCAATCGACCGTTTCGCGAGGTGAATCATGCGTATTGGGATGTGGGCCGGTGCGTGCGCCGTCGTCCTGGCAGGGTGCAGCACCGGCACGCCACCGCTTGCCGGCAACTGGCGGGCGCCGTCGTTCGTCGACCTGCAGACGTCGTGCGGCGGCACCGCGCACGACTGGGGCGCGGACGCGCAGCCGGTCTATTCGACGCTGTACGACGCGTATGTGGCGAAACGGTATCGCGGGCTGACGCAGGCGAACTATTGCGCGTTCGTAAACGAACTTTCGGCGCACTATGCGGCGCCCGACGCGGCGGGGCGCGCCGGATGGGTCGCGTATTTCAACGGCGCACGCGCGCAGGCCGTCAGCTGGCGGGCCGCGGTCGATCCGACGCTGCGCGGCGGCTGACGCCGGAGCGCTGCGGGAGGCGGGAAAAGCGCGGGAAAAGCGGCTCGGCCGGAAATCCGGCCGGCGCGCTCAAGTCAGGAACAGCGGGACTTCAGGAATAGCGGCATTTGATGGATCGCAACGCGGCGTCGCCGGTTTCGGTCACGCAGTATTTGCGTCCCGATCCCAGCCCTTCCAGCCGCACGAGCTGCTGTTCGAGCAGCGCGTCGAGTTCATCGCGATCCATGTCCCCGTGATCGGGGGCATCCTTCACAAGCAGTAGCGTGGCGAATTCATGCGGACTCAGCATCGTTCTCTCCATGGCAATCGGTTTGCCCGCGCAGCCGGCGCAAACGCCGCTGCGCGATACCCGGCGGGGTATGGCTTGGGGGGAAAGCTGTATTCGCCGGCCTTCGGATTCGCACACGCCTTGGCACGGGCGGATCGCGCGAACGGGCCGGGGAACTGGAGTCTAGTCGAGCGCGCGGGCAACGACAAATCGTGCCCCGTTAATTTTCAGTTTGACAGGCACGCAAACCGCTAGCGGTTCAGCGGGCGCGCCAACTTCTTGATTTCACTTGAAGTTTCAGGTGCGGTGCAGCATCGCGCGGGTCATTCCGCGGGGTCATTCCGCGACGTACACCTGGGTGCCCGCGTTCGCCACCGCGTCGGCCATCTCCGGCGGCAGCGGCTTGTCGGTGAAGAGTGCATGAACCTGGCTCAGGTGGCCCTGGCGCACCAGCGCAGGGCGGCCGACCTTCGAATGATCGGCGACGAGGTAGACCGTGCGCGCATGCTGCATGATCGCCTCGGCCACGCGCACCTCGCGCGTGTCGAAGTCGCGCAGCGTGCCGTCGGCTTCGATCGCCGACGTGCCGATGATCGCGTAGTCGACCTTGAACTGGCGGATGAAGTCGATCGCGAGTTCGCCGACGATGCCCTTGTCCCACGGCCGCACGATGCCGCCCGTGATCAGCACCTCGCAGTCGGGATAGCCGCTCATCATCGACGCGACGTTCAGGTTGTTCGTGATCACGTGCAGCCCGTGATGACGATTCAGTGCGCGCGCAACTTCCTCGGTCGTGGTGCCGAGATTGATGAACAGCGACGCCTGGTCGGGGATGTGCGACGCGGCGAGCGCCGCGATGCGCCGCTTCTCGTCATGGAACATCCGCTGGCGCGCGGTGTACGACACGTTCTCCGAGCTGGTCGGCAGGCTCGCGCCGCCGTGGTAGCGGCGCAGCAGGTTCAGGTCGGCGAGCCAGTTCACGTCGCGGCGGATCGTCTGCGGCGTGACCGCGAAGTGCGCGGCGAGATCGTCGACGGTCACGAAGCCGTCGCGCTGCACCCATTCGAGCAGTTCCTGCTGGCGCGCGTTGAGGGTGAGGCGGGGATCTCGGGTCATGGCTCGGCGGTCGGATCGTGAGGCGGAGCGGGTATTGTAAGGGCGGGAAGGGCGTTCGACCGGCCTGTGGCGTATCACCGCCCGGAATTCATGCGGAAAGTACATGGATTCATGTGACAAATGAATTTGTGCGATCGCGCGGATCGCGCTGCAATGGCGGACTGTCCGCGCATGCCGGTCGTGCGTCCGGCGCGTTCATTCAGCTTTCGACGAGGTGGAACCGATGACTGGCTTCAACTGGCACAACCCGTATCCGACGACCCGCATCCCGGTATTCGCGCGCAACGTCGTGTCGACGTCGCACCCGCTCGCCGCGCAGGCCGGGCTGCGGATGCTGTGGAAGGGCGGCAATGCCGTCGATGCGGCGCTGGCCGCTGCGGCCGCGATCACGGTGGTCGAGCCCGTGTCGTGCGGGCTCGGCGGCGATGCGTTCGCGCTCGTGTGGGACGGCGGCCGGCTGTCCGGGCTGAATGCGTCGGGCGTCGCGCCGGCCGCATGGAGTCCCGACTATTTCCGCAAGCGCCACGGCGAGGACGCGCACGGCATCGCGAACAAGCCGACGCGCGGCTGGGACACCGTCACGGTGCCGGGCGTGATCGCGGGCTGGGAAGCGCTGCATGCGAAGTTCGGCTCGCTGCCGTTCGCGGACCTGCTCGAGCCGGCGATCGAGATCGCCGAGCGCGGCTATGCGGTGTCGCCGATCGTCGCGCACAAATGGGCGGCCGCGGTGCCCGAGCTGCAGGGACTGCCGGGTTTCGCCGACACCTTCATGCCGCGCGGGCGCGCGCCGCACGTCGGCGAGCGCATGTGCCTGCCGGGCCATGCGCAGACGCTGCGCACGCTCGCGAAGGACGGCCCGCGCGCGTTCTACGAAGGCGCGCTCGCCGCGCAGCTCGCGGCGTTCGCGCGCGAAGGCGGCGGCGCGCTGACCGAAGCCGACCTGCGCGCGTACCGGCCGGAATGGGTCGAGCCGATCGGCAAGCGCTTCGGCCGTCATACGATTCACGAGATCCCGCCGAACGGGCAGGGCATCGCCGCGCTGATCGCGCTCGGGATCGCCGAGCAGGCGGGCCTGAGCGAATGGCCGGTCGATTCGGTCGACTCGCAGCACCTGCAGATCGAGGCGATGAAGCTCGCGTTCGCGGACGTCTATCGCTACGTCGCCGATCCGCGCGCGATGGACGTGACGCCCGCGCAGATGCTCGACGATGCGTATCTCGCGGAACGCGCGAAGCTGATCGATCGCGCGCGCGCGACGCACTTCGCTGCCGGCCGCCCGCATTCGGGCGGCACGATCTACCTGTCCGCGGCGGACGAACGCGGGATGATGGTGAGCTTCATTCAGTCGAACTACATGGGTTTCGGTTCGGGGCTCGTCGTGCCCGGTACCGGCATTGCCCTGCAGAACCGCGGGCACGGCTTCTCGATGGATCCGGCGTCGCCGAACGTCGTCGCGGGCGGCAAGCGGCCGTTCCATACGATCATCCCCGCGTTCGTCACCGAGGAAGTCGACGGCCGCAGCGAGGCCGTGATGAGCTTCGGCGTGATGGGCGGCGACATGCAGCCGCAGGGCCACCTGCAGACCGTCGTGCGCATGCTCGGCTACGGGCAGCAGCCGCAGGCCGCCTGCGACGCGCCGCGCTGGAAGGTCAATCGCGACTTCACGCTCGACGTCGAGTCGACGATGAAGCGCGAGACGGTCGACGGGCTCGCCGCGCGCGGCCATACGATCAAGTCGATCGACGATCCTTACATGGATTTCGGTTCGGGGCAGTTCGTGTGGCGTCTCGATCGCGACGATCCCGACCGCGGCTACGTGGCCGCGAGCGACAGCCGTCGCGACGGTCTTGCGGCCGGTTTCTGACGGAACGCTTCCAGCGTGGTGCCCGACGGGCGGCCGGATGGCCGCCCGTTTTGCCTGGATGCAGCGCATGCCGTCGCACGCGCGCAACCGGTTCGAACACCTCATCTAACGATCCGCAACATGCGCGGCGGAACTGCGCGCGGCGGGCATGGTCAGTGCTTTGAAGCACGAACATAAAAGTCCGGCTAAGATGCCAGCATGGTTCGGCCGGACCAATCCACTAATAAATGCAAGCAAAACGTCGCCTGCGGGCACGCCGGGCCTGTGCGAAGAGAGGGGCCGGCCGGCCGCGCGACGACTGGGAGCGCACCACCATGCCTACTGAAACGACGCATGTCATGCCGTGGCGTATCGAGGACATCGACCTGAACCGGATCGATCGTCAGCGCGCCGCCGCGAACGAGGATCTGCTGCTGTTGCTGTGCGCGTCGTCGTTCATCGAAAGCGGCTCGGATCTCTACACGAGCAACCTGAGCGAGTTCTTCAACGACGATCCGGAAGTGTCCGCGTGGCTCAACAATGCGTGGGAGCACGAGGAACTGCAGCACGGGCGCGCGCTGAAGGCGTATATCGCGCACGTGTGGCCCGAGTTCGACTGGGACACCGCGTTCGCGAATTTCTTCGCCGAGTATTCGAAGACCTGCTCGGTCGACGCGTTCGAGAAGACCCGCGCGCTCGAGATGGTCGCGCGCTGCGTCGTCGAGACGGGCACGGCCACGCTCTATCGCGCGATCAACGAATGCTCGGACGAGCCGGTGCTGAAGGAAATCACCGACAACATCCGCTCGGACGAAGTGCGTCACTACAAGCACTTCTTCAAGTTCTTCAAGAAGTACAACAAGCTCGAAGGCAACGGCCGTCTCGCGGTGCTCGGCGCGCTGATGCGCCGCGTGATGGAAATCAAGAACGAGGATTCCGAGATCGCGCTGCGCCACGTGTTCGCAGTCCGCTACCCGGATCGCGTCGGCGACAGTCAATACAACCGCGAGCGTGCCGCGCGCATCAGCTCGCTCGTGCGGCGCAACCTGTCGGCCGACATGTGCGTGAAGATGCTGCTCAAGCCGCTCGACCTGCCCGCGAAGATCCAGCCGAGCGTCCACTATCCGCTGACGAAGATCACGCGGCACGTGTTCATGCGCTGATCGTCACCGCGCGGTCCGGCGCGCGTATGCTGCGCAGATCATCATCTGCTTTTCACCGGGGCCGCCATCATGACCGATTCCCATCGCCACGCGCTCGAACAATGGACGTTCGACGCGTGGCCGCCGGCCGTCGTTGCGCTGTTCGACGGCACCGCGCTCGCACGCCATGCCGACTTCGCCGCATCGCTGATCGTCGCGACCGACGACGGCCAGCTGCGCACGACGCTGCTCAGCGTCGGCGAGATCCACGCGCGCGACGCGCATACGCTGCTGCTCGCGCTCTGGCCGCAATCGCGCGCGGCGCGCGCGCTGACGCAACGGCGCGCGGCCGCGTTGACGCTCGTCGCGGACGGCGCATTCTTTCAGGCACAACTGAGGATCGAGCCGCTCGAAGGGGACTTCGGGGGCCTTGCCGGATTCGCTGCGACGATCGCGCACGGCGATGCGCAGCGGGTCGGCTATGCGCGTCTCGCGACCGGCGTCACGTTTGCGCTGGAAGGGGAGGCGCGCGCCGAGGTGCTCGCGCGCTGGCAGCGCCAGGTCGAGCACCTGCGGCGCGCGGCCGCGCGGCTTCAGTGACCGCGCTGGCCGCTGCGCGACGAACGGTTGCGGTTCGCGTGCGCGGCGTTGCCGTTCGCGGGACGCGCGCCGTTGCCGCCTGACGGGCGGCCGCCGCCGCTGGCGTTGCCGCTCGCACCGCCGGCCGCGCGCGGCTTGGCCGCCTTCGCGGCCTTCGGCTGCGCATTGCCGTCGCGCTTCGCGGCCGGCTGGCCCGAGCCGCCGGCACGCGGCTGGCGATTGCCGCCACCGCCGCCGCCGTTGCCGCCGCGCGGCTGCTGGCCGCGGCGTTGCTGGATCGGCTCAGGCTTCGCGGTCGGATCGGGTTCGAAGCCCGCGATCACTTCTTGCGGAATCTCGCGCTTGATCAGCCGCTCGATGTCGCGCAGCAGCTGCTTCTCGTCGACGCACACGAGCGACACGGCCTCGCCGGTCGCGCCGGCACGGCCCGTGCGGCCGATCCGGTGCACGTAATCTTCCGGCACGTTCGGCAGGTCGAAGTTGACGACGTGCGGCAACTGGTCGATGTCGATCCCGCGCGCGGCGATGTCGGTCGCGACCAGCACCTGCAGCGTGCTGTTCTTGAATTCCGCGAGCGCGCGCGTGCGGGCCGACTGGCTCTTGTTGCCGTGGATCGCCATCGCGCTGATACCGTCCTTCGTCAGCTGCTCGGCGAGCCGGTTCGCGCCGTGCTTGGTGCGCGTGAACACGAGCACCTGGAACCAGTTGTGTTCGCGGATCAGGTGCGTGAGCAGCTCGCGCTTGCGATCGCGGTCGACCGGGTGGATCTTCTGCGCGACGCTTTCCGCGGTGGTGTTGCGGCGCGCGACTTCGATCAGCGCCGGTGAATCGAGCAGGTTGTCGGCGAGCGACTTGATCTCGTCGGAGAAGGTCGCCGAGAACAGCAGGTTCTGGCGCTGC
Organism: Burkholderia sp. BCC1996; assembly: GCF_905339955.1. Lineage (NCBI taxonomy): Bacteria > Pseudomonadati > Pseudomonadota > Betaproteobacteria > Burkholderiales > Burkholderiaceae > Burkholderia > Burkholderia sp. BCC1996. The sequence continues at coordinate 85,005 of NZ_CAJPHM010000008.1, forward strand.
GGCGGCAGCTTCGCGAGCACGCGCTTGATGTCGTGGATGAAGCCCATGTCGAGCATCCGGTCGGCTTCGTCGAGCACGAGGATGTCGAGATCCGACAGGTCGATCGTCTTCTGCTGCATGTGATCGAGCAGACGCCCCGGCGTCGCGACGACGATGTCGACGCCGCGCTTGAGCGCATCGATCTGCGGATTGATGCTGACGCCGCCGAACATCACGGTCGAGCGCAGCTTCAGGTACTTGCTGTACGCGCGCACGCTTTCCTCGACCTGGGCGGCGAGTTCGCGCGTCGGCGTGAGGATCAGCGCGCGCACCGCGCGCTTCGCGCCGCGATGCTCGGCGTAGAACGTGTGCAGGCGCTGCAGGATCGGCAACGTGAAGCCGGCGGTCTTGCCGGTGCCGGTCTGCGCGCCGGCGAGCAGGTCGCCGCCGCCGAGGACGGCCGGGATCGCCTGCTGCTGGATGGGCGTCGGCGACGTGTAGCCGAGTTCGTTGACCGCCTTGACGAGCGGTTCGGCCAGGCCGAGAGATTCGAAAGACATAGATACCACTCTTGAGTTTTATGATCGGCGACGCCTCGCGCGGCCAGCGCGGGGAACGGCGTCGCAAAAAAGCAAAGGGGCGCGGCTGCGGTTTCCCGCAGCCGCGCCCCCGTTTGTGTCGCGCGCTATTTAGTCAAGCGGCGCGGAACGCAGGTCGCTCACCTGTTGCGGCGAGATCGGCGTACCGTTGTTGCCCCACGACATCCGGATATACGTGACGACTGCCGCGACTTCCTGGTTCGACAGCGACTGTGCGAACGGCGGCATCCCGTACGGACGCGGATTCTTGAACGTGCTCGGCGGATAGCCGCCATTCAGCACCATGCGGATCGGGTTGACCGCCGATTCCATCACGATCGAATGGTTGCCCGCGAGCGGCGGATACGCCGGCGGCTTGCCCGCGCCGGTTTCGGCGTGGCAGGTCGCGCAGTTGTCCGCGTAGATCTTCTTGCCCTGGTCGAACAGCGTGTTGCCGAACTGCTTCGACGGCTCGTACTGCATGTTCTTCGGCGCTTCAGCCTTCTGCGGGATCGACTTCAGGTACGTCGACATCGCGCGCGTATCTTCGTCGCTCATGTACTGCAGGCTGTTGTGCACCACGTCGGCCATCGGGCCGAACACCGCGCCCTTGTTCGACACGCCGGCCTGCAGCAGGTCCGACAGCTCCTGCACGTGCCAGTCGCCGAGGCCGAGTTCCTTGTCGTTCGTCAGCGACGGCGCATACCAGTTCTGCAGCGGGATCAGGCCGCCCGCGAAGGCTGCCGAGTTCACCGGGCCGCCCATCATGTTGATCGACGTGTGGCACATCGAGCAGTGGCCGAGGCCTTCGACGAGGTACGCGCCGCGGTTCCATTCGACCGACTTGGTCGGATCCGGCTTGTACTCGCCTTCCTTGAAGAACAGCGTGCGCCAGCCGATCAGCAGGTTGCGGTTGTTGAACGGGAACTTCAGTTCGTGCGGACGGCTCGGCACCGAGACCGGCGGGACCGAACGCAGGTACGCGTAGATCGCGTCCGAGTCGGCGCGCGTGACCTTCGTGTAGCTCGCGAACGGGAAGCCCGGGTAGAGCAGGCTGCCGTCCTTCGAACGGCCGGTGTGCATCGCGCGGTAGAAGTCGTCCGACGTCCACTTGCCGATGCCGTCCTTGTCGTCCGGCGTGATGTTCGGCGTGTACATCGTGCCGAACGGCGTCGCCATCGGCAGGCCGCCCGCGAACGACTTGCCGCCGCGCACGGTGTGGCACGCGATACAGTCGCCGACGCGCGCGAGGTATTCGCCCTTCTTGATCAGCGCGGCCTGGTCGGCCGGCGTGGCCGCGACGGCGGCAGCGCCGTGCAGCGTGTCGTTGCCCGGCCACAGGACCGGCACGAGGGCGGCGGCCGCGACGATCGCGACAGCCGAGAGTGCAAACAGGGACTTGCGTTTCATTGTGTCTGTCTCCCTTGCCTTATTGCGGTTCGCTGCCGCAGGCGAGCGGAGTCTTCATCGAACGCGCCGGTGCCGGCACGGGGTTGGCGGGCGCCGGTTGCGCGGCGAGCCATGCGGTTACGGCCGTCACGTCTTCGTCGGAAAGCTTCGCGGCGATGTCGTGCATGCAATCCGGTGCCTTCGCGTGGCGGTTGCCCGAGCGCCATGCGCCGAGCTGTGCGCTCAGGTAATCGGCGTGCAGGCCGACGAGGCCCGGGATCGCCGGCTGCATGCCGGTCAGCCCTGCGCCGTGGCAGGCCACGCAGGCCGGCAGCTTGCGCGACGGATCGCCTTGCGTGACGAGCTGCTTGCCGCGCGCGAGCGTGGCAGCCGGCAGCGTCGGCTTGGCCGGCGTCGGGTACGGCGGACGCTCGGCCGAGAAGTGCTCGGCGATTTCCTTCAGGTAATCGTCGTTCAGGTAGGTCAGCAGATAGTTCATCGGCGGGTACTTGCGCCGGCCATCACGGAAGTTGACGAGCTGGTTGTACAGGTACTCCGCCGGCTTGCCGGCAAGACGCGGGAAATAGTCGTTGTCCGTGCCCTGGCCGTGAACGCCGTGACATGCGGTACAGCCGCGCACACGCTCGGCCATCGTATCGGGTGCCTTGAGCGGCGCCTGCTGGGCGTGCGCTTGCTCCGTGGGCTTGGTCTGCGCTTGGGCAGCGCTCATAAGGCCCGCGCCACCGATCAGGAGAACGGCAAGCAACGGACGGAAGAGGCGTCTTGAAGACACACGAGACTCCATGTTTATTCGTCGGGGACCTGTCCGGGCTACGATCGGCTCGGCGCATGGACGGCAGGACAGCCGGGCTGCTGCGACGCGGCATTCTATCATCGATGGGTAATGACGGCTATTTGGCAAAAGGTCATCGGTTCCTGCCTGTTTACGACTTGCGACAATTTGACGCGCTATCTGCACGCATCGTGTGAACCGGCGTGCGCTTTGACCATCGAAGACCGTACACTCGCGGGTCGCGCGGCGCCGCCTCCGCCGCAGATCCAGTCATTTCTCCCGTTTCCGGATTCATCGATGACGTTCCTTACCGTGCCGTTGCCGTCTTCCCGCTGTCGTTCCACTTGCCGCCGCGCCGCCGGCCGGCCGTTCCCGGGAGGGTGCGCGCGATGAGGATCGACAGCTTGTGGATCGGGCAGGTCGCGCTGGCGGCATTGATGGACGCGACGTTCGCGATGGCGGTCGGCTCGGCGCTGCTCAAGGCGTGGCTCGGCAAGGACGGCGCGCGGCCGGTCGTCGCGCCGTCGCATCCCGCATGGCTGCGCGCGCAACATTCGCTGGTCGCGGCGGCGCTCGCGCTCGTGCTCGCCGATCTCGGCTGGCTCGTGTACGAAGCCGCGGCGATGAGCGGCGCGGGGCTCGGCGGTGCGTTCGCCGCGATTCCCGTCATGCTCACGCAGACCCACGCGGGCTTCGCGTGGAGCGTCGCGTTTGCCGGCGCCGTGGCGCTCGCGATCGTCGCGCTCGCGAAGCCGGACGGCCCGGTCGCGCACGCGGTGCTGTGGCTCGCGGTGATCGTGGTCGCGGTCGGCAAGGCGTCGCTCGGCCATGCGGCCGATACCGGCCCGCTGTCCGCGGCGGTCGGCGTGCAGACGCTGCACCTGCTCGCCACCGCGGTGTGGGGTGGCCTCGTGCTCGCGGGCGGGCTCGCGGTGCTGCCGGTGCTCGGCTCGTCGGTCGCGCGCGGCGCGCTGATCCGGATCGGCCAGCACCTGTCGCGTACGTCGGTGATCGCGGTCGTCTTCGTGCTCGGCACGGGCGTGCTCAATGCACTGCGCGGGCTCGGCGGCTCGGTCGCGCCGCTCGACGGCAGCACGTGGGGGCGCGTGCTGTTGCTCAAGCTGCTGCTCGTCGCGCTCGCGCTCGTGCTCGGCGGGTTGAACCGCTTCTCCGCGCTGCCGCGCCTGCGCCGTACCGCGTCGACCGAGGATGCGCACACGTTCCGCAACATCCTTCACCTCGAGGCGCTGACGATGATCGGCGTGTTCGTCGCGGCCGCCGTGCTGGCGTCCTGCGTGCCGGGGTTCGCGGCGCTCGGCTGACGGCCGGGCCGACGCGGCGCAGGGCCGGGTGCCCGCGCGCCGCGTGCTGCGTGCTGCGGATGCAAGAACGGCCGCCTGCCGGGAGGCCGTCTCGAAGCCGATGCGCGGCATGCCCGCCGCGCAACGCATCTCATCTCACCACGGCATCACCACTCGGCGACGCTGCCGTCCGCGTGGCGCCACACCGGGTTGCGCCAGCGGTGGCCCGTCTTCGCCATGTCGCGCACCTTCTCCTCGTTGACGTCGATGCCGAGCCCCGGGCCCTGCGGGATCGCGACGAAGCCGTCCTCGTAGCGGAACACCTCGGGGTTGCGCAGGTAGTCGAGCAGGTCGTTGCCCTGGTTGTAGTGGATGCCGAGGCTCTGTTCCTGGATGAACGCGTTGTAGCTGACCGCGTCGAGCTGCAGGCATGCGGCCAGCGCGATCGGGCCGAGCGGGCAGTGCAGCGCGAGCGCGACGTCGTAGCTTTCCGCGAGCGTCGCGATCTTGCGGCACTCGGTGATGCCGCCCGCGTGCGACGCATCGGGCTGGATGATGTCGACGTAGCCGCCCGCGAGGATGTGCTTGAAGTCCCAGCGCGAGTAGAGCCGCTCGCCGAGCGCGATCGGCGTGTTGGTCTGGTTGACGATGTCGCGCAGCGCCTCGGCGTTCTCCGACAGCACCGGCTCCTCGATGAACATCAGCTTGTACGGATCGAGCTCCTTCGCGAGCACCTTCGCCATCGGCTTGTGCACGCGGCCGTGGAAGTCGACGCCGATCCCGACGTGCGGGCCGACCGCGTCGCGCACCGCCGCGACGTTCGCGATCACCTGCTCGACCTTGTCGTAGGTGTCGACGATCTGCAGCTCTTCGGAGCCGTTCATCTTCACCGCCTTGAAGCCGCGCTCGACCACTGCGCGCGCATTGTTCGCGACGTCGCTCGGCCGGTCGCCGCCGATCCACGAATACACCTTGATGCGCTCGCGCACCTGGCCGCCGAGCAGCGCATGCACGGGCACGCCGTGATGCTTGCCCTTGATGTCCCACAACGCCTGGTCGACGCCCGCGATCGCGCTCATCGTGATCGGGCCGCCGCGGTAGAAGCCGGCGCGGTACATCACCTGCCAGTGATCCTCGATCAGCAGCGGGTCGCGGCCGACCAGGTAGTCGGCGAGTTCCTGCACCGCGGCCTCGACGGTGTGCGCGCGGCCCTCGACGATCGGCTCGCCCCAGCCGACGATGCCCTCGTCGGTCTCGATCTTGAGGAACAGCCAGCGCGGCGGGACGACGAAGGTTTCGAGGCGGGTGATTTTCATGTCGCTTGTCTCCAGGGTGGACCGGCGCGGACGTGCGGACGCGGCGCCGGTCGAGTACGTGACGACGATCCTAGCGTAGCGCGTTAAAAAATAGTATTAATAGCACTATTGTGCAGATAGTGGGCAGCTGCGGCGTTGCCCATCACCGGAGAACGATCATTCAACGCGACCTGCATGGACAGACGGCCTTCCGGCTGGCGACGGCGATCCTGCGCGGCGACCATCCGCCCGAGTCGCTGCTGCCGCGCGAGCCGGACCTGATGGCGATGTTCGGCGTGAGCCGCACGGTGCTGCGCGAGGCGCTGCGCACGCTGACGTCGAAGGGACTGGTCGAATCGCGGCCGAAGGTCGGCACGCGCGTGCGGCCGCGCCGCGCATGGAACCTGCTCGACGCCGACCTGCTCGACTGGTACGCGCGCGTTGCGCCGCCGCTCGCGTTCGCGCTGAAGCTGCAGGAAATGCGCGAGATGATCGAGCCGCATGCGGCCGCGCTGGCTGCTCGCACGCATACGCCCGAAGCGTTCGATGCGATCGATGGCGCGGCGCGCGCGATGGCCGCCGCGCGCAACGTCGACGAGTGGGTGCGTGCGGACCTGCGTTTTCACCTGAGCGTGCTGGAGGCCGGTGGCAACGAACTGCTGGTGCCGCTCGGCGCGCTGATCGACCGCACGCTGGAAGCGCAATTGCATCTGAACGCGCGCCGGGCGCACGTCTACAACGCATCGCTCGCCGAGCACGTTGCCGTCAGCGATGCGATCCGCGTGCGCGACGAGGACGGCGCGCGCCGCGCGATGGCGTCGCTGCTCGCGGTGACGCGCGCGCGGATCGAGATGGCGTGACGGAAACGGACGGGCGGTGCGGCGCCGTCAGGCGTTCGCGCAGCCGCCCGGCTTGACGATGCGCTCCGTCGATGGCGGGTACTTCGCGAGCAGGCTCGCCGGCCGCCGCGGACGCGCGACCAGGTCGCCGCCGCAGTTCGGGCAGCGGCCCTTCAGCACGTCGTCGGCGCAGGTCGCGCAGAACGTGCATTCGAACGTACAGATGCGCGCCTCCGCCGAATCGGGCGGCAGGTCCTTGTCGCAGCATTCGCAGCCGGGGCGCAGTTCGAGCATGACGGTTTTCCTTGGTCGCAGAGGGTCGGGGCGGGCGCCGCCGGACGTTGCATGCGGCGCATGCGAGCGCTACTGTACGCGTTTGGACCGGCCTGGCCAACGGTGTCCGCCCGGATACCGCCGACGCGCACGGGCCGCCCCGGGAGACGACCATGCTTTATCACGGAAGCTGTCATTGCGGCGACGTGAAGTTCGAGGCGCAAGGCGACCTGCAGGGCGTGATGGCCTGCAACTGCTCGATCTGCCGGCGCAAGGGCGCGCTGATGTGGTTCGTGCCGCGCGATCACATGACACTCCTCACGCCCGACGACAATCTCGCCACCTACCTGTTCAACAAGCACGTGATCCGCCATCGCTTCTGCAAGCGCTGCGGGATCCACACGTTCGCCGAGGGGACCCATCCGGACGGCACCGCGATGGCCGCGATCAACGTGCGATGCCTCGAGGATGTCGATTTCGATGCGCTGCCCGTCACGCACTACGACGGCCGCTCGCACTGAGCGGCGCGTCGTGGCATGAGCGAGCGGGCCGCCGTCAGGACGGCTCGACCTGCTCGACCTGCGGCGCCGGCGTTTCCGCCTGCGGCGCGGGGCCCGTCGTGCGCGTGCCGGCCTCGACCGGGCGTTCGATCAGGGGCGCGAGCGCCGGCGCCATCGACTTCAGCAACTGCACGGCCATCGCGCTGGTGAAGTCGTAGCGCGCCGCGTAAGGTTCGTGCGCGGTCGCCGTCAGCACGCCGAAGAAGCGGTCGCCGAGCACGAACACGAACGTGCCGCTGCGATTGACCTTGCGCGACTCGATCAGCCGCGCGCCGCGCGCGTAGACATTGAAGCGCTGGTCGCCCGTCCCGGTCTTGCCGTAGACCTGCAGCGTCTTGCCGTCGGGCAGCGTGAAGCCGCCCGACAGGCGCCGCGCCGTGCCGTTCAGCACGACGTCGCGCAGCAGCGTGCGCACCACGTTGACGATCTCCGGCGACAGCATCGGCTGCGGCTGCGCGGCCGCGCGCACGAAGCGCGTTTCGTACGGCGTGCCCTTCGCGAAATCGAGGCGCGTGATCGTCTCGGTCGGCGCCTTCCGGCCGCCGGTCGCGATCAGGCCGATCAGTTTCGCGAGCGCGTCGGGCTGGTCGCCCGATGCGCCGATCGCGGCCGCGTAGGACGGCGTGACTTCCTCGAACGGGTAGCCGAGCGCGCGCCACGCCTTCGTGATTTCCGCATACGCGCGCAGCTCGACCATGCGGCGGATGCGCCGGTCCTGGGTCGCGTGGTAGCGCGTCTTGTACAGCCACGAGTACGTGTAGAAGCGCGCATCGCGGCTGTCGCGCCGGACCTCGGCGAGCGACGCGTTCGGGTGGGCGCGCAGATAGTTGAGCGTCCACAGCGCGAGCGGGTGGACGCTCGCGATATAGCCGCGATCGTTGAGGTTGAAGCGGTCGATCGCGTATTTCGCGTAGAGCGCGGCGAGATCGTCGTCCGACAGCGTCGCGGCCGGCGTGCCTTTCAGCTGCGCGCGCATCTGCGCATCGAACCACGCGAGCGATTCGTTCGGCGCGACGCTGCGCAGCACCGTCGCGATCTTCGGCGGCGACTTGCGCACGTTCTGCAGCAGCAGCGCGAGCGCATCGTCGGGCGCCTTGCCCGCATAGCGCGTGTAGTAGCGCTTCAGGTAGACCTGGCTTTCGCCGTCGACGAACTGCTCGAGGTAATGCTTGCGCTGCGCCGGATCGTCGAGCCACGACGACGACGGGCCGGCCGCCTGCAGCATCTCGTAATGGACGATGTCGCGCATCAGCCGCACGAACACGAGGTTGACCGAGTGTTCGAACGCCGTATGCAGCGTGAGGATGCGGCCGTTGTCGGACTTCTCGAAGTTCGAGAACACCTGCGCGCCGCCGCCCGTGTAGAACACGTCGGGGCTCGCCGAGTACTTGCGTTCGACCGACGCGTCGAGCATCGCCTGGAGCGAGCGGTCGCGCGTATGCGACAGGTAGTCGAGCGCCCAGTGCGACAGCCCGTCGAGCGGGTCGGGCTTCACCTTCGCGAGTTGCGCGTTCGACAGGTTGCCGTAGCGCGCATGCAGGTCGGAGACGATCTGCAGGTAGGTGATCAGCGTGCGCAGCTTCGCGGTCGAGCCGAGGTTGATGCGGCCGCCGCGGTTCACGTCGAACGGCTGGTTCACGCTGTCGGTCTGCACGCGCAGCATGTTCGCGCCGTTGCGATGCTCGTACAGCGTGAAGCTGTACGTGAGGTGCGACGGGTCGTCCTTCGGCGCGAGCATCTCGAAGCCGTACAGGCCGGCGGCCTGCGCGCCGTCGCGGGTCGACGCCTTCGCGAGCCGTTCGGCGACCGCCTGCTGCACGCCGTTGTCGAGCGTGCTGGTGGCTTCCAGGTCGAGCTGGTCGAGCTGGTACAGGTCGCTGATCCCGAGTGCCGACAGCAGCGACGCGCGCGCGGACGACACGGCCTTGCGCGACACGAACGACTGCACGTGCGCGGCGGCCGGCGGCGCGCTGCGCTCGATCTGCGCGGCAAGTGCCGCATCGCGCAGCGCGGGCGAGATCACGCCGCCGTTCGACAGGAGCCGCAGGTAGCTGTCGGTCAGCTTCTGCAGCGCGGGATAGCCGCGATTCAGGAAGTACGACGGCGCGCGCTGCGCGATGATCAGCGACAGCACTTCGCGGAATGTCTTGCCCTGTTCGTCGACGTTGTCGCCGGTCGTCGGCGCGGACAGGATGCGGTTCACGTCGTTGAAGTCGCGGCCGTACCACGCGGCGAGACCGTCGCCGATGCCGGTGATTTCACCCACGTGCGGCCGCGCGGCGAGCGGTACCGAGTTCAGGTAGCGCACGACGATCGCGCGGCGCGCGAGCATCGTCTGCGGGCCGTTCATGTAGGCGAGGATCGACGCGGACGCGATCTGGCGCAGCTTCTCCGGCGGCGTCGCGGTGCGGCCGTCCGGCGAATGGCGGAACTTCTCGATTTGCGTCGCGAGCGTGCTGCCGCCCGGGCGTGCCTGATGACGGTTGACGACGTGCAGCGCCTGGTCGGCGAGCGCGCGGCCGAAGCGGCCCCAGTCGATCGCCGGGTTGCGGTTCGGCTGGTTCGCGTCGAGCAGGTAGCGATCCTCGATGAACAGCAGCGAATCGGCGACGACGCGCGGCACCGTGTCGAAGTCGGCGTACACGCGTTGCGGGAACACGGTCGCGAACAGCGGCGAGCCGGTCGAGTCGAACAGCATCAGCCCGGCCTGGTCTTTCTCTTCGTAAGGCAGGAACAGGCCGCGATCGGCGAGCGACAGCATCCGTTCCGAATCGCGCGCTTGCTTGCCGACGACGAAGCCGCGCGCGAGCAGATGTTGCTGGAACGCGGGAAGCAGCGAATAGCCGAGGCGCTGGTCGTACGGCCCGTTGACGGGGAAGCGGATGTGATCGCTCGCGCCCGCCTCGACGGTATAGCCGATGTCGCGGGTGAGCTCGGACAGGTAGCGCGCCTGCAGGCGCGACGTCTCGAACTCGGTCATCACGAGCCGGGCAATGATCGCCACCGCGATCACCAGCGCGGCGAGCAAGGACCACTTGATCCACGTCCAGACCGATGCACTCCCGGTCACGCGCGGCAGGATGCGATTCAGCGGCCGATTCATGGCGGCGTCTCCCTGAAGGCGCAGGCTCCGGCCGCACCCCATTAAGGATTAGTGTAGTCCTCCGCAGCGGGCTGCCAAGGGTGGTTCACTACCGAGATGCGTCGGCGCAACGCGCATGCCTGTGACATGCGGGAACCGGCCTGTGGTGCGGTGGCGCGTGTCGCCGTGACGTAACGTTTGCGCGTTCCGCTCGCGTGCCTGCGTGTGTCAACGGCGACAAGGTGGCCGTGCCGATCGCGCTGATCGTTTTACGCACCGGCCTTGTGCATCGCGAAATCGCGACAAATCGGGTCCGATCGTATTGCCGAAGTCATGGCGCGATGCGCGACGAAGCTACGAGTTTCCGAGATAGCCGGATGCACGGGCCGCAGGTACGATCGCCGGATATGCGGCGCATGTCCGTTTTCGCCGGGGGTGCCATGTCGATTCATCCCGTCGCGCTCGTTTGCACGGCGATCCTGGGGTTGATGCTGTTCGGGCTCGGCCTGGTCGTGTCCGTCACGCGCTTCCGGCGTACCACCAATTCCGGGTGTGCGTCCGATCCGAGCGACGGATTGCACAAGATCGTGCGCGCGCATGGCAACACGGCCGAATACGCACCGTTTCTCGCGGTGCTGTTTCTCTATTTCGGCGCACACGACCCATCGCGCGCGATCGTCTCGTTGATCGTCGCGGCAACCGCGTGCCGCTGCCTGCTCGTGATCGGATTGCTCGCATGGCCGACCATGGCGAGGCCGAATCCCCTGCGGTTCATCGGCGCGCTCGGCACATATCTGTGCGGCGCCGCGCTATGCGTCGCGCTGTTCGTCTGAGCAGGTCGCTGTCGCCATGGCCGCTTCGCGGGATCGTGCCGCCGCGCGGCCTCGACGAAGCAGTGGATCAGCTGGTCGCACGCCCGAATCGCGCACCTGCTTGCCGATGACGAAGCCGCGCGCGAGCAGCTGCTGCTGGAATGCGGGAAGCATCGAATAACCGAGGCGCTGGTCGTACGGCGTCGCCGGCGTTGGTAAAAATGGCACGTGATTACAGCCTTTCATTCACCTGACGAAATGATCGATCAGGTGATCGATGAAAAGCCGCGCCTTGCGGGGAAAATGGCGCCGGCTCGGGTATACGATGTTCATCTCGAGTTCCTCGAGCCGATAGTCGGCGAGCAGTTCGCGCAGCCGGCCGGCGGCGAGATCCGGTGCGGCGAGGAAGTCCGGCAGCACCGCGATGCCCATGCCGGCGAGCGCCCAGTTGCGGATCAGCCCGATGTTGTTCGACGACGCGGACTTGTTCGGGCGCACGGTGACACACGCGGAACCCGGGTCGAACGACAGGTGCTCGCCCGCGAAGTCGGCATGGAACGCGAGGCACGCGTGGGATGCGAGGTCGTGAGGATGGGCCGGCGCACCGTGCCGTTCGATATACGACGGCGCCGCGCAGACGATCCGCTTCAGGCGCGTGAGCGGGCGTTTCACCAGCGTGTTGTTGCCGATGTGCTGCGACAGCAGCAGCCCGACGTCGAAGCCCTCCGACACGAGGTCGACATGGCGGTCCAGCATCGTGACCTCCGGCACGATGGCCGGATGCCGCGCCTTGAACGCGTCGATCGCAGGCGCGAGCACCTGCATGCCGAACATCACCGGCGCGGCGATCTTCAGCGACCCGATCGGCTCGTGGTGCATCGACGCGATCGTTTCCTCGACGCGGTCGATTTCCTCGATCACGTGCCGGATCTGGGCGAGGTACAGATGACCGGCGTCGGTCAGCGACAGGCTGCGCGTCGTGCGGTTCAGCAGGCGTGCGCCGAGCCGGTCCTCGATGCCCATCACGAGGCGCGTGGCCGACGAGTTGGAGATGTTCAGTTCCGTCGCCGCGCGCGCGAAACTGTGGAGTTCGGCGACCTTGATGAACAGCCGCATTGGGAGGAATTCGTCCATTTTTTTATCGAAGAACAGGAATTGGTTTATTGAATTTTATTCTTCGATGGTTGGACTTGAGCGGCTTGTTTTAACGAATAATTATTATGAAATGATGTGTTGATTGGGTGCTGAATTGGCTTCAGAATAAGCGGTTTGACGGATTTGGATTCAGCGGATTCATCTTCGTATTCAACTCGATATAAACCTATTTTATCGGTCTGTATTTAGTAAATGTACGAAAATGCGTGAAAAGTTTTCGTATAAAACGATCGATATGATCAATGCAGGCCGAATCAAATCAGACGCGTCGCTATCGCCACAGCAGCTTCGCGGGATCGTGCCGCCGCACGGCCTCGACGAAGCAGTGGATCAGGTAGTCGCACGCGACCGTGTTGAGCGCGTCGCGGCGCGTCAGCACGCCGGCCGACACGGTCGGGATCGTCTCCTTCACGTCGATCGTGACCATCCGTTCCCGGATCCAGTCGACTTCCATGAAATGCTTCGGCACGCACGACACGGTGTCGGTGTGCACCGACAGCGAGAACGCCGCGCTGAACGACGTGCATTCGACGATCGGCTGCGGCGCCCGGTAGCCGTGCGCGACGAACACGTTCTGCAGCAGCCGGCCGATGCTTTCCGGCGACGTGTTCAGCACCCACTGCGCATCCTGCAGCTGCGCGAGCGACGTGCAGTGGCGCAGCGGATTGCTCGCGCGCGTCATCAGGATCAGCTCCGATTCGAGCAGCGGCCGGAACGTGAATTCGGGTGACAGCCGCGTCGCATCGACGATCGCGATCACGAAGTCGAGCGAGCCGTCGCGCAGGCGCGGCAGCGCCGTGTCGAGAAAGCCTTCGCGCACGTCGAGGCGGATCGTCGGCATCCGCTGCCGAAACGCATCGAGCGCGGCCGGCAGGAAACCGAGCGACATCAGCGGCGTCAGCGCGCACGCGAGCGCGCCTTCCTTGCCGCCTGAAAGCTGGATCACGTCGTCGCGCGCATGCTGCATCTCCGCGAGGATCAGGCGCGCACGCGCATAGACGGCCTGCCCGAAGCGCGTGAGCTGCGCGCCGCGCGCGTTGCGCGTGACGAGCGGCACGCCGAGGTCCTGCTCGAGTTCGCGGATCGCCTTCGTGAGCGCGGGCTGCGACAGGTGGATCGCGCGCGCGGCGGCGCGCAGGCTGCCGTGTTCGGCGATGGCGGCAAGCGCCCGGAGCTGGTGGTGTTTCACGGCGTGGCAGGGCGCGGCGGCAGTGGCGACCTTCGCATCCTACACCGCGGCGGCGCGCGAAAAGCACGCGATAACCGGGCGTTATCACGATCGGAAAATGTCGCTCCGGGCTGCGTATTTTGAATGCCTAGACTGCATGCGCAGGCCGTCGAACGGGCCGCGCACCAGACCCGCATAACCAGTACGGAGACTCATCTTCATGAAGGCGCCCCGAGCGGACAGCATGTTCGGCGGGCATGTCGGCGACGTTGCCGCATCCCCGTCCAATCGCCAGCTGATCGTCGCGATCACGATCGGCAACGGCCTCGAATTCTTCGATCTCACCGTGTTCAGCTTCTTCGCGGTGCTGCTCGGCAAACTGTTCTTTCCGGCCGCGTCCGCGCAGCAGCAATTGCTGATGTCGGTCGCGACGTTCGGCGTCGGCTTCATCGCGCGACCGGTCGGCGGCGTCGTGATCGGGCTCGTGGCCGACCGCTTCGGCCGCGTGCCGGCAATGAACCTCACGCTCGTCACGATGGCGCTCGGCACCGGGATGATCGGCATTCTGCCGACCTATGCGCAGATCGGCATCGCGGCGCCCGTGCTGGTCGTGCTCGCCAGGCTGCTGCAGGGCTTTTCGGCCGGCGGCGAGGTCGGCGTGTCGACGTCGCTGCTCGCCGAACGCGCGCCGCCCGGCGAGCGCGGCTACTACACGAGCTGGCAGTTCGCGAGCCAGGGCGCCGCGGCGCTGGCCGGTTCGTTCGTCGGCTTCCTGCTGTCGCATTTCCTCGCCCCCGCCGCGCTCGAATCGTGGGGCTGGCGCGTGCCGTTCCTCGCCGGCGTGCTGATCGCGCCGGTCGGCCTGTATCTGCGCGCGCGCTTCAATGCGATCGAGCAGCACGCGCCGGCCGCGGCCGCGCGGCGCTCGTCCGCGGTACTCGGCACCGTGCTGCGGCGCGACGGCGGCGCCGTGCTGACCGCGCTCGGCCTCGTGGTCGGCGGCACCGCGGCGCACTTCATCGTCCTCTATTACATGTCGACGTACGCGATCCGCGTGCTGCACCTGCCGATGGATACCGCGCTGTGGTGCGGAATCCTGTCCGGTGCGGTGATGTTCGTCGCCGCGCCGATCGGCGGACGGCTGTCGGACCGCACCGGCAGCAAGCGCGTCGCGCTGTGGACGCGTGTCGCGCTGACCGTGCTGATCCTGCCGGGCTTCTGGCTGATCCGCGCGGTGCCGTCGATCGCGACGATGTACGCGGTCGTGATGCTGCTCGCCGCGCTGCACTCGATCAATGCCGGCGCGAACGGCGTGATCCTCGCAGAGCTGTTTCCGAAGAGCACGCGCGCGACCGCGCTGTCGATCGCGTATGCGGGCGGCGTGTCGATCTTCGGCGGCTTCGCGCAGTTCATCGTCACCTGGCTGATCGGGGCAACCGGCAATCCGGCCGCGCCGGCGTGGTACGTGATCGTCTGCGGCGTGCTGTCGCTCGTCGCGCTCGCGTTTGCGTCCGATCGAAGCGCTCAGGATGACTGACCGATCTTTCCTTTTCTTCCATTCGCCCATGACCACCACCGTTTCGTTTTCGTCGTCGCCGGCCGACGTCGCCGCCGGCGACCTGTGCGACCTGCCCGCACGCACCATGCTCGATCTGCTGAAGGCGCGGCAGATCAGCGCGTGCGACCTGCTCGATGCGCATCTCGCGCGCATCGCGACGGTCAACCCGCGCGTGAACGCGCTCGTCACCGTCGTCGATCCCGATGCGCTGCGTGCCCGCGCACGCGAGATCGACGCACGCTGGGCGCGCGGCGAATGGGTGGGGCCGCTGCACGGGCTGCCGGTGTCGCAGAAGGACCTGACCGCGACGCGCGGCGTGCGCACGACCTTCGGCTCGCCGCTGTTCGCCGATCACGTGCCGCAGCACGACGCGCTGATCGTGCGCCGCTGCGCGAGTGCCGGCGCGCTGATGATCGGCAAGTCGAACACGCCGGAATTCGGCGCCGGCTCGCATACGTTCAACGCGGTGTTCGGCGCGACCCGCAACCCGTGGGACCTGACGCGTTCCGCGGGCGGCAGCAGCGGCGGCGCTGCCGCGGCGCTCGCCTGCGGGATGAATCCGCTCGCATGCGGCAGCGACATGGGCGGCTCGCTGCGCAACCCGGCCGCGTGGAACAGCGTGGTCGGGCTGCGGCCGTCGCCGGGCCGCGTGCCGCGCGCGCCGGACCTGAACGGCTGGGCGACGCTCGGTGTCGACGGGCCGATGGCGCGCGACGTCGCCGACACCGCGCTGCTGCTGTCCGCGATCGCCGGGCCGAGCGGCGAAACCGCGACTGAAATCGCGGAGCCGGGCGCGCGCTTCGCGCAGCCGCTCGAACGCGATTTCCGCGGCACGCGCATCGCGATGTCGCGCGGCTTGCCCGGCGTGCTGGTCGATCCGGAGATCCGGCGCGCCGTCGATGCGCAGGCGCGCGTGTTCGCGTCGCTCGGCTGCGAAGTCGAATTCGACGATCCCGATCTTTCGGACGCCGAAGAAGTATTCCGCATCGAGCGTGCCTGGATGATCGGTACGCTGGTCGACGGCTTCGACGAACGGCAGCGTGCCGCGCTGAAGCCCGAACTCCTCGACGAATACCGGCTGCATCGGTCGCTCTCGGCCGCGGATCTCGGCCGCATGTTCGTGCGCAAGACACGGCTGTTCGACCGGATGCGTGCGTTCATGCAGCGCTATGCGTTCTACGTGCTGCCGACGACGCAGGTGATGCCGTTCGACGCCGCGCTGCGCGTGCCCGCCGACGTGCTCGGTATCGCGAACACGACCTACATCGACTGGATGCGCGTGTGCTGGCTGCTGTCGTCGACCGAGGCGCCGATCCTGTCCGTGCCGTGCGGTTTCTCCGCGACCGGCTTGCCGATCGGCATGCAGATCGTCGGCCGCTACCGCGACGACTGGGGCGTGCTCCAGTTCGGCCATGCGTACGAAGTCGCGGCCGGCCGTCGCCGGATGCTGCCGCCCGTCGTCGCCGACGCGCTGCGCTGACCACTTTTCCCGGCTGATAGCGGACCGTTCCGGTCCGTGCCGGCGGGCCGCGCGCCTGCGGGGGGCGCGCACGCCTGCGTTTGGCCATTCGACCCGCGCAATGGAGATCTCTCGATGAAAAAACGGCTGTTGGCAGGCGCGGGCGTCGCGCTGATCGCGGGTGCGGCGCACGCACAGAGCAGCGTCACGCTGTACGGCATTATCGATGAAGGGCTGACTTACTCGAGCAACGTCGCGGTGACCGGCGCGAACGGCGTGGCAAGCGGCAAGCCCGCGCTGCGGATGCTCGGCGGCGTGCAGCAGGCGAGCCGCTGGGGGCTGCGTGGCAGCGAGGATCTCGGCGGCGGGCTGAAGGCCGTCTTCACGCTCGAGAATGGGTTCGATCCGAGCACCGGCAAGCTCGGGCAGGGCGGGCTGATCTTCGGCAAGAAGGCGTTCGTCGGGCTGTCGGGACCGTTCGGCACCGTCACGCTCGGGCGGCAGTACGACACCAACGTCGACTTCCTCGGCCCGCTCGAGGCCGCTGCGCTGTTCGGCGGCTACATGGTCGCGCACCCCGGCGACCTCGACAACGTGAACAACGCGAACTCGACCAACAACGCGATCAAGTTCACCAGCAACGACTACGGCGGGTTGCGCGTCGCCGCGATGTACGGGGTCGGCGGCGTGGCGGGCGCGACGACGCGCAACCAGGTGTGGTCGGCCACGGCCGGCTACACGCGTGGGCCGCTCGCGGTGGCGGCCGGCTACCTGAATGCGCGCAACCCGAACGTGTCGTTCTTCGGCACGACCGGCAGCCCCGCGCCGACCGTGGGCGGCGTGCCGGGCAACAACATGCTGTCGCCGGTGTATTCGGGCTATGCGTCGGCGCGCACGTTGCAGGTCGTGGCGCTCGGCGGCACCTATGCGATCGGCGCGGTGACGCTCGGCGCGATGTACACGAACACGTCGTTTCGCCAGCTCGGCGATCTGTCGTCCGGGCCGAATCCGGGTGGCGTGTCCGGCAACGCGGTGTTCAACAACGCCGAGGCGAGCGTGCGCTATCAGTTCACGCCTTACCTGTTCGGCGGCGTGGCGTACGACTACACGCGCGGCGGCGGCGTGGACGGCCGCGACGGCGCGACGTATCACCAGGTTGCCGCGGGGCTCGACTATTTCCTGTCGAAGCGCACCGACGTCTACGTGAGCGCCGTGTTCCAGCGTGCGTCGGGCACCGACTCGACCGGGCATGCGGCGGTCGCGGCGATCAACGGCCCCGGCGCCTCCGCGAACGACCGGCAGTTCCAGGCGCGGATCGGCATGCGCCACAAGTTCTGATCAGGGCGACGGCGAGCGGCTGCGCGGTGATATCCTCGCGAAACGCCCGCGACCGACGGGCGGATACCGACTGCCCGCACGCGGCCCGACGCCGTGCTGCGCGGCGTTTCCGAGGGAGAGCCGAACCATGAGCCGCAAATTCATTCTGAAGGGCGACACGACCGATCACGGCGGCGTCGTGCTCGACGGGATCGCCAATTCGTCGTTCGACGGCCGCGAGCTTGCCTATCTCGGCGCGCCTGTGTTCTGCGCCGCGTGCAAGACCCAGGGGGTGATCGTCTCCGATGGCGGCGAGCGGACGATGACCGTGATGGGCAAGGTCGTCGCGCTCGAACACGACCTGTGCCAGTGCCTGTGCGCGCCGCAGCCGAAGCTGATCCCGTCGCAGGGGACGGGCACCATCTCGGGCTGATGCCCGTCGACTCAGTGCGACGCGCGCGGCGCGCCGCCCGTCGTCAGACGCTGCCTGCGGTCTCGATCACCAGAATGCGCGCTTCTCCGAGCGGATGCGCGACATGTTCGGTGCCGACCGTCGCATGGAAGACGTCTCCGGTTTCGAGCACCGTCGCGTGCTCGATGTCTGCTTCGCGGTAACGCATCTCGACGCGGCCGTCGAGCACCGCAAAGACTTCCTCGCCGTCGTTCACGTGCCACCGGTACGGCTGATCGGTCCAGTGCAGGCGGACCGTGATGCCGTTCAGGTTCGCGATGTCCAGCGCGCCCCATGCGCGCTGTGCGGTGAACGCGGTGCTGCGGATGATGTTCATCGGTAGGTCCGGTCCGTGAATGTGAAGGCTGCGGAGCGCGGGCAGGCTGCACGGCCGCGCGCCGGTTTCCGTGTACCGGGGATCAGCGCGACATCGCGCGCAAGGCTGCGTCGATCGTCTGCTTCCGCTTCTCGAGCCCCGCAGCCGAACGCTCGGTCACGCGCTTCAGGACCGATGCCGGCGCGGTATCCGGCGAGCCTGCATCGAACGGCGGCGCGGGCGCATATTCGAGCGCGAGCTGGATCGCCTGCGCCTCTTCGTCGCCGACCAGTTCGGCGGCGATCGTCAACGCGAAGTCGATGCCGGCCGTCACGCCGCCGCCGGTGATCAGGTTGCCGTCGCGCACCACGCGTTCGCGCACGGGCACCGCACCGAGCGGCGCGAGCAGCGCATGAAACGCCCAGTGCGTCGTCGCGCGGCGGCCGCGCAGCAGGCCGGCCACGCCGAGCAGCAGCGCGCCCGTGCAGACCGACGTCACGTAGCGCGCGGCGGCCGCGCGCTGCTGCACGAACGCGATCGTTTCGGCATCGAGCAGCAGTTCGTTGATCCCGATTCCGCCGGGCACGCAGATGACGTCGAGCGGCGGGCAGTCGTCGAACGTGCAGGTCGGCGCGAGCGCGAGGCCGCTGCTCGACGCGACGGTGTCGCGCGATTTCCAGACCAGATGAACCGCCGCGTCGGGCAGCGATGCGAGCACGTCGTGCGGGCCGGTGAGATCGAGTTGCTGGACGCCCGGAAACACGAGAAGGCCGATATGCAGGGTCATGCGAACACTCCGAAGGGAAGGGGAGGCGCCGCGGCCGGCGCACGATGGACAGATCGATTCTAGGCGCGTAGTGTTTGGCGAAATTGCCAGATCACCCACGTTTTCAGCCAACTGCCATGCCAGCCGCCCCGCGCTCGATCCTGATCCTCGCGTTCCCCCGTGCGCAGTTGCTCGACGTGACCGGGCCGCTGCAGGTGTTCGCCTCCGTCAACGAACTCGCGCAGGAGCGCGGCCGGCCCGCGCCGTATGCGCCGCGCGTCGTGGCCGCCGAGGCGGGGCCGGTTGAAACGTCCTCGGGGCTCGTCGTGATGGCCGATTCGCTGCGCTCGGCCGGGCGGCCCGACACGGTGATCGTGGCCGGCGGCAAAGGCGTGCAGGCCGCGTCGCGGGATGCGCGCACGGTGCGCTGGGTCCGGCGGCAGGCGCAGCGCGCGCGACGTGTCGCATCGGTCTGCACCGGCGCGTTCCTGCTCGCCGAGGCTGGCCTGCTCGACGGGCGGCGCGCGGTCACGCACTGGGCGCGCTGCGACGAATTCGCCGCGCGCTATCCGAACGTGCGCGTCGAGCCCGATCCGATCTTCATCCGCGAAGGCGCGCTGTGGACGTCGGCCGGCGTGACGGCCGGCATCGATCTCGCGCTCGCGCTCGTCGAGGAGGACCTCGGGCGGGCGATCGCGCTCGATGCCGCGCGCGAACTCGTCGTGTTCCTGAAGCGGCCGGGCGGGCAGGCGCAATTCAGCGCGATGCTGTCGATGCAGCGCACCGACGACCGCTTCGGCGAACTGCATGCGTGGATCGCCGAGCACCTGACGGCCGACCTGTCGGTGCCGGCGCTCGCCGAGCGCGTCAGCATGAGCGAACGCAGCTTCGTGCGGCACTACCGCGCGGGGACCGGCCGCACGCCCGCGCGCGCGGTCGAACAGATTCGCGTCGAGGCTGCGCAGCGCTTGCTCGGCGAAACCGCGTGGCCCGTCAAACGGATCGCCACGCGGTGCGGCTTCGGTTCGGAAGAGACGCTGCGGCGCAGTTTCGTGCGCGTGCTCGGCGTGTCGCCGCAGGGCTATCGCGAGCGGTTCGTGCGGTAACGTGCCGATGCGCGGCGGGCGTGCCGTGCGTGGCAACCGGGGACGGAGCCGTCGACGTTCGGAACTGCGCGAATCCCGATCACTTTCCAATCCGAAACGCCGTGACTGTTCAGGCGTGGAGAACAATGGGCGGGGGCTTGTGCCGCGCGCGTTGCGCGCTCTATTCTGTTCCGTTGGCGATTCGAAGGGGGCGCAGCATGGACCGCATCCAGGCAATGGAAGTTTTCACCCGCGTGGTCGACGCGAACAGCTTCACGCGCGCGGCCGACACGCTCGCGATGCCGCGCGCGTCGGTCACGACCATCATCCAGAATCTCGAGGCGCTGCTCGGCGTGCGCCTGATGCACCGGACGACGCGCCGGCTGTCGCTGACGCCGGAGGGCGCCGCGTATTACGAGCACTGCATGAAGATCATCTCGGAGATCGCGGAAGCCGACGCGAGTTTCCAGACCGGCAACCGCAAGCCGAGCGGCGTGCTGCGCGTCCACATGCCGAGTTCGCTCGGGCGGCGCGTCGTGCTGCCGGCGCTGTCGATCTTCCGGCAGCGCTATCCGGACATCACGCTCGACCTCGGCCTGGCGGACCGCTACGTGGATCCGGTCGAGGAGGGCATCGACTGCATGATCCGGGTCGGGCCGCTCGAAGATTCGTCGATGGTCGCGCGCCGGATCGGCATGCTCAAGCGCGTGACCTGCGCGTCGCCCGACTATCTCGCGCGTCACGGCGAGCCGCAGGAGATCGCCGACCTGGCCGACCATCATGCGGTGAATTTCCGCGCGAGCCACGGCGCGCGGGCGATTCCGTGGGTGTTCATGATCGAGGGCAAGCCGGTCGAGGTGCGGATGAACGGCAGTGTCACCGTGAACGATTCGGATGCGTACGTGACGTGCGGGCTCGAAGGGTTCGGGATGATCCAGCCGACGCTGTTCATGGTGCTGCCGAACCTGCGCGACGGCACGCTGGTCGAGGTGCTGCCCGATTGCAATCCGAAGCCCAAGCCGATCTCGATCGTGTATCCGCACAACCGGCATCTGTCGCAGAAGGTGCGCGTGTTCGCGGACTGGATCGCGGAGCTGTTCGAGTCGACGCCGGCGCTGGAGGGCGGGGAGAACTGGCGGGGGAAGGTGCGGGCGGAGGTGCCCGACGCCCAGCGCGGGGCGGTGGTCGCTTAGGGCGGCGGTACGCTGCCGGGCGTTGACGATGAAGATGAGTGAGGTCGTGAATGCCTCGTCTCGTCTTCATCGGTCGTCAGGCTGGTGAGCCGTGCCGCGCAATCGCGCGTCTACCAGCGGATCGCGTACGGATTGTCGCCGAGCGCCCAGTGTCCGTTGTCGTCCCGTTCGATGAGAATCCCCTTGTGCGCCCAGCCATCCTTTTCGGGGTAGAACGACAGGGAGTCCATGAGGTCCGGGTCTGCCAGCCACGGCGTGGCATGCTGATCCGGTTTCCACAGGAAGTTGACCCACGAAACCAGGTGCGGATTGTCGTCGAACGGATTCTTCATCGGCTCGATGAATTTCTCGACGCCGCCGTAGGTCACGTGCGCGCAGAACAAATTGATCATGTACAGGACACTCCCGCCGGGAGCGGACGCGTCCTTGCTCTCGAATTCCCTGTACCGATAGAACGCCTTGCCGGCCGGCGTGAGCTCGATTTGGCTCAGCGGGACATTCGTGTCATGCGGCTCGTAGTCCGGATTTCTGATCGTCGGCTTGCCCCGGCCCGCGTTGAATTTCACGGTAATCAGGCCACGGTTGATCAACGCCTGCACGTCCTTTCTCACCACACCGTCGACTCTCAGCAATTCCTTCGCGTTCACGTCCGCGGGTAGTTCGGCGCCGGCCAGGCCGACGCAGGCGTCCGTTGGCGCGGTGTTCTTGTCCGCGAGCGCGACTTTCAGGATGTCGTCGATCGTGCGCTTGTCCAGATCGTCTCGCGTCGTCATGAAGCGCGCGCCGAAAAATGCAGCGACCGCGATCGCGACGCCCGCCACCAGCCACGGTTTTCGCGTACGTCGAACGGACTGGTCGTGCTTCGATTCGTTGTGTTCAGTCATGGGATTGTTGTTATCTGTGTTGCCGACCGGATCCGATTGCCTCGGTTCGAATCAAATCGGGATGGCCGCGAGCCCGTCGGTGCTCGGCGTTCGAACCGCACTGTAACGCACGTAGTCGACGACGATGATTCGCGAGGCCGAACGGATGGGCCCGGCGTGATGAATGGCGCTGGATTTCGGTTGGCAGGAGGAGGACGGAGGTCGCTCGTGCCTATGCGCGACTCGGGCGAACCGGATGCTGGATGTCGCGTGCGTGGCGCCGCGTGGTCGGCTGGAGGGCGATGGATGCCGCGCGCGGATCGCGGAGCAATGAAAAAAGCCGCTGATCCTTGCGGAACAGCGGCTTTTCGCATTTGGTGGCGAATCAGGGAGGAGGCTCCCAGCTTCGTCCAGAGAGCATAACCCTCAACAAATCAAAGGGTTATCGAGCCGACTGCATCACGCTTTGTACCGAGACTTTGTACCAGAAACGGACCGCTGCCGCAAGGCACGTCCTTCCATAACCAGCGACCGAAATGCTTGTTTGCGAGCGTCGTGGACAAGGTACGTTCCAATGCGCCGGAGCTTCACCCAACCTCTCGCTAACCGCAAGCCGCTCTGAGATTGGCAGCTTTTGCAAGATTGGCTCGGCTGACCTCGCCTTCGAATTTGGCGGCGGCGGTGAGATTCTCGCTTAGTATAAAGCCGGTCCTTTAAAAACAAAGACTTAACTCTGATTTTGTAACCATCTTGGCACTCCTCGGCGGCACGCACAAGTGGTAGCTCGCGGGTCCCGGTTCTGGTTCTGGTTCGGCCCGCAGGGTCGGTTCAATGGACCCGCTGGAAGGCCTCCTGCCGTTGTCCCGGGGAAGGGTGCCCGCCGGGTAGTTGATGCTGCCGTCGGATGCTAGGGCTCCCGCAGGTGAATCGCTGCCCGGGCTACGCCTTGCGTGCAAACGTACGACGTGACGGAAGGGCGGACCGTGCCGTAGGCTTGCAGAATCTGACCCGAACGGAGCCGCGCCATGGACGACCATTACCTGCGTCAGCTGCCGGACGACCTCCAGACACTCGTGCAAGGGACGGAGCAGCAGAGCGGTCTCGTCATTCAGGTCGAAGTGGACCCCGCACGAGGCGCAACCGTAGCCTGCCACGTTGACGAACATGGCGCGACACTTCTGGTATCCGGGGAGGAGTCCTTCCAGCCCGCGTCCGTAATGCACGAACTACTGCATATCCGCCGGTTTCTGGTCGACGGTGTCCCCCAGATAGTGGTGAACGAAGACTACAACGACTGGACGCCGGAGCTGGAGCGCGGGCTGACAAACCTCGATAACGGTCTTGAGCATCTTGTCATCGTGCCCGAAGAAATTTTCCGGTTTCCCGGGCGGCGGGAGTATTGGGCCGGTGTCATGACAAGGAAATTTGAAGAAATCCGTGTCAATCCACTCGTGCCGGATGACAGGCGACGGCACGCGCTGGTGAACTGGCTGTTCACCCACCATGTGCTCATGGAGGGACCGCAAATCCTGGCGGCTGACAGTCTTGTGGACGAACTGGGGCTGCGGCAACAGGCAGACGCTTTTCGAGATGCCATGATTCCCGCGCTTGCCATGAAGCAGGAGGCCGTCCGGCGCTGTTTCCAGCGTTTGAACATACCGTTCGCCGCAGTAGCCCTGAAATACATCGACAGCCGTGCGCGGCGGTCGCGAGCGGTAGCGCTGGAGCCCGCGACGTAAAGCCCGCAGAGGTTCCATGAGTTGCCGGCGCAAAGCCTCGACCAGCGGTGTCGACCTGCAAAGATGTTTCGGGCAATCGTGAGCACGTCGTCGCCCGTGTCAACAGGAATGGGTGCGTGGCGCAATTCGGAATCCCTTTGCGTACGATGGTGGCGACGGTCAGACCCCATCTATCACCACGATGTAGCACCGGAAATCGAGTCTCGCTTCTTGACTCGCTCGGGACGCCGGTGCACGCCAGTAGCGGCGAAGATGCGAGGCCGTACGCCAGCCTAGCAAGGCATAGCACGCCATTTGTAGCGCGTACGAGTTCTGCGGACGCATCTGTCTAGTTTGCGGGACGCATTGTGCTACGCGATGTCCTTGTCTGCGGGGCGACCGAGGGGGTGTGTGCATTTCGGCCCGAGCTTTTCTTTGCGTAATTTGCTCAAATGAAACCGCCACACACCAATCCGTCGCGAGACGACATTCAATTTTTCATTTGGGGATTACCATGTACGGCTCGACCCAGCCCAGACACGACAAAAATCACCGCCCGGTTCCGTGCGATACCTGCCCGCAGGACAATCCGACCATGCTCGAGGGCTACGTCAGCGATGAAGCCCTCGCGCTGAACGACTGCACGCACATCGATGAGATGGACGACGGTGACATCCGCCGTGACGGGTTTATCGAGGGGCACTGCTACGAATGCAACGGCCCGGATGACGGTGATTGCGGTGACGGTGAAGACATCCACGAGCCCGACTAAGTTAGACGCGGGAGGCCGGCCGGCAACACGCCGGTCGGCAACAATTCAACCCGAAAGTGGAGAGCGCGATGGTCAAAGACGTGAAAAACTACACGGACGAAGAGTTCCGCCGGGCGCGAGAAAATCTCGCGGACATCCTCTCGCTTGAGGAGCGCACGGCATCCGAAATTCTGCATGACGGGCATCTGAACGATGTAAGTTTTCTGGTCGGACTTTTTCGGAAGGCGTCGAATACGCTGGCCCACAAGTGGAATGCGCCGCTCCTTGCGAAGCTGCCTGTTGATGCATGGGATGTTGGACCAACCGGCGAGCGCCGTATCACACCCCGCGACTTCGCGTCGATGCGGTATCTCTCGCCCTTGCTAACCGGCAAGGACAAAGAGACTGCGGAGCTGTGGGCGGGAGAGCGTGAGAAGCTGTTGAAGGAACTCCACGAGCCCGGCGGCCCTTACGCGGCGATGACCGAATGGAAGGCTCCCAAGCAGTTCAAGTCGAAAGGTGCGCAGAGCTTGCCCTTCAGTGGGGATATCGCGTTCATGGAGACCATCAACTGGTTAGATACACTGCTCGGTTTCCAGATTACTCTTTTTGCAGGGCGGCGCCACAAAGCCCTGGGATTGCCTCTAAGCGTCGCGCTGCCAGCCAACGAAGACAAACGGTGTTCCCGTGATGCGCTTCAATTCATGAAGCAGAACGTCGACGCTTGGTGCAAGGATGCCAGCCTGGCAGGCGAAGCTTCCGATAGTCTGCGGGCACGGGTCGCTGTGAATCTGTCGGTGAACCGCGCGCTTTGGGAGACTTGCGCGAAGGACGCCAGAGGAGAAGAGTCGGCCACAGTAGCAGCGCAGTTCCTCAGCAGGCTCAATGGCTGTGGTATCTGGATGGTACCCGACGAAGTACCGACGCGGGGAGCCGAGTGGACGGGGCTTGCGGAGCTGCTGTCACGATGGTTTGGTGCAAAGGGATGGCTACGTGAAAAGGAGGATTTCTTCGCGCGGGTCATGACGCCCCACGACATCGACCGGGCGGTACAGCTAACTGAGTCAGTGCAAAAACGGTATAAGGCGAACCGGGGAGGAAACTGTGGGCCAGAGCAGGCAGAGTTGGCCCATGGGAGCCCCGAGAATTTGTTTATTTTCGCCATGGCGACGGTAAGCGTTTTTTACGTCAAGGGTTATTGGGGCGGAAAATCACAACTCCGCCCTGTCCAGACTCTCAAGGAGTTTCCCGCCAAGCATAATAAAAACAGCTCAAGATACCCGGCATTTTCGACACTGGACAGCGGAGATGGCCTGATGTTGCCCATCCATGCGGAAGAACTCATCGAACAGGTCTACGGTCAGATGTTTTTTTCGAATCAAGGCTGGGACCTGCGTGCCGAAAGTGTCCGTCAACATGCAGAAACTCAGACCATCAAGCGTGCGTACCACGAACAGCTATTCGAGTTTGCGGTTAAGGGACGCACGTCGAAGGAACTTCTGAACCTGTTCACACAAGTAGCCGCCTATATCGAGCAGCAGAAAGAAAATGGCGCGATAGTGGCTGTCTGAAATGGCAAAGGAGAACAGGTCTTGTCAGCGCAGCCCGTTCGCGCTTGGCTTCGAACATGGGGCGGAGGCCGTTGAGGACGCGCCGCTCCATGAAATCGAATCGAGGGTTCCGGAGTACAGGATTGGCTACGTCATTGGGCGTACCTACAGTGAAGCAATCCGGCATGTGAGCCTCGAGGCTGGATTCAAGCTTGCAGGAGAGCTTGGGGCCCGGTTCGATATCGATAAGGCGGACCTCGTTTCGGCCCTGCAGGTGTCTGCCGGGTGTCGACGCCTCATCGATGAGGGGTATGTGCAAGCGGCCGGTAGAGGTAGTGGCTCTCGCTAAGTTGCGACGCAAGGCGAGCGACATTTGCGGTCCGCGCTGGAATTCTGGCATTACGGCCTATCTATCGTAGACGTGGATTTCGTTGCGCGACGCGGTGATAGCTCGGCGTTACGCATCGAGGCAGGCAGATTTACTGACCGCTGCTTTTGAGGGAGCCGCCCGCCGCCGCGCCAAGCGAACGCATCTACTATCGTAGAGCTAGGCAGGCCTATGCGCTTTGGTGCTACCAAGTTGATTGAACTCGGACTGTCCCGCCGTATCGGACTAATGTCGGGCGCAGGTCACATGCTCCTTGAATCGGCCGCGTGTGGCGCGTAACCTCATGAAGCGAGCTTTCGTCTCAAAGATGATGCCGCGCAGTTACCTTCGACGTTTGACGGGCATATCGGTTTTTGAGCTGTTGCGGCACGAGAGCGTGCCTTCTGCATCCTTGACTAGGTGAGACACGACGGTCTTGATTTCCGCCGTGTTCGCTATCATTCTCAAGGTTTAGAGAAATGCGCCGATAAACAGCGGTCTTGCACGCGCCGGCGCTCCAATCGCATGTCGATACAGCCGACGTGGTATTTCGAATGCCAACATGCCGCCTTGAGCGTTCCCGCTGGCAGCGCTTGAAAATCGTTTGCGGGTTTTCGTTATGAACCATCCAAGTGTCTTCCATCCTGGTCCTGCCGCCATTTCGCCACAGCAGCGGTTACTGTTGATGCACGAGGGCGAGTGGGAAGACTTTATCGAGGAATGCGTCCGTCAACTTCAGAAGGAGGGGAACTATGTTGAAGTGGTGGCTCTCGGGGGGAGTGGAGACAAAGGTCGTGACGTATGTGGGTACTCGAAGGAATATCCGGCAGCGGGCACCTGGGACCTCTATCAGGCAAAACATTACGATAGTCCGTTGACGCCCAGCGAGTTTTTTCCAGAGCTTGCAAAGTTCGTGACGTGCGTCTGGCGTGAAGACTATACGCGCCCTGCGAAGTATTTCATATGTGCAAGCAGGGACGTTGGCACAACGCTTTTCGACCTGCTCAAGAATCCGGTACGACTGAAGGAACGACTTCTCGACGACTGGCGAAAGAAAGGGGGCAAGTTCGGGAAGTTCAAACAACCCCTTGACGCCGACCTTGAAAAGTTCATTGAGGTATTCCCGTTTGACGTTGTGAAGCGTCTGCCACCCATGGAACTGCTGTCAATCCACGAGAGAGATACAGCTTCGTATTGGGCGCGATTCGGAGTCCTCGCTCCGCGAGAAAATGACCCAGAAGTGCCTCCAAAGCCGGTTTCTAGCGAGTCGACGTATGTGACCGCATTGCTGCGGGTATATGCCGAGCATGCACAGGTGAAGATTGATGACGTGCCCGATATTCCGCCCGCGCACGGGGCGCACTTCAAGGCGCAGAGGCGGCTCTTTTATTCAGCGGAGGGATTGCACCGCTTTAGCCGTGACAAGCTGCCTGGGGCATTTGAAGCGCTCCTGGACGAGGTGGAAAACGGGATTGGGGCAGAGTTGACCTTTCCGCACGAAAGTGGATTCGTTCGCCTGCACTCCGTTCTTAAAACAGCAAACGTGTTGCAGATAATGAATAACCCGTTACGGGCGCGCCTCAGGTCCGGCGACCTGCAGGGCAGTTGTCATCATCTCGCAAATCAAGGTCGGGCCCAATGGGTCGAAAGCGATGAAGCAGACGGCGAAAGTGTTTAACAGTCCATTCGAGCTTGGCGTCCGGATGGTGTTCTTGCTGCTCGCATTGCATCCTCGTAAGGCGGACCTGCAGACACTTGTCTATCTGGACTATGCGGCAATTTACTCAGCTGACCTTGGTGGCCCAAGCAGCCTTCATACGCCAGTGCCGCTCCGGAATGGTGAGTACCTTTCCAGGCGAGATGTCATCGAGCAAGGGCTTTACCTGATGTCCACCAGGGGCCACGTGTCGATAGAAGTTGACGCTGGCGGAATCTGGTATTCGGCGGGGGAGAGTGCGACAGCACTTGTCGGACTGATTGCCGGGGAATACGGAGCGGTATTGGCGGAGCGAAGTCGCTGGGTGGCGGACACTTTCGGGAGCTGCTCGGCAAGCGAGATAGAGGCTATGTTTGTCGAGCGCGGATTGCGATGGGGAGCCCATTTCGTCGATGGCAGCTCCGACATCTTGGAGGGTTGATGAGTATTCAGCTTCACAGGTTGTGCGTCACCGGACCAGGCCGGGAGCCAGCAGAACTGCTGTTCGCCGGACGGTCATATCTCGTGTTCGGGCCGACCGATACAGGTAAGTCGTATGTTCTTGAGAGCTTGCGCTATGGACTTGGCTCCTCAGGAAAGCCTCGCGAAAATCAGTTCTCAGCAGGATATACCCGACTTGCGCTCCAGTTAAAGTCGGCCGCTGGCGAAGAGTTGACGTTCTTTCGGGACCTCGTAGACGGAAGCGAGGCGGTATGCGATGGCTACCATCAAACCCCACCTCAGGGCGCAGTTCCCGGAGGCAAGCCGCGAAAGATAGCCGTCGTTTTGGCGCAGCTGTGCGGTGCCTCGGAAAAGCGAATTTTGGTCAAAGCTGGGAAGCGCGAGGGGCTTGCGGCGGGCGACCTGCGCCACTTCAGTCTGTTTGACGAGATTGAAACTCTTGACTTGAAACCGTTGGTTGGAACGGACACAAACCTGCTGACACGAAGACGCGCCAGTGGTGCGGTCATTCTGACGGGACACGACGACGAAGGACTGACGCTGGTCGCGTCAGCCGCCAAACGGGCGAGTGCCGGTGGCTACGTCGAAGCAGTCGACGAGGAGCTGGCGATACTAAACGCGCGACTTCCCAAGGACGTTAGTTCATCGAACGTACTTGAAGCGATGGCAAAGCTGGACACTCGTATTCAGGAGTTGCAGACGTTCTTGCGGAGCAATGAAAACGCGCTAAATGAGCTTAAGCGTGACCGATTGCACTTGCAAAGAGAGGTCCGGCGCATCGCCAATGAGCGCATTGCACTGACGGAAGCCCGCACGAGGTTCGAACTTCTCAGAGAGAAGTATTCGAGTGACCTTCAGCGGCTGGAGGCCGTCGAAACGGCCGCGTCGGTGATGGACGTTTTTGCTCCCCAGCCCTGTCCGCTGTGCGATACGCCGTTGGTGGTGCAGTCGCGACATGTGCACGCGGAGAACGACTCTTTTGCGCTGATGGCCGAGGCAGCGCGCGCAGAGTCTCAAAAAATTTCGCATCTTCAGCACGGTCTTGCGTCAGCGATTCGCGAACTCGATGACGACATTGAGAGCCTGACGGTAGACCTTCGTGAAGTGCGCAAACGGGAAGAGGACAACTTGGCCGAGCAGGACGCGCTGTTCGCGAAATCGCCTGGCGCGGATGGCGTCGGCCTTAGCGCGCTGGCCACGCAGAGAACGGAATGGGCGCTCGTATTGCGCGACTTGGACCGTGTCGACGTGCTGGTCAAGCGCCGTGAAGAGTACTCACAACTTACCAAACGAAAAACTCAAACCGTAGACCGAAACGTGGCCGAAGATGCGGTGAGTGTTTGCAATCGCATCAAAGCCTTGCTGTCAGAGTGGGGAGTTCCGGGAGTCGAGGCGGTGCACTTCGACGAGAAGAATGTGGATATACAGATAAATCAGCGGAATCGAATTTCCTTCGGGAAAGGAAAGCGCGGGATTTTTTTGACGGCGTATGTGGTGGCGCTGATGGAGCACGCGTTGCAGAGTGGTAATCCACATCTCGGATTTGTAGCAGTCGACTCTCCTGTCGTCACTTATAAGGACCCTAAACACGGGGGGAAGGGCGAGGAGTTGCTGGACACGACGGTGGCCGACCGCTTTTACGAGTGGCTAGCCGCTCGTCAGGAGTCGGGGCAGGTTATCGTGCTCGAAAACGAGGAACCTTCGACGGCGTTACTCGAACAAATCCCCCACACTGAGTTTATCGGTGAATCGGGCGGCGCGGGCCGACGGGGCTTCTTTCCGTCGTGAAGAGAACTCCGGCCGACGGCCGGTGAGCCTCACAAGGGCTTCGCTTAAACGTACTTGTCGTTACTGCATACAACCGGCGAATGCCCAGCAGCGCGTTCTTTAAACTTCGCGGACACGCGCGGCGGCAAGGTTGCTGCTGGCACTGTTCCGTTCCCGCACACCTGGATATGCTACAGGTCTGCAGGCTGTGACCGGCGTGAGCGGAAGTCCCTCGCCGAACTGAATATAACTTTACAAACGCGCACGGACGGGCGTTACTTTACGCGAGGAAGCAAAAAGCGCGGCCCGCTGCGGGTTCCGAAGGGAATCAGCCGCTCCGATGCGCATCTGAGAGAAGCGAGGACTCATGGATAAGAAAACGCGGGGCGCGTGGCTGGTCCACCATTCGCGCAAGGTGCAGGCGACGACCAACCAAGATTTTGATGCAATCGGATTTTCGGGCAAGTGCGGCATCCTGCTGTCAGCGCTTGCTGGCGAAGACGGGCAGTCTCAGCTGACGCGTCGGCGAGTCGACCGTCTCGCGCAGGCAAACCACTTGAGTCCAAAGACCGAGGTTCCCGCCATCCTCCTGGAACTGGAGCGACAGCGGCTGATAAATACCAATGCAACACACGTCGAGGTTCTGGGTTTGAGCGGACACCGGATTCTCGAGCACACGTCGACTATCTTCGAGGAATCAGATAGGGAGGCTTTCGAGGATGCGGTGCTTGACCTATCGGAACTCGCATCCGAATCGCCGCTCACGGACCGGCATGCGTCAGAACTCCTGGCCGACACACACAAGCTGTCCAGCCAACAGGTGAGCGACACCCTTCGGCTTGGCACTGGAATCGGTTTCTTCGATGCCGAACCTATTTCGGCTTCGGAAAAACTGCTGTTTAACGGTAATCTATTTCGTCGCGATGATGCAAGACGCATCAATGGAGTCCTTTCGACGCTAAAGCCAAATGAGGCGGGACTAGTGCAGGAACTGAATGCACAACTACAGTCCGCAGGGTGCCTGCCATTGACATCGGCCACGAAGGTCTTGGGTGAAGAACTCTTCAAGAGTCTCCATTCGATTGGCATGTTCGATGTCAACGCTGTTGGCAATGATAGCGGGAAGAGCTACTTCGTCACTCGGCCAGCAGCGTTTTCCAAGTTCAGCAATTCCATCGCCGACGACGCGCTGGACCTTGCCAAAGCGTTTGTAGCTTCGCTGACCTATGGCATGACGCAAAGTAGCTACTACCGAGGGCGCATCCAGGCGATTTCACTGCTGATGAATAAGCTTATCAGAGGCGGTGAGGTGGGCCCGGCTACCGCCATCGGAAGCGACTATCAGGCGCTCGAATATCGTGGCGTCGTGCAGGTGACGCCTGCTGATAAGGGCATGTTTACGATGAAACTGCTTAAACCGGAAGTCGGACGGCTTGCGCTCGCTGTCATCGAAGACGGCGATATCACGGCGGAAAGCGTGGCACAAATGCCCGGAGCACGTGTCACAGAATATGGAACGCCGGAGCAGACCCGGGAAGTGCAGCGCAAGAACGTGACCGAGGCGGTAAAAATGAACACGGCGAGCATCCTGAATGAACTAAGGACAGGAGGGTTCGGCAAATGATTGACCGGGACCAACTACCCAAGGGACCGGCAACGGAAGAACGGCTACGCAATTATTTCCTCGGCGTAGGCTATTTCGTGCTGAGGGGGGCTAAGTTCAAATACAACGATTTCGATGTCACGGACATCGACTTGTGGTTGTATGGACTGAACTCACCGCTCAGCCGGGAACGTGTGAACGTCGACATCAAGGACAAGAAGACGCCGCAGGCGCTCGAGCGCATCTTCTGGGCCAAGGGTTTGCAGGATGTGCTGGGACTTGACGCCTGTGTGGTGGCGACGACGGATGCGCGCCCGGACGTCCGGGAGTTCGGGCTCAAGCATGATGTTCGAGTGCTGGATGGCCACTTCGTCTCGCGTCTGAAGCGCAGCGAGAAAAGCCAGTTGCAGCGGCTGACGGAAGAGGAGTTTGTGCGGTTCATCGACGATTCATCGCTCGGGAAGCTGGGCGGTGACTGGCGCGGGCGATACGAGCAAAGCAAGTCCAGGGTGCTGGATTCGCTCGATTTCGACGGGTGTAACGCTTGGCTCATGGATATCGAGTACTTCCTGAAGGAAGCCAGTTCGATGGGGCTCAAGGACCCGTCCGCATGGCGACTCGCATATATTTCATGTTCCCTGTTCCTGATTTCGCTCGACTTCCTGTTGCGTGACCACGTTACCCTCGAGCAGGACGAGCGCAGAGCGGTATTGGAGAATGGCTTTCGCTACGGCAAGGCCGGACGCACCTTTGTAGAAAAGATTGGCAAGGTCGCAGCCGGATTGGTCGCGAGCGTTGCTTCACAGCCCGGACTCAGAGAAACACTGGAACGAGAGCTTGCCACTCAGGCCGGAGACTTGCGCGCTGACGTTCTGGCGGATTTCTTTTCGCGAAACGTTGCCCAGACCGCCCTTTTCGACGCAGCTCGCGAATTCGAGGCTGGTGCGTTTGCCCTCGAATTTTATTCACCTTCCCGCCTGTCAGCGGGGGCGCAAAGCGTATTGGGCGTCCTGTGCGACTTTTTTGGTCTCGACAGAAAGCGTGTATTGGTCTGACATTGTGTGTTTCGGGTCGGAGCGTCGGCCTTCCGGTCCGTCCGTACTATTGGGGATACAGGGGCTTGTCCACGGGGCAAAAGACTCAACTCGCGATGGGTGTTGTCTGAGCGATAAGGAAATTGCCCAGCATGGCAACCGTCAGTAAAGGCAGGCTGACGGTTTTGAACTGGCAGCGAATAGCAGGTTGCCGAGACCGATTTCAAGTATGACCATCTACACATATGGCAAAAGAATATGACGTGGCGGGTAGCGCCTTTAGGGCGAATGGACATTCCATCGTACCGAACCTTGTTCCTGTTGAGCTGAGAGAAAGCTTGCTTGCAGAGGTCACCAGAGCCTACTGCCCTGGTAAGACAGAGAATGAGCGCGACGGTGTGATTTACGTTACGGCATGTCCATCGATGGTCTCCGAAGCGTACCAACAGTGGATGTCTGGTAATCGTAATCATTTGCCGCTGAATCGCTTGGTAAGTCAGATGTTCGAGGCTGCGAGCGACTTGCTTAAATCACGAGACGAGTTGAGGTGTGGCCCCGCACAGATTGCTGTGCGCGAGCCTGGTGTTCCGTCGCCAACCCCACATATCGATGGATACAGTAAGAATGAGTCTGAACCGAATACCCCTCGTGCTATCGTTGGCGTTTACTTGACCGACGTTCTCGATAAAGGCGATGGGGCGCTGATGGTATGGCCTGGTGAGCGGGTAGCCATCGCCAACTTACGAGATGCCCGGCGCTTCGATGAAGCAGAGAAAGTTGCACAGGCATGTAGGGAAGGAAATGCTGCATGTCAGCCACTACTTGGCGCAGCCGGAACAATATTCATCGTTGACGGTAACGTCCCACACGCAAATGCCGAACGGACTACCGACGGCAAGCGCATTGCAGTCTATCTTCGCGTGTATTGAAGCGGTTACGTTGAGTGTCGGGCGCTGCCCAGCGAGTCGAGTGCCGAGGCTATCTTCTTCGCTGGCGCCCGGGGCGGGCGCCGCGATGCTTTCGACCGTGCCAAACCCGCTCCCTCCTCAAGCAGACTCACACCTGGCAGTGGAGCCATCAGCGTGGAGCCGGGACATAACAGCAGCAACGGAAATGAGAACAGCATTCGAGTAGGCCGCATTAGCCATGTGGCGGTGAGCCTCTTGCGGCTGTCGGCGCAAGAGGTGCGTTTGGAAATATTATTTTTTTGGTATATTTTCGAGATGTTCCTCCAACCGCCAGAATGAGTCGTCCTGTCTAAGGTGCGCATAATTCGCAATAACGGTCTCAAGTCGGTCGTGAAGCAGTTGCGCGACAGTCGGAAAATCATTCGGATGTTTGCGAAGATAGTCGGTGGGCACCAGATGCCTCATTCCATGCGGTGCGAATCCCGGCGTCTCGGGAATTAGTCTTTTGGTCAGGTTTTCGAAATGCTTGCTGAGGTTTTCCCAGAGTGTTCCTTTGCGGCTGGGAAAGACCCGGAGCGCAGATGGGTTGTACTTGAGTAGGCGTGGCCTAAATTCCTCCAGGTATTCCTCGATGCGCGCGGACAGGTAACGTGGGAGCGGTGCATCGTAGGCGAACTGTGCTGCGCCACGCTCGTTCTTGAAGTCGCTTGCTTCAAAACGAAGACGCCAGCCGTCGTGTCTCCGATACAAATTGCCTGAACCGTCCTCCTCGAATGTCATGAGAACAAAGTTGCGCCGCCTCAGCGGATTCGCCACCATCATCGAAAGCAGAAGCGCGTCCCGCTTGTGGACCGCTTCGTCGAGACTTCCGGGCGCGGCAGACGCTGCCAGTTCGTCCAACGAGCGGATAGCGCGGAAGATAGGTGCCAACGGTTCGGAGAGTGCCAACAAAGCACGTATCGGGTCCTTGGGATTTCGAGACATTCCTTTAGCGTGGTCCTTCCATTCTCGCGCAAGTCGATGAGTCTCCGCACACATCGTCTCAAACGAGTCGCTCACGAATTGGGTTGGGAGACGTCGCGCTAGACTTTGTTGCTGGGTCAGATATCCAGTGTCTTTTGCTGTCAGACTACAGACCAAGCTGGCAAAATTCTTTTGTCCCCTGTGCACGATTCCTGCTGAGCGCCTAGTCAAGAATTCCAAATAGGAATTAACTGCTTCTGGCACAGCGAGCCATGCGAGCGTCATCACGTCGGATTTCGCTAGCCCCATGCCATCTTCCGCGATTGGCCTGCAAAGAAAGCCAAGAAATTGCCGGACGCGCTCGAATGTCATGTCAGCTGTCACGCAACCGGAATCGCCTTGCTGCGCGGCGGCGCAAAGCTTTTTGGCGATTTGCGCTTTTGGCAGCAGACGCCAAACGCTGCGCCTAGTCCGTTGAAGGCGCGTATAAGTAGCCGTTTTGTATCTAAAGAACTCCCGCCATTCGTGAAATAACTGAGGGGACAGGTCAGCTTCACGAAGCGCATACGAGTCTTGAGTGCGCGCTTTGTGACGAGCGCGATAAGGAATCGCGTTGGATTTTTGCGTCGCAGAGCGCTCGCGTAAACGAGATTGCGGTAGTAGGTCCCGAAGTGTGTTTTTGGCGAGACCGAGGGCACGTTCGATACGGGTTAGTGAGGGAAGGGCGCGCTGATTGGGTAGTGCCCCCTTCATCCACCGTGCCACGGCAGAGGGAGAGGCGCCGGCTTTGCGTGCGATTGATTTTGGGGCCTCATCCTGTGATGCAAACGCGGCGCGCAGCGCTTGATGAAACGCGCCTTCCTTCGCATTCTCACGATTCGCCAGCCTCGCGTCTTCGCCAGCATGCCGGAGAACTTTGACGGACTCTCGCCATGCACGAAGGTGGCTGCGCCTGTCCAAAATGGTCCGCCGTGCAAGTCGTAGTTGTTCAAGATATTTCCGTGAACGTTCGTCAAATTCGGCGAGCATTTCAACGCCCACGTTTGAGTCGACTGTCTTTCCGACAAACGCTAGATAGGAGGCCAGCGTTGTGAGGTGATTTCGAAATATTTGCTCGTGAGACGCTGTGTCGCCCCCCTCGCCAGTGAAAAGCTTCTTGTGGTGGGTTATCAAATCGTTGTACGTAATCAGCATGGATACATCGGTTGAGCCCCGCGACGATTGCCATGTGCTTACGTTATCCGCGAACGTCACGGTGTAACGAACATTTCTTAAGTCATTGAAATGTATCGAGATTTTCATCTTCGCCACACCATACGATTATGAGTCGTATGGTGGAGAATTCGTTATACCGTCGGAGTGGCAAACGCAGGGCGTTGCGGTCCACTATGTAGCCACCGCTTTTAGCTGTGGAAAGCAGGCCGGCGGTCGGATGCACTGAGCGAGACTGGGGTAGTTCGACGGATTGCGTTGCGCTCGAATTCCTCGCTCTCGTTGCTTCTGAGGCGAGTGCTAACTCGGCACTCAGGCCGGAATAAAACCTGTTCGCTATCTTCTAGAAAACCCTCTCTTTTGAGAACGGGATTTATTTGAAAGAAGTTTAACTTCTCGGGTTTGACGTTTTGGGGCAGAAACCGTTTATGGCAGATGGGCGCCTTCGGCGCCGGAGTGCGCCACGCGTAGCTCACACGCTATTTTGAAAGACCATGATTGCCAGACAGAAGACTGAGAGTCTTTGATGGACAGGACAGCACTCGAGAGCCTGCCAGCGTTGAGATTCTCGTGAGAGGGGCTCTGCATATGTGCCGACGCGCACACCGGCCGGTTCCTTGATGAATGATTCATCGTCGATGATTACTTTCATCACAGCTACTTCAGCCGCCGCCACTTTAAATGTTCTGGTTACCTCGGAGTCGCTCGGTTTACCTATCGAGCCAGCACTCCTTATGGCTGTGGCCGTAGCGTGCAAGTTTCTATGCGGCGATTTACTTCACAGCCAGTGCCCGACTAGGTGGGCATTTATGAAGGCCCCGCAGCCTAGATTTTAGGAGGCGAATGCCGGCTACTTTTCCTGCCACTCTTCTCGTCTGCCGGCATCCCCGTCTCTTCCCTTTCTATTGCCAGTAACTCCGCAGGGTCCACACCGAGGGCCTCCGCTAGTAGGTAGATGTTGTCGAGCGAGACGTTCGTCACCGTGCGTTCTACTTGGCTTATATAGGTGCGGTGCAACCCGGCGCGGTCGCCAAGTTCCTCTTGCGAAATGTTTTGCGCCGCGCGGATTCTTTTCAAATTTCTGGAAAGACGATTCCGGAGCGCTGCTTGCCCAGGCTTTAACTTTTCGTTCATGGAGCCAGAGCATGGCGGAACGCAGTGTTTGTATCTACAGCCGAAACGTCGACAGAGTTTACATCTACAGAGTTTGCATCTACAATCCTCTCATTGAAGCCTGCGGCCGATGCTGTTGTTGCGGCGACGGCGAGACAGCGCGTTATCGCAGGCTGCACAGGTCACGCTTTATCGAAAAAGGCGCTCCGGGCGACACGAGCGATGAACGGCGGCGGCGCCGTTGTTGAGAGGATTGAAAAGTTCTCGCCCACTCTCGGACGTTAGCTGTTACCTGATTGATAACTCATTGACTATAAGTAACCGGCTCGACCGGTGTTGCTGGTTTCCATCTCGTCCGGCTGTTCCGCAGGGCGGGGTGGAACGGCGGAATTCCGCAACACCGACCGGGCTATTGCAGGGAGTTCGAGAAAATGGAATGCAATGGCGTATCGGCGGGGGATGCAAGTCATTCTGTTTCACAGCTCCCGTTGCCTGTCCGCGTTTCCGACGTCGCTTGGTTTTATGTGCGTTACGACGACGAGGACGGCAGCGAGACGCCAGGAACAGCCTACGTTGTCCACACCTACTCAGGTGCCAGAAAGCTGATTGCGAGCACGCGAGGCCGTCAGCCGGTTTTGTACCTGTGCCTGGCAAAACGCGTCGGAGATATCTCTCTCAGGCGCGTGGTTGCCGTACGGGACGCACCGGACACCTCCCTTCAGGTACTCGAGCTTGAGGATGGACGGGCGGTCATGCTGGATTTGAGCAGGGATGGCGAAGGCGATTTCGCATACCTCGAAATCGACCTGCCCTTGTGCACAAGCCAGTTGAAGGTCACTGAATTGGTTGCCCCTAATGCCCGAGCAGTGGATTGAGGTCGCTCGCAATGAGAATTCAAGTTGCGAGCGACCTGCACCATGAACTCGCAGTCTCCAACTCCGCGATGGCGGCCCGGCTCGAACACGCAGATGACGCAGTCGATGTACTCGTCCTCGCCGGCGACATTCACAATCAGACCGGCGCAATAGACCTCTACGCGGACTACCCCGTGCCAGTCGTGTACGTGTGTGGTAACCATGAATTTTACGGTACCGAAATGCTGCAACTCCTTCCTGAGTTGCGGCGCAGAGCCGTCGGGACGTCGGTCAAGTTGCTTGAGAAGGACGAGCTCATTCTTAACAACGTGAGGTTCCTTGGATGCACCATGTGGACTGACTATCATGCGTTCCCGCTGTGCCTCAACACTGCGATGGAGTACGCGCGAAATCATATGCTCGACCATCAAAGGATTCGCGAGTCGAACAATGGTCGGTTCGAACCTGAGGATGCGGCCGAGGAGCAGCGAGCCGCACTCGAATTTCTCGTGCGGAAAATTCGAGAGCCATTCCCAGGGAAAACAGTCGTCATCACGCATCACGCTCCGAGCGCTCGTTCCATCCATCAGCACGAGCAGAACAATCCGCTCGTTCCGGCGTTTGCGAGCAATCTTGAGTTTCTCGTCTCGGAAGCCGACCTGTGGATTCACGGACATATTCATCTATCGAGCGACTACCGGCTTGGCAATTGTCGCGTGATATGCAATCCGCGCGGTTGCCCTGGCCGCCGCAACCGTTCGAATCCGGCATTGGCATATGAAAACGCCCAATTCGACGCCAGGAAGGTCATCGATGTGTAAGCAGATTACCAACCGCCCAACCGGTGCTGGCGAATTGCAGCTTGGCTGAGCGTTGTCTATGAAAACAGCCGGGCATCGGCGACCGACTGGGATGGCATCCGCCCGATAGCTGAGATAAGTCGGGTCGATTGCAGGAGCGCTGATGGAATCCGGGGCATTGTCCTGCGACTACTGCGAGTCTTGTTTCCTGAATTGTCGCATCGTTAGCTGGCCAGCCCAGACCAGACCTCCGATTGATTGGTACAGGAGACCAGAGGCGTTCCTCGGCAGACCATGAACGACCGTCAAATACTTTTTCTCGATATCGATGGCGTGCTGCATCGAGGCAACTCGTATGCTGCAGGAAGTCGCATCGTCAGCAGTGCGCCCGGACACATCGAGTTGTTTGAGTACCTGCCCGTACTGGACGACGCACTGAGTTCGTATCCAGACGTGTCGGTTGTCCTTTCCTCCGATTGGGCGTTCCGGTTTGGCGTCGACTACACCTGCTCGCAGTTGCCGTCGCCATCGCTCCGCGCAAGGGTCATCGGCGCAACGTACCAAGGCTGTGAGTTCGACGAGCAATTGTGGCCCATGTTGTCGCGCGGCCAGCAAGTGCTCGATTATGTTCGCCGTCATGCGCTTCTCACATGGATGGCGATTGATGACAGAAAGGATGGCTTCGATGCGCATTGGGAGCGACTTGTGCATACCCAGACCGATTCCGGATTAGGGGACCCCGCTGTGGTCGAACTTTTGACAAGCAGGTTGCGGCAGGCGTTTTCGTAAGCGGCAAGAGTCATTGTAGACATTGGGAAGCGCTGTTGATAACACCAGAACTTGAGGTTTGGTGATGCGAAAGAAAATTCGTCATGCGAAATCACGAGTCGAATCGAAGAGCGGCCTGAAGAGGGTTTTCGATGACGCTCTCGACCAAAGTCTTCGAGAGTATCTCGATGCAGTGACGCCGCGTGAGTACGTTGAGTTGAGGACAATGCCGCCATTCGAGCTTGGACTTATGTTCAAGTCAGCGCTGCGAGATGCGTTGTACGACAGACATCATGGTGAAAGACGGCGGATGGCTGAAGGGAGTGCGAATCTATGACGCTGCCTGACGAACGAACGCGTGCGCTGCTAAATGCGCGCCGGCTGCTGTCTGACGTTTCACAGATGACATCAACGGCGGATGTCGCAACGCTCAGAGAAAAAGCGGTATCCGTATTGCGTCATTACCCCGACGACGGAATGGTTGCGCTAATTGCGCGCAAGTCCTCGTGGCTAGACTGGCCGTGCCAAGCCCAAGACGCTTTATCGCAGCGGTGGGAGAGCGAACGCACGATGGCACCTGTTGTCGCGGGACTAGCCGCCTTGCCGAGCGCTCTAACAGCTTCAAAGCTACTGCGGATTCTCGCCGACGTGGACCCCGAAAGCCGCGTTCTTTTTATGACGCACTACGCCGATGCAGATGAGTCCGACGAGGTTCGCGAGGTGTTCGCGCCAGAGACAAGTTGGACGCACGAACATGGCTGGTATATGGGCGGCCAGTACAGCGTTTGGTACCCGGGAAGCCCAGAGTCTCGCGAAGTTGGGTATCGCGACGTAACTTACGAAACGGTACGCGTTGTGGTCCTGTCCGACGGACCGACGAATCTCCGATTCGTCAAGCCAAGCTAATGCCGCACGTTGCGACGTTGTCCGCCTACCCATGTCTTGCCTTGCCAAGTGTTGCGACCGGTGGCGCAGTCCGCGAATCTGCCAGAGCAACCTACAACGTCTGAACTAGAATCAGCGCCCGTCCTATAATTAAAAAGATGGCAACTCAATGAGTTCCCTTAGGAAAATACCGGCTACCCGGATTATCGTGTGGAATCGCTTTAAAAATCGCAGGTTTTCAGTTGGGGTCCAGTAATGAGTAGCAGCTACTTTATTGCAACTCGTGCAAGCAAATTTTTAAGCTATGTGCTCAGACACCGGCCGGACTCCATCGGCGTCACTCTGGACGCCCAGGGCTGGGCCGACGTTTCCGAACTGTTGACCAAGGCAGCTGCTGCTGGCATGGCGCTCACACTGGACGAGTTGAAGCAAGTAGTTGCAGAGAACGATAAAAAGCGTTTTGTGCTGAACGATGACGCTACGCGCATTCGCGCCGCGCAAGGTCATTCTGTTGACGTTGACCTGCAGCTACCGGTCAAGGCGCCGCCGCCGGTGCTGTATCACGGCACGGTTGGCAAGTCCATGGCTGACATTCGCAAGCAGGGATTGACGCCGATGAATCGACATGACGTACACCTGTCGCCAGACCGCGAGACGGCGACTCGCGTAGCTACGCGTCGCGGCAAGCCAGTCATCTTGGTCATTGAAACGTATCCGCTGCTGCGTGACGGCTACCAGTTCCGCGTGTCCGACAACGGCGTTTGGTTGGTGCCCGAGGTGCCGGCGAAGTACATTAAATTTCCAGGCTAAGTCCCCGTTCGGTCAACCAACTTGGTTCGGTGGGCTCGCGCGCGAGGTCATAGTCCAAGCGCCAGCCCTTGGCGATGTCGTCGGCAAATTCGCGACGCAGCCATTTGAACGGGATGCAAGCTGCGGAGAAAGGTGGCTGCTGCAGTCCCATCGTCTGCAGGTCGTTGTGTGCGGCACTATCCGAATGTTTGTAAGGGTGGGTCAGCTTGCGCTGCAGGGTGAAGGGTGCCATGAAGGTTAGAATTCGGCGGCGTAAAAGGAGTACTCGGCCTCCGCTCCCGCAACCGGATAGTTTCCTCTAAGGTCAAGCCACTGCTGTATCCGAGCTTTTGTTCCGGCAAGCGAAAGCTCGCCGACGGCGTTGCGTAAGGTTGGGTTGTTTGTTAGGAAGATGTCACGCTTCCATTCCCAGATGCATATTTCTGCGCTTGGCATTCCGGATGAGAGCGAGGCACCTGCGCCGAGCAGGAGAGCAATTCGGCGCCCCCTATTGACAGTAATTGCGCGCACAAATGCGTCGACGGGAAGCCTTGTGAGGGCTTCACTTCGCAAAACCGCGTCAAATTCGGCCTTCATCCCCCGTTGCCCCCGGCTTCAGTGGTGTTAGGATTTTGAGCCTATTGTAAAGACAAATACAAGCCGTAAACCGCTGTGGATGCGGCCACCAAGTAAAGAGCCTTGATTTTTTGGAGGTTATTTAGAATCAAGGGCTTACGGAGAGCTCGGTCTTACGGCGTATGACTGTCACCCGGTGTCCAAAGCGGATGATTTGGCCCTAAAATACGTCGCCTAGCCTGTTTGCAAGAAAAGAAATATGACCATCGTTCAGTCCATTGGGGTACCAGTCAACGGCCAGTTGGTATCGGTCCGCAACAGACGGTATGTTGTCACTTCTGTCGCTGCCAGCGGCATGACCGACGGCGCCAATCGCGAAAATCTCGTATCGCTTTCATGTGTCGAAGACGACGCCGCCGGTGAGGA
Organism: Burkholderia sp. BCC1996; assembly: GCF_905339955.1. Taxonomy (NCBI): domain Bacteria; kingdom Pseudomonadati; phylum Pseudomonadota; class Betaproteobacteria; order Burkholderiales; family Burkholderiaceae; genus Burkholderia; species Burkholderia sp. BCC1996. Next base: position 127,479 of record NZ_CAJPHM010000008.1, read on the forward strand.
ACTACGGGTGATTTGGGAGTTGGAACCTGGCGCCTCGATTCTCGAGCGCGCTTCGATGCCAAATGTATCCGGGTTCGATGAGCCGGAGCGCCTTGACGCGTTCCTTAATGCGGTTCGATGGGGCGCTGTCGCCCAAGGCGATACTCGAGCGCTTCAGGCTCCTTTCCGCAGCGGTGTCGAAATCGAGGACTATCAGCTCGACCCGTTGGCGCGCGCCATACAGATGCCTCGGGTCAATCTGCTGATTGCAGATGACGTAGGTCTCGGAAAGACCATCGAAAGTGGTCTTGTCATTCAGGAGATGATGCTACGACACCGAGCGCGGACGGTGCTAATCGTGTGTCCGTCCGCCATCCAGATTCAGTGGCGCGACCAGATGCGGGACAAGTTTGGACTCGATTTCCGCATCGTGGACAGCGAGCTGATGAAGGAGCTCCGACGTACCCGTGGTTTGAACGTGAATCCATGGACGCATTTCCCGCGCCTCATCACGTCCATCGACTTTCTCAAGCGTGAACGGCCGCTACGACTGATGCGGGAAGCGCTGCCCGTTCCCGGGCAGCCGATTTACCCGCGCCGGTTTGACCTGCTGGTCGTTGACGAAGCACATAACGTAGCGCCAGCGGGCACAGGGCGATACGCGACCGACTCACAACGAACAGCTGCAATTCGTCTGTTGACGCCACATTTCGAGCACAAGCTCTTCTTGTCGGCAACACCCCATAACGGCTACTCGGAGAGTTTTTCGTCTCTTCTCGAATTGCTGGACAATCAGCGATTCGCGCGTAGCGTCCGACCGAATCCGGAGCAACTGGCGGCAGTCATGGTTCGACGGCTGAAGCGCGAACTGCCACCACGGTGGGATGGTACGCCTCGGTATCCGGAACGCCTCATCGAACCGTTGGAAGTGCCGTACACCGACGCCGAGCGGGCAGCGCACCAGGCGCTTTCCCGATACGCGGAACTGCGTACTCGTACCGCCCAAGACGAGGCGGAGCGCTTCGCGAGCGAGTTCGTTATGAAGCTCCTCAAGAAGAGGCTGTTCTCGTCACCGGAAGCATTTCGTCTCACGCTCGAGAAGCATCTCGAGTCGCTCCGCAACGCCCGTCGGCCGGCAGGTCGTAAGCAACTGCCCGTCGTTGGTATTCTGCGTCGCCAAGTCGAGGCACTGGATGAAGACCCGGCCGATGATGGGCAGCTAGATTTCGCAACGGATGAGGCCGTTGACTCGGCTGTTGCACTCTTCAGTCCCATAACTGCGGAAGAAGACCAACTGCTCGTCGAACTACGTTCTTGGGCGAGCGACGCTGCAATGCGGCCCGATGCGAAAGCGACCGAATTGATTTCCTGGTTGAAGTCGACACTGTTGTCCAATGGAAGTTGGAATGGCGAACGCGTCATCATCTTCACCGAATATCGCGCAACACAGAAGTGGCTGCAGGGCCTGCTTGCCTTCAATGGCTTCACTGGTGAAGACCGAGTCATGACGATGTACGGCGGAATGCATAGCGATGAGCGCGAACGTGTGAAAGCCGCATTCCAAACATCACCGGAAAAATCGCCCGTTCGTATTTTGCTGGCCACAGACTCAGCATCCGAGGGTATCGACCTACAGAACTACTGTTCGCGACTCATCCACTACGAGATTCCATGGAATCCGAATCGGATGGAGCAGCGCAACGGCCGAATCGACCGACATGGTCAGCGTCAACCAAAAGTGATGATTTACCACTTCGTGGGCAAAGGCTATCGCCAGAACGCCAAAAGCGCAGCAGCGTCCGCGCCGGGGGACCTTGAGGGAGACCTCGAGTTTCTGATGCGTGCTGCTCAGAAAGTTGAAAACATTCGAGAGGACTTGGGCAAGGTTGGCCCGGTGATTTCCGCGCAGGTTACTGAGGCGATGCTTGGACGTCGCAAACACCTCAATACTGAGCAGGCCGAGCGCGATAGCGAGGCTTCGCGCAAGCTACTTCGCGTCAGACATGACCTTCGGGCTCAGCTTCAGCAACTTCACGAGCAACTCTCGGAGACAAAGCGCGAACTGCATCTGGACCCGGATAACATCCACGCGGTAGTTACAGTAGGACTATCACTTGCCGGACAGCCTCCGCTGCAGGAGGCAACGCTGGATGGCGTCTGGCCAGACCCCACCGACAAGCGAGTGAAGTGCCCCGTCTTTCGACTGCCGCATCTGACGGGGTCTTGGGGACTGGCTACTGAGGGACTACGACATCCGCACACGCAAGAGATTCGCCCAATCGTGTTCGACCACACTCTCGCGTCTGGTCGAGACGACGTCGTCCTTGCGCACTTGAACCACCGGCTCGTTCAGAACTGTTTGCAGCGGCTGCGGGCAGAGATTTGGTCCGTCACCGGTCATCATCGACTGCATCGCGTCACGGCGAGAGTGATTCCAAATCGAATGTCTGATGTTCCAGTTGTAGTTGCTCACGGCCGACTCGTTGTACTCGGCGGCGACAACAAGCGCATTCACGAGGAGATTATCTTCGCTGGTGGCGAACTGCGCGAGGGACGCTTTGCGCGTATTCCTCAAGTTGGCCGTTTGGAGCAGTTGCTGAACGAAGCTACTTCTCAATCTCCGACGGAGTCGATGCAGCAGCGCCTGATAACGCTTTGGCCGACCCATGAGGACGGGGTGCTTCGTTCGCTCGAGTCCCGCATGAAGGATAGGACTGAGACACTACAGAATCGACTCGATGAGCGAGCCACCCGTGAAATTGGCGTAATGCGCGCTGTGCTGGGCGAGTTGCAAACGAGCATCCGTTCACAGTTGCATGAAGTTACCCCACAACTCGAGCTCTTCTCAACGCCGGAGAAAGAACAGTTTGAGCGGGACCGTAACGCATTGGAGCGGCGTCTCGATGAGCTGCCGGAAGAAATGGAACTAGAAGAAAAAATTATCTTGGCTCGATATGCGGAACCGAACCCACGCCTTTTCCCTGTATCCGTGACCTACTTGATTCCCGAAGTCCTTGCACGTCAGGGAGCGGCATAAGTCATGTCTATCGCTCGCCAACATAACGAATGGCTGTCGCTCGTTGAGGTTTCGGGGCCGTTCCTGTCCCTGCCCGTGCTGTTGAAGGTGTTTCCCCAAGGGTTAGATGCACACAATACTGAGATGTCCAAGAACGTTCGTCTCGCATTCGGCGAATGGGAAGAGCATCGACAAGATGTCGCGATTCACACAGCATGGCTCGAGTTCGTGCTCAAGCAAGTCCTAGGGTATCCAGACGACTATTTGCTTACCGGCCAGGCATTGCCGCATGGATTGGAAGCGCGTGTTCCGGAGCATGGCGAAACGTTGCGGCCGACATACGCGCTTAAGGGTCTGAATGAAACGCTTCCCCGAATGCTGGTAAATGTCTATCCGCCGAAGCAGGAGCTTACTAAGCCCGTGCTAGGGACCGCGTGGAAAACCGGGTCGCCAGACACGCGAATGATGACATTGCTGCATGCGACGGGGGTTCCGCTCGGTCTTGTGACCAATGGAGAGGAGTGGCTTCTGGTTGCTGCGAAGCCGGGCACCACCACTAGTTACATCACTTGGGACGCGAGCCTGTGGTCCGAAGAGCCACTTACTCTGCGAGCATTTGTCTCCTTTCTGGGAGTTGGTCGTTTCTTCGGCGTGGCTGAGAATGAGACACTTCCGCTCATGCTGGCGGAAAGCGCGATAAATCAGCAGGAAGTCACTGACCAGCTCGGTCAACAGGTGTTGAAGGCTGTCGAGGTCCTGATTCAGGCACTTGACCGCATTGATGCCGAGGCGCACGGGCGTATCTTGAAAAACATTGGCGAGAAGGAGCTTTATCAAGCGGCTCTCGCTGTGATGATGCGTTTAGTCTTTCTTCTCTCTGCCGAGGAGCGTGGGCTTCTTTTGCTCGGTGATGCCTTATACGACCGACACTACGCAATTTCAACGCTACGCGAGCAGTTGCGTGAGATACCTGACGAGCAGCTTCTCGAGTATCGACACGATGCGTGGGGTCGGTTTCTGGCGACCTGCCGCGTCATCCACGGTGGAGTGGAGCACGATGCAATGCGCCTGCCGGCATACGGTGGGAGCCTATTTGACCCGGACCGTTACCCGTTTCTGGAGGGGCGAATTGTAGGTAGTTCATGGGTCGATACGCCCGCCGTACCTCTTCCAGTTAGCAACCGTACCGTCTTGCATCTCTTGGAGTCTTTGCAGGTCCTACAAGTGCGTGTTCCGGGCGGTGGGATTGAGCCGCGTCGCCTTTCCTTTCGGGCGCTCGATATCGAACAGATTGGTCATGTATATGAAGGGCTACTTGACCATACTGCCAAACGTGCATCGTCACCCGTCTTAGGATTCCGAACGAGCAATGGGGAGGATGTTGAGGTATTGTTGGACGAACTCGAAAAGTACGCGAGTGCTGGAGAGGACGAGCTTGTAGCATTCTTGAAGGAAAGAACCGGGCGCACGCCGGGAGGAATACGCAAAGCGCTCGCGGGAGCACACAACGCAGACTTAGTAAAGTTGCAAACAGCATGCGGCACGACAGACGACCTCTACCACAGGGTCAAGCCGTTTGCGCTGCTTCTTCGGCTGGATAGCAGTGGCTACCCCGTTGTTGTTAAGACAGCCAGCGTGTATGTCACGAGAGGCATTGACCGACGTAGCACAGGAACTCACTATACGCCCCGGAGCCTTACCGAGACGGTTGTAAGGACAACGTTGGAGCCGCTTCTCTACGAAGGAGCAGACAAGGGAGAAGAGGTAGTCCCCGAGAGACTGAAGAAGCCGGCGGAAATTCTTTCGATTAAGGTTTGCGACTTCGCGTGCGGCTCTGGTGCGTTTCTGGTCCAAGCGTGTCGTTATTTATCGGAGAGGCTTGTTGAAGCTTGGAGTCTCGCCGAAGGTAAGCAGCCAAATGTGCCAGTGAGCATTCCCGAGGCTCTACCTTTGGGAGCAAATCACGGCGAGCAGATTTTACCTGCCGACATAGAAGAACGACTCGCTCTTGCGCGACGCTTAGTAGTCGAGCGTTGCTTGTATGGTGTCGACGTAAACCCAATGGCGGTCGACATGGCTAAGCTTTCGCTATGGCTCGTCACGCTACATAAGCATCGGCCGTTCACCTTTCTGGACCACGCAATCAAGTGTGGCGATAGCCTACTGGGATTGCATACTGTGGACCAAGTGGAGAAGTTTCATCTAGTGCCGACGCGCGCAACTTCGGGACTATATGATTTTATTAAGAAACAGTGTGTCGAACTGCTGGACGTCGCCCGATTCAAGCGGGAGCAGTTGGAGCGATTCACCGTCTTGGATGTGCAGGACGCTGACATCAAAGGTCGGCTTCATCGCGATGCAGAAGCTGCGCTTTCGGGCGTACGAATCTTAGCCGACCTAGTTGTCGGCGCCGGTTTGGTCACTGCAAGTGGCAATCAATCGCGAAGCCATCAATTGCTTGACACGATGCTAGACGAAAGGTTGCTCGATGTTGGCGCCGCTTTCGACGGTACTCCAGCGTCGACGACCTCACGAGAGTCGCTGAACGAACTGCACGGGAAGGCCGTACGGTTGCTCAATCACAGCTCGGCAACTGCCACGCGTCGGACCTTTCATTGGTTCATAGAATTTCCCGAAGTCTTTATGCACACAGATAATCCCGGGTTCGACGCTGTTATAGGTAACCCGCCATTTTTGGGCGGAAAGAAAATAACAGGAATCCTCGGTACAGACTACAGGGACTATCAGGTTTTGTATCAAGCGGATGGGCGACGCGGGAACGCGGACCTTTGTGCATATTTTTTCCTGCGGGCAGCCTCATTGTTGAGAGGGATGGGCAACTTCGGTTTGCTTGCAGTAAATACAATTTCAGAGGGAGACACGCGTCAGGTTGGACTAGAGGCGATGCTCGCTCGTGGCGACAGCATCTATGCCGCCGACGCAAATATTGCGTGGCCAGGGGCAGCAGCGGTTATGGTAAGCGCAGTGTATGCCCATCGGGGAACCTGGAAAGGACGTTATCGGCTCAATGGGGCTGATGTACCCACCATTTCGGCATTTCTCTCTGCCGAAGATGAATGGAGCCCGAAGCCGCTTCGTTCGAATGCTGATAAGGCATTCCAAGGTTCAATCGTTCTGGGTATGGGCTTTACCATGAGTGAGGGGGACGCAGCAGCGCTGGTGGCGCTTGATGCTAAGAATGCGGAGGTACTTTTCCCGTTCCTGAACGGCGATGACCTCAACTCACACCCTGAGCAAAAACCCTCGCGCTGGGTAATTAATTTTTGGGATTGGCCCCTTGCGCGCGATGCGGACGGCGTGTGGGCCGGGGCGCCAAATGATAAACAGGTTCTGTGGCTCCGCGAGGGGTCTGTGCCGCCAGACTACCCGGGGAGAGTTGCAGAGGATTTCCCAGATGTGCTGGCCATTGTTAAAGAAAAGGTAAAGCCGGAAAGGGACCAGTTGACTCGTACGCCAAGTGCCGATGGATATCGAAAATATTGGTGGCTCTTTGGCAGAAATGCAAAAAACATGTACCACGCAATTGGCCGTGGGCATGCTTTTGCGCGTCATCCGGAAGGCTGGGACAATTCCAAGAAGCCGTTCGAACGCGTACTTCTTTGCTCCGAAGTGACAAAATTTCTCTGTTTTGCGTATGTTCCAAACATTCTTGTACCTTCCGGCAACTTAGACGGGTTCGCTTTGCAAGGCGGTCAGGCATTTGCGGTCCTTCAGTCCACGATTCACGAAATATGGGCCCGAAAGCAGTCGGCACGTCTTGAGACGCGCCTTAAGTACTCTCCAGGAAATGCGTTTGAAACGTTCCCTTTTCCTGGGGAAATCGGAAGTCTAGACGAATTGGGGGAGCGTTATCATACGTGTCGCGATGCGATTATGAAGAAGGGGGCTATTGGCTTAACTCAAGTCTATAATTTATTCCACAATCGAGAATGCGATGACGCTGGTATTGTTCAACTTCGCGAACTCCGTATGGCAATAGACAAAGAAGTGTTAGCCGCATTCGGCTGGGACATCGAACTTCAACACGACTTCTACGTGGTGCCTTATCTCGAGGGCAAGGACCGCCTTCGTTTTACTGTGTGCGAGGATGCTCGCTTGGAGATTCTCCGTCGTCTTTCTCGCTTAAATCGTGAAAGATATGAGGCCGAGCAGGAAGACGACGGTCGTGCAGTGGCACGTGCGAGTCAGCAGCTTCGCGGGCGCGCTCGCCGAAAGCATCCGGAAAATGTTGGACTCCAGGATAGCTTGTTCTGACGTGAACCAATCTAAATAGGGAAAGAGAATGTCCGGTACCCCTAACGCCCAATCGATACTTACCGGCCAAGTTCCAACGGCGGTACGGCTTAGGTCGGAACTCGAAGAGCTCGTTTCAAATGAGCTGTTGGGGCCTCGTGGCGGTCCTGATGAGGAGGTGGCGGAATCACGTGTGCAGGACCGCTATCTGGTTGGTATGCTTTCGCCCCGGAATAGACGTCTGCGAGCGAATGAGATGGACGTATTGGCGGACGACGAGTCCGCTTCCGGCGAGGACGGGGCTACAGACGATACGCCGCTTCCGACGGATTCGTTGTCGCCTTCTTCAATAGGGCTGACCTGCACAATAGCTGGTGATGTTCAATCCATTCTCGTGACAGGGCGGTGGGGACGGTACAAACGCGAAAAGAGCAAATCTCAAGTCAATGACAAGGGGAATCCGCTAACGGTGTGGAAGCGGTATCCGATGGGTAATGTTGGTCTCCCAATCGCTCTCGTCGAAGGCGATATTGCTCCGGTGCCGCTTGATTCGTCGCAGCCGGAGGTCTACCTCCAGGGAAGGGCTCGCAAGCTCAACGGTGATTGGGTTGTGTCCCTGTTCATGGTAAATGGGCAGAGGGAAAGCGAATCCCTGAAAGACGAAATGTGGGTCTTTCAGCCGGAGCTAGAAGTTGCCGCTACTGATGGTACGCCGGTCTTTCGACGTAGGCAGTTGTTCCGTGATGAGGCAAAGGCGGACCCTGTACAACATGCAGAGCAAATGGCGCTCGAGATGCTCTATCGAGCACAGGTTGAGTTCGCCGTAGGACACGGGGTCGCCGTTCATGCGGAAGTTATCCCTGAAGACCCGACGAGTTGCGTCCGTTTGCGGACGCGAGCGATGCCGACATACGAGGTGCCTCAAACAACACCGCCTACTACGGAGGATATCCCCGCCCTGGCCGACGTGGTTCTGGACATGAAAGCCTTGTCAGAAATGGCGGCTGCTGACCTATTCCGGTCGCTCCGCGCATTGCCAGCTGCGTATAAAGCGTGGATTGAGAAAGAGGCTGCCCGAATCGACGACCCACAGGAGGAGCTGGAGGCCTATCGAAAGGTCGCTGAAAATGCAATTGCCAACTGCGATGTCGCTTGCGGCCGCATCTCTGCCGGCATTGACCTTCTCGAACAAGACTCCAAGTCGCTGGAAGCGTTCCGGTTTGCCAACCGTGCGATGTGGCAACAGCGCATCCATACACTGCTATCGGAGATGAAGCGCGCTGGTCGCAAAGTGAATGTCGACGAACTGGAAAAGTCCGAGAGCCCTTCATGGCGACCATTCCAGTTGGCATTTGTGCTCCTCAACCTACCTGGTGTGACGCAGCTTGACCACCCCGAGCGCAGCAGTGCGCCCTCAGCTATTGCGGATTTGCTCTGGTTCCCAACCGGCGGTGGTAAGACTGAAGCGTATCTGGGCCTGACTGCATATACGCTCGGCCTCAGACGACTTCAGGGCAGCGTGGGTGGACGATTGGGGCACGCCGGTGTTGCGGTCATCATGCGCTACACGCTTCGCTTGCTTACGTTGCAACAGTTCCAGCGTGCCGCCGCGCTGATTTGCGCGTGCGAGGTCATACGAAGAGCCGCTCCTGAGGTTTGGGGCACGGAGCCGTTCCGCGTTGGACTCTGGGTTGGCATGAAGACGTCTCCCAACAGCGTTGCCGATGCACATCAGTCGACGCTGGGCGGGCGCGGCGTCGGCATGGGCAGTGGCACGGGCTCTCCGCTACAACTGACCAACTGTCCTTGGTGTGGAGAGGGTTTGGACCTAGGACGTGATGTGAAGGTCGAGACGTATGCCCAAGGTCGAGCACGCGTTTTTACCTACTGCAGTGACCGACTTGGCCAATGTGACTTCAGTCGCGCGAAAGCGCCCGATGAAGGAATTCCGGTCCTGACGGTGGACGAAGAAATCTATCGACGGTTGCCGGCGCTCCTGATAGCAACCGTCGATAAATTCGCCCAGATGCCATGGAACGGCACGACCCAGATGCTGTTTGGCCAGGTCGACGGGTATTGTCCGCGTCATGGGTTTACTTCGCCCTGTCTGGAGGACGCTTCTTCGCATCCCACAAAAAACGGCCTGCCTTCAGTAAGGGCGGTTGCGCATGGGCCGCTCCGTCCACCCGACCTGATTATTCAGGACGAGCTGCATCTCATATCGGGCCCGTTGGGCAGTCTAGTCGGCCTGTACGAGACAGCAGTCGACAAGCTCTGCACCTGGAGCATCGACGGAAAGGTCGTCCGACCGAAGCTTATCGCGTCCACGGCAACTATCCGTCAAGCAACAGAGCAAGTGCGGTCGCTGTTTCTGCGTGACGTTCGCGTGTTCCCGCCGCAAGGTCTGGACGTGCGCGACAATTTCTTCAGTTTGCAGCGGGAGCCAAGCGAGCAATACCCCGGACGAAGGTACGTCGGCGTAAGCGCATTTGGACGGCGCCTGAAGGTGGCGCTTATTCGTGTCTACTCGGCTTATCTCGCGGCGTCTCAAGCGTTGTTCTTGAGATACGGGAAAGCAGCTGACCCCTGGATGACGTTGTTGGGCTACTTCAATTCCATGCGTGAACTCGGTGGTATGAGACGGCTCGTGGACGACGACATTCGTTCGCGTCTGCGTGATATGGATAGCCGTGGGTTGGCGAAGCGTCATACGCCAGCCCTTGAAGAACTGACCTCCCGGAAGAATTCCCGCGATATTCCCGGTTTGCTGGACCGGCTTGAGTACGCACACGACCCGCTTTTGCCGCCCCACGCCAAATCAACCGGGAAACCGGTCCGCGCGAATCCTCTTGACGTTGTTCTGGCGACAAACATGATATCTGTGGGTGTCGACGTCAAGCGTTTGGGCTTGATGGTGGTCGGTGGTCAACCGAAGGGAACTGCGGAGTATATTCAGGCGACCAGCCGCGTTGGGCGAAACGCGCAAGCGCCGGGGTTGGTCTGCACCGTCTACAACTGGGGGCGACCGCGCGACCTTTCCCATTACGAGCGTTTTGAGCATTATCACGCGACGTTCTATCAGCACGTCGAAGCGCTCTCAGTGACGCCGTTCGCAGCGCGAGCGGTCGACAGAGGTATATCCGCCGTTCTGGCTGCACTGGTGCGCTTGCCCGCATCGGAATTCAACGAGAACTTGGCTGCGGGACGGCTGGACGGTTCGCACGCGATTGTGAAGGATGCAATCAAGGCAATCAGTGAGCGTGCCGCCTCCGTGACGCAGTCGACGGCGCAAGGGCAACGGGTGGAAAAGCTGTTGAAAGCCCGAATCGACTATTGGCTCAAAAGGGCCGCGCCGAAACCGGGTGGGGCTCGGTTAGGGTATCAAGGACAGAGAGATGGAACGACCATTCCGTTGCTTGAGAAAACGGGAGCGGGAGACTGGGAGGACTTTACCTGTCTCGGTTCGCTCCGTGATGTCGAGCCAAGCGTCGGCCTAATTATGGATGACAAACCACTGGATGATGGGTACGGACAAGGCTACTCGGCGCCTGCTCCGGCGGCTGTGAGCAATACTGGCACGCCGCCTTCGACGACCGGAGGCCAACAATGACAAAACACAAAGTTGGTGATATCCGACCCACGCAACTGCTGAACGTCTATGGTGTTGGGGCAATGATTGACCTGCCGAACATCGCCGGGATGGTCATGGGTCTCGACGATTGGGACACAACCCATTCGGTGCTGGTCGGCGAAGAGCGTCTGCTTCGTGCCGTGCGTGTTCAGCTTGGTGCCCAGGTAGAAAAGTTGCTGCTACCACCGGTCGAGCCCGACACTGCATCCGCTGACCCCCTTGGAGGAGCCAAAATCGGAGTCCCGGTGGCAGCATTTCCCCAGTGGTTTCGATGCCCATGGTGTGAATTGCTGGCGCCTATTAGTTCAGGCCTGTTCGAGCTGAAAACGGACCCCTTCAGACCGGACCGCGCGCGGTTTGTCCATGCGAACTGCAGTAAGGCCGGACAGCCTCCCGTGGCGCTGCCCGCACGGTTTCAGATTGCGTGCAGTCACGGTCACCTCGATGATTTTCCCTGGCTGCGCTTCGTGCATCGTGGCGCGGCGACATGCAACGGACCGCTCCGGCTAAAGAAGATTGGTGCCTCGGACGAAGCCGTGGATTTGCTCGTCAAATGTGATACCTGCGGGCGCGACCGGCGCATGTCCGATGCATTCGGGGAGGTTGCCGAGAGTGACGATGTGTTCGAGTGTCGGGGGCGACGACCTCATTTGCGAGATTTCAATCCAAACGGTTGCGACGAGCATGCTGAAACTATGCTCTTGGGGGCCTCGAACAGTTGGTTTGGAATATCCCTGTCGGCGCTGTCAATTCCAATGTATGTCGACAAGTTGCCGCAGTTAGTGGAGGAGCGCTGGGCGGTCTTGCAGCATATTCCATCAAAGGAGACCGTAGGTGCGTTCAGAGCGGTAGGAAACTTGAAGGGTCTCGAGGACTACAGCGACGCTGCTGTATGGGATGCCATCGAAAGCAAGAAAAACGGCGTTCAGGCTGATGAAGAAAACGGCAACCTGAAACTACCAGAGTGGAATGTCTTTGTTAGTGCTGACCCGGCCACGAATACGCGAGATTTCCAGCTAACCGCTGTCGTCGCGCCGCACGGATACGAACGATACTTTGAAAAGGTTGTCCGCGCAGAGCGTCTGCGAGAGGTGCGGGCGTTAACCGGATTCACGCGAATCGAATCACCTGGTGACTATTCGGACCCGAGTGAAATTCCAGATGCGCTGCGAGCGCCATTGGGCCGCAGCAAACCTGTTTGGGTGCCTGTTTCGGAAGTGAGAGGGGAAGGAATCTTTCTCCAGTTTTCAGAAGAGGCAATACGCGCGTGGGTGAAGCGCGTCACTCGGCAGGATGAGGAGATGTTCCGCGCCCACTCCGCGTGGCGGAGAGCACGGCGCATCCCCGAGCCTGAGAGCGGTTATCCGGGTATTCGATATGCGCTGATTCACTCTTTCTCCCATGCCCTAATGCGGCAGTTGTCCATGGAAGCTGGGTACTCGTCAGCCAGCATCCGTGAGCGGATATACGCTCACGACGGAGGGGATGACGCACCTGCGATGGCGGGCTTGCTTCTCTATACGGCGGCTCCAGATAGCGAAGGAACCCTTGGCGGGTTGGTCTCGCTGGGGGAGCCCGACAGGCTCGGGCGCTTGATAAGGTTGGCGTTGGAAGAGATTCGACTTTGTGCCTCAGACCCGTTGTGCGGTGAACATCGGCCGGCGCACGACGGAACTTCTTCGTTGCACGGCGCTGCATGCCATGCGTGCATGTTTTCCCCAGAAACATCGTGCGAGCGCGGAAACAAATATCTTGACCGAGGGCTCCTCGTCCAGACGATTGGTGGCGGCAACGTTCCTTTCTTTGAATGATGATGAACCTGCCAACACCTCTCCTCGATGCTATCGCGGAATTTGCCGCTGACGTCTCCTCGGATGCCGTTATGGCGGTGGTAGTGCAGCTAAGGCAGTCAAGCACTAATCTCGAGCAGGCGTTGCTGCAGATTCAGCAGCGCCTCCATTCGACGGCTCGCACTAGGTTTCAGCGAATTCTCGAGGAATGGCGCAACTGTGCTGGTCGAGTTCCGCCGGGCGAACTCGCGGCTTCAGTTGAAGGAGCTCTTCACCAAGCGACGAGGCTTCGAGGTGAAAGCAGCGTCGAACTTGTATGGTCAGGCCCAGTTACTCCCCGCCTTGGTTTTCGGAGCACTGAGCAGGTCCTGCTCGAGCTGATAAGTGGCGCACGGAAATCGTTGTTCATCGTAACGTTTGCGGCTTACAAGGTTGACGCTCTTGTGCAAGCGATACAAGCGGCCGTGACCCGAGGCGTCAAAGTTTCCTTTCTTTTAGAGAGCCGGGAAGAAAGCGATGGCAAAGTTGACTTTGACGCGGCAGACGGACTGGCTTTGTCACGGGTCGGTGGGATTACGACGTACGTTTGGCCGCTAGCGAAGCGCCCGAAAAGCATCCAAGGCCTTCATGGCTCTCTTCATGCAAAATTCGTGGTCGCGGACGAAGAGGTGCTTTTTGTGTCGAGTGCGAATCTGACTGACTACGCGATGAACCTCAACATCGAATTAGGAACACTGATGCGCGGGGGTGACGCGCCGAGACAGGTAGCCGCGAATCTCGCGGCCCTTCTTCGAGATGGGGTATTCCGGGCAGTGAACCTATAACGCGATGAGCGGCACTCTAAAGTTCGGATATACACCCCCGAAGTGGGGTAGAGAGATGGAACTGGACTGCGAGAATTCGGACATGTCAGAGAAGAAAGGTGCAGAACGATTCAGTGCTCGAGAGTCCGCGCTAGGATATCTTTACCAAGTCCGGCTGGCACTTCTCTGGGCTCTTAGGAAGCTCCGCTCCACCCACGAATTCAAGGTCGGGCTTGAGACGCTGGATGACGTAGTTTTCGAATCAGAGGGGCGCCCGACCGACCTTCTGCAAGCGAAACATAGAGTAAAGCGGGTCGCCACGCTCACTGATGCGAGTCCAGATATCTGGAAGACATTTCGCATATGGTTGACGGCTTCAGCCGCCGGGCAAATTAACGCAACGACTCGGCTTATCCTGGTATCTACTGGCACTTGCGATAAAGGAAGCGCAGCGTACTTGCTTGGCGAAGGCGAGCAGCGGAATGAGGTGGAAGCTCTGGCTTTATTGAATGCTACCGCGCGTTCATCGTCATCGCAGGAGAACAAGGAGGGCTATGAGCTCTTCCTTGCACTGTCGGAGCGAGAGAAGTCCGCCTTCCTGGAAAGCGTGGTCATCATGGACGGAGCTCCCGTTGCGACCGATGTTGAGCGGGAGCTTCATTCGGAACTCCGATTTGCGGTTCCCAAGAATCGAATTTCTGGCGCGCTAGATGCGCTAGAAGGATGGTGGTTTGGGCAGATGGTCAGGCAACTGTCTTCGCCGGGGGGACTCTCAACCTTGTCATCGCAATCCATCGAACTGAAGCTGGACGATATACGAGACCAATGTCGTGCGGACGCTTTACTGATTGATAACGAGATTTTGCAGCAAAAACTCGACCAGGCTGCTCTTGCCGCGTATGCGCGCTACACTTTTGCAAAGCAAGTGACACTTGTAACGAAAAATAAAACGCGGCTGAATCGAGCCATCAACGACTACTTCCGTGCCTACACGCAACGGTCCAAGTGGCTGAGGAGCGACCTTCTGCTCTTGGCCGACGACGAACGCTTTCAACAAGACCTGTTCGAGGCTTGGGAGATACGGTTTGCTCGCGCGCAGGAAGCTCTTGACGCCGACTCGAGTGAGAGCAACTGTGTTGCCGCCGGCGCAGAGCTTCTGGCCTGGGCTGAAAGCGACGCTGATTTGAGCCTCAAGGCAGGAATGAACGCGCCGTGGATGGCGAGGGGCACTCTGCACGAACTCTCGGACCAGCGGCGTGTAGGTTGGCATCCCGACTACGTAAGAATGCTGGAGCCCGGCGCGCACTCAGATGGCGAGGAGATGGAGGATGAGTGATACGAGAGCCTCAGCCGAGTATCGGGCGCTCTTCAATCCGGCTTTTTGTGCTGTTCTACTGCGCGAGGCGTGCCTGGGAGCGGAGCGGGAGTCCAAATCCCGGGACATAGAGCCATTGAGCTTCGCGGCGTCCTTCCTTGTCCTACCGGCGGTCTTGCACGAACCGATTCGTCGCGAATTGCCAAAGACTATCGCAACATCCTTTGCGACGTGGCTGGCAGAGAACCCTCTGCTACGCTCTCAGTTTGCGTCCTTGGCGAGGGTCACAAAAGACATCACGAGAAAAGGACTGCTCTTTGGGGCTACTCATGGCGCATTGACCCTTGCGGCAGGCAAAGTGCATGCCGCTGGTTCCATGAAAATTCAGGTACCGGAGCTTGATGAGGCTAATTCGGAGATGGGGCAGTGCCTTCGAGGCGCTCGCTTCATGGGGAGATGGCTCGCACTGGCTGGAAACACAACAACAACCTTAGCGCTTATCGGGATGCGGGCATGATGCAGGTAATTGCTATTTCGGTCTACAGCTGCGACGGTCGACGCCGTGCTGTGCCGTTTCGGCGCGGTTTGAACGTGGTATCTGGTGACTCCAAGACCGGTAAGTCGACTCTCATTGAGATTCTGGATTATTGTTTTGGCGCGGACGAATGCTCGGTGCCAGACGGTGTGGTTCGGTCGAAGGTCGCATGGTATGGAGTTCTTCTCCACTTGGGCGACGCCGGACGAGCCTTCATTGCCCGGCGGGCACCGAGCCCGCCTGCGAAGTCCACGGAAGATATTTTCTTGCAGATGGGAGCAGAAGAGCTAAAGCTTCCCTCTGCAAAGCAGTTGCGTAAGACGACGAATCTTGAGGGCCTCATAGCTCAACTCACGTCTTGGGTTGGCATCAAGGAGACTCTGCATGTGCCGCCGCCTGGGCAGACACGGCGCGCGCTCTCGACCAACATTAGGCACGCGCTTGCATTCTGTCTCCAGACGCAGAATGAAATTGACCAAAAGGGTTATCTGTTCCACGGGGCGGCGGACAATTTTGTTTCGCAAGCACTGAAAGACTCTTTGCCATATCTTCTCGGAGCTGCCGGCGAAGACCAGATGGCAAAGCGATTTGAACTCAAGGTATGTCGCGACAAACTTCGGAGCATCGACCGAACTCTAAGAGAGTTGGAAGATATTCGGGGGAAAGGGAACGAGAGAGCTTCTTCACTGCTGACTGAAGCGCGTTTGGTTGGCCTTACGGACTTGGTGCAGCCAGAGTCATGGCAAGCCGCTGTTGCCGAGCTCAAGCGGATAGCGGAGTCCCCAATAGGACGCAATCCGCCTCCACAAGCCGACGAAGACGAATTCGCGCGATTGTCATCGGAGCGAGCTCGCCTGCAGGACCAGATTCGCAGTAAGCGGCATGCGATAGACACAGCGCGCGCCTTCGAGAATCACGGACTGGAGTTTGAGCAAGAGGTGCAAGAGCAGGCTCGCCGCCTTGGTCTGGTCGAGCTATTTTCCTCGGAGCGCACCGCGCATGCATGCCCACTATGCAGCCAGTCTCTGCAGGAACAGGAGATTGATTCCGTTGCAAATTTGCAGTTGTTCCATAACGACCTGCTCGAGCACTCGACCGCAGTGCGCACTTCCACGCCACATATCCAGGCCGCGATAGAGGCGTATGAGAGTGACGTGTCGGCTCTTCTAGAACGCCTGTCAGTCGTGAGGATGCAGCTTAACGCTATCCGAGCGAATGACCAGCGTCTCCAAAAGTATCATGACGATGCGGCGCGAAGCGCGCTGGTCGTTGGACGGATTTCGCTCTATCTGGAGAGTCTGCCAGAGGAGACAGATACAAGCGGAATGCACCTTGAGCGAGACCGTCTTGCGGGCATCTGCAAGGAGCTTGAGGCGGCATTGAGTCACCAGTTGATGGCAGAGCGACTGGAGTCGATTCTCGGGCGAATCAATCCAGCGATATCCGAGCATGCGGAAACCCTGAAACTTGAGTTCTCAGATTCGCCAGTGCGATTCGACGTGCGGAATTTGACCGTTGTTGCGGATACCCTGGATGGCCCTGTTCCATTGAAGCGCATGGGAAGCGGGGAGAACTGGGTCGGCTATCACCTTGTGGTTCACCTCGCGCTACACGAGTGGTTCGCGCAAAAGAATCGCCCGGTCCCAAATTTCCTGATAATTGACCAACCGTCTCAAGCTCACTTCCCAGCCGACTCAGGCAACGGAACAAAGAAGAAAGACATCGATAGAGACACGGTTCGACGAATGTATGAGCTGATGGCACAGTCAAGTAGTGTTCAGGGGCGCGAGTATCAGGTGATAGTCACCGACCACGCCGATTTTGATGACCCGGCGTTTCAGAAGCATGTTCGCCATCGATGGCGGGATGGCGAGAAGCTCATCCCCGAAGACTGGCCAAGATGCTATGGAGAAGAGCGAATGTAGCAAGCATCAGAAGTTACGTAGAGGCCGCAGGAGTGAATCAAAGGAATATAAATAGCGTCAGGAAGACGGGAAGGTTGACCATGGCAAAGAACGGACGCGGGGAATAATATGCCGGGACGAGAGTTGGAGGCGGACGATGCACTGCGCAGCGCTTTGCATAGCTCATCAGCTCTCCTTGATGAGCTCAGAAAGCAGTTCATGGCCGATAGCAACATTGCAAACCCGGCAGTTTTCCTCAAGGCTGCGGCGCTGAATGACGAAGGCTTTCCCGTAAGCGAACTCATCACCCAGATGTTTTGCGATGGTCATGCGTTGCGATGCGGCGGTCGCCGTAGTCAATCGCGCTGCCCTGCTGGCGGGAAATGTCGCGGTCGATGGCGCGCGGCAGTCGCCGGCCGCTGACGAAGTCGCTCACCGACTTCGCCATATTCCGCCTTTCGTGGACGTCGGCTCGGAAAACAGTCCGGTGCGTGCGGCCACTGGACGCACGCACATCCTTACTCGGTCGATGGGGCAGCACGTCGCGCGCGCTTCGGCGGCAATGCTTTCGGCGCGCGTACGACGCGGGAAAAGTCCGGTGTACGCTGCTGGAATTCCGCCCAGGTGGGAAAGCCCTTGGCTAGGCGATGTGCGGCGCCAAGTTTGGCCGCCGCCTCGAGCAGCGGACTGGCCGGATACCAGCGCGCGCCGTAAACCGTCTCTCCCGCATTCTTGCTGCGGTTGTCCCCTTCCGCGTGTCCGACAAGGGCATCGCGCACCTCTTGCGTCACGCCTGCTTCGCGGGCCTCATCGACCACGGTGTGGCGGAAGCTGTATGTAACAAAAAGCGGATTCGGCTCGGCCAGCGTAGTGCGCAAATAGTCTCCCAGGGCATTCAACGCATACCGGGCACGGTTCACCGAGTTTTCTCGGGACACCTGCATCGGAAACAACCATTGGCCACGTGGCACGCTGCGCACAAAGTCCGGGAATCCCAGATTCATGAGGATTTCGGGCACCGGAATGCGTCGAAGACTTACCCCGGTCTTGGTGGGCCGCTCGACGCCGTCGACGCCCTCATGTGTCGAGAAAATATAAATCCAGCTTGCGTTTCCGTGCCCCGCCAGCTGGTGCTCCTGTGCTGTGAAATCTTCGGGCAGGACAATATCGTCTCGCATGAGATACGACGCTTCAAGCGGTCGCACCCCGGTGAATCGGAGCAAAAGTGGGTACCAGAAGGCGACGGGCGCGGGCAATCGCCGGTCGAAGCCAGGTCCAGCGAACAGCGGCCCGGCGAAATACCGGTCCATCAGCGGGCTAGGTAGCGGACTGCGCGCCTCCTTGTCGCTTCGGCGCTCCTCGGCGTGCGTGCCGCGCAGTTGCAGACTGGCGAGGCGGAAGGCAAACGGGTTGACGTCCGTCAGGCCGTTGTCGATGGCGGTGGCGAACAGCGTGAACATGGCGCTGCGGTACTTTTTCAGGGTCTTGCGTTGCACGCCCTGCTCGGCGGCCACGTGCTCGAGCCAGCGCCGTCCTATCTGGCGCTCGCGGGCGAGGGCGGCCAGGGCGGCCAGGGACGCACGCTCGAGTGGGGCGTCGAGTGCGTATTGGGCGAAGCGTTCCGCGAACGCACGGTACTCCTTTTCGGTCTTGTCGCCGCCAGCGCGCGTCCTCTGCTTGGACCAGATATCAAACGCTTTAAATAGCGTCCGCTCGTTGGCAGACGTATCCGGCTCGTCGTCGAATGGCCCAGCCGGCTTCGGCGGCGTGGCACGGTACCCGTCACCGTTCTCGGCAGGGTTCAGTCGCTCCAGGCTGAGCCGCAGCGCTTTCAGTTCTGCGCCGGCCATGCGCAGGAAAAAGTCCTGGCGGTCTGCACAGTCCTTATGCAGCCGGATGCCGAGCGAGACGGCGAGGTGTTCCTCGATTTCCTCCACGAACCAGTCGGGCGGGGCGTTGCGCCGGAGCGCGCGCTGCAACCCCTGCTGACGCTGCTTCAGGTCCGCTTCATGGGCATCCAGGTGTGCATCCAGCTCCTCGTCGCTCAGGGCCGCCGCCTCCCAGTCGTACGCGTCCAGCGACCGGTACTCCCAGCTGCTGACGAGGTGGTCCAGCAGCGTGCGTTCGCGCGTGGTCAGCGCCTTGTAGGTGATAACCGGATGGGGGCGGTGCGGACGGTCGGGGGCGTCGGCCTGACGTTCGAGGTCGGCCCGCAGCGTGGCCCATTCAAGCGCGATGCCGGGGTAACGCACGAGCGCTTCCTCGTAAGTGGCACCGAGGGTGCGCTTGAACTCGCGTCCGGAGTCCTTCGTGCGCAGGTACTCCGGGATAACGACGCGGAACTCCCAGCTGCTCCGGTCGTTCGGCTGCTGCATGTACGGATGTTTGGCCATGGCGTTTTTCATGCGGTTGCAAGGTAAAAGCGTGGCCGGGTTTGTACCAGCGCTTTGTACCAGTTCAATACGTCGAACAAAGCATGAAAAGCAGGCCAATTCAAAATTGTCATTTTGAAACAATGACTTATGTCTTTGTCTGGGTGGCGCCAGACAAAGAAAAAGGCCGCTGAACCTTGCGGTGCAGCGGCCTTTTGCATTTGGTGGCGAATCAGGGACTCGAACCCCGGACCTGCGGATTATGATTCCGTCGCTCTAACCGACTGAGCTAATTCGCCGAAGACTTGAATTATGCTGATGTGCCGCCGGGCTGTCAACACCTTTTTTCATCTTCCCTGAAAAAAGTTGCCGGCGGCCCGTTCGGGCAGGATAGCGGGCGGGGTGGCCGCCCGCTACCCGACCTCAATCCTGCGCGTAGATATTGGAGTCCTTCGTCTCCTTGACGAACAGCACACCGATCACGAACGTGGCCAGCGCGATCACGATCGGATACCAGAGTCCCGAGTAGATGTTGCCCTTCGCCGCGACGATCGCGAATGCGGTCGCCGGCAGGAAGCCGCCGAACCAGCCGTTGCCGATGTGATACGGCAGCGACATCGACGTGTAGCGGATCCGCGTCGGGAACATCTCGACCAGCATCGCCGCGATCGGGCCGTAGACCATCGTCACGTAGATCACGAGGATCGTCAGGATCACGATCGTCATCGGCCAGTTGAGCTGCGCCGGGTCGGCCTTGGCCGGGTAGCCGGCCGCCTTCAGCGTCGACGCGAGCGTCTTGTCGAACGCCGCGCCTTGCGCCTTCGCGTCGGCCGCCTTGCCGTCATACGCGGGGATCACCGTATCGCCGACCTTGATCTGCGCGGTCGTGCCAGCCGGTGCCGCGACGTTCTCGTAGTTCAGGCCGGCCTTCGCGAGCGCGCTCTTCGCGATGTCGCACGAGTTCGTGAACTTCGACGTGCCCACCGGGTTGAACTGGAACGAGCAGGCGGCCGGATCGGCGAGGACCGTGATCGGCGCCTTCTGCGTCGCGAGTTCGAGTTGCGGGTTCGCGTAGTGCGTAAGCGCCTTGAACAGCGGGAAGTAGGTGAGCGCCGCGATCAGGCAGCCCGCGAGGATGATCGGCTTGCGGCCGATCTTGTCCGACAGCGAGCCGAAGAACAGGAAGAACGGCGTGCCGATCAGGAGGGCGATCGCGATCAGGATGTTCGCGCTGGCGCCGTCGACCTTCAGCGTCTGCGTGAGGAAGAACAGCGCGTAGAACTGGCCCGTGTACCACACGACGGCCTGGCCGGCGGTCAGGCCGACGAGCGCGAGGATCACGAGCTTCAGGTTCTTCCACTGGCCGAACGCTTCGGTCAGCGGCGCCTTCGACGTCTTGCCTTCCGCCTTGATGCGCAGGAACACCGGCGATTCGTTCAGCTGCAGCCGGATCCACACCGACACCGCGAGCAGCGCGATCGATGCGACGAACGGCACGCGCCAGCCCCAGCTGCCGAACGCTTCCTCGCCGATGAAGGTGCGCACGCCGAGGATCACGAGCAGCGACAGGAACAGGCCGAGCGTCGCGGTCGTCTGGATCCACGCGGTGTAGAAGCCGCGGCGGTTCGCCGGCGCATGCTCGGCGACGTAGGTCGCCGCGCCGCCGTACTCGCCGCCGAGCGCGAGGCCCTGCAGCAGCCGCATCGCGATGAAGATCACGGGCGCCGCGATGCCGATCGACGCGTAGCCTGGCAGGAAGCCGACCACGAAGGTCGAGATGCCCATGATCACGATCGTCACGAGGAACGTGTGCTTGCGGCCGACGAGGTCGCCGAGCCGGCCGAACACGATCGCGCCGAACGGACGCACGGCGAACCCGGCCGCGAAGCCGAGCAGCGTGAAGATGAATGCCGCGGTCGGATTGACTCCGGAGAAGAAGCTCTTGCTGATGTAGGCCGCGAGTGAGCCGGCCAGGTAAAAGTCGTACCACTCGAACACGGTGCCGAGCGACGACGCGAAGATCACCTTCTTCTCTTCGCCCGTCATCGGCGAGTGCGAAATTTGCCCGCCTAACGTTGCCATGAATCGTCTCCAAGTCCCTTGATATAGATGTGTGGCCGCCTTGGGTGGGCGGGCCTGTCGACGATTATTGGCACGGAAACTTACGGCGCACTGACTCGCGGGCGCAAAACGACTGCACGTTAACCCGCGCCGAATCGGCCGTTTCGTGCCCCGATCGTGTCGCGGCAGGCCGGTAAAACGCCGGTTTCGATGGGATCGCGTCGCGTATGCGGCGGTATGCGGTTCGGATCCGCCCGTATCAGGATCGATCCGCGGCGGTATCCGACAACGGCAGGCTGACGCGCACGAGCGTGCCTGCGAGGCGCGGTGCGCTCTGATAGACGTGATCGTCGAGCGTCAGCGTGCCGCCGTGCTGCGCGGCGATCTCGCGCACGATCGCGAGCCCGAGGCCGCTGCCGTCGCCTTCGCGGCCGAGGATCCGGTAGAAGCGCTCGACCACGCGCTCGCGTTCGCCGGCCGGGATGCCGGGGCCCGTATCCTCCACTTCGAGATGCACGCGCCGCGCCGCTGGCTCGGCCCGCACGCGCACCGTGATGCGGCCGCCTTCGGGCGTGTAGCGGATCGCGTTGTCGACCAGGTTGCCGAGCATCTCGCGCAGCATCACGGGATTGCCGTCGACGTCGAGCGGCGTATCGTCCTCCGGGCCTTCGTAGCCGAGGTCCATGCGCTTCGCGAGCGCGGCCTGCACCCAGTCGCGCACCGTGCGGCGCGCGAGCGCCCCGATCTCGACCGGCTCGAAGGTCAGCCCGCTCGCGCGGTTCTCGGCGCGCGCGAGCGCGAGCAGCTGCGTGACGAGCCGGGCTGCCTGCTCGGAGCTCGTCGCGATCTGCTCGAGCGAACGCTGGACGTCGGGCGGCACGGGATGGCGCAACGCGAACTCGGCCTGCGTGCGCAGCCCCGCGAGCGGCGTCTTCATCTGGTGCGCGGCGTCGGCGATGAAGCGCTTCTGCAGCGCCATGTTCTGTTCGAGGCGCGCGAGCAGGTCGTTGAACGACGTGACGAGCGGCTCGATCTCGGGCGGCGCGCGCTGCGCCTCGACGGGCGACAGGTCGTCGGGCCGCCGCGCGCGGATGTGCGCCTGCAGCGCGTTGAGCGGCGCGAGCCCGCGCGACAGCCCGAACCAGACGAGCAGGATCGCGAGCGGCAGGATCACGAACTGCGGCAGGATCACGCCCTTGATGATGTCGTTCGCGAGCGCGTTGCGCTTGTCGAGCGTCTCGCCGACCTGCACGAGCACGGGCTGCGTGCTGCTCGACTCCGGCAGCGCGACGGTCGTATACGCGACGCGCACGTCGTTGCCGCGCAGCAGGTCGTCGCGGAACACGACGACGCCCGGCGGCGGGCGGTCCTCGTCGCGCGGCAGCGGCATGTCGGCCTCGCCCGCGACCAGCTCGCCGCGCGTGCCGAGCACCTGGAAGTAAACGCTGTCGACGTTGTCCGCGCGCAGGAAGTCGCGCGTCTGCTGCGGCAGCGTCAGCTCGGCGACGCCGTTGACCGGATGGATCTGCCGCGCGAGCACGTACGCGTTGGTCTCGAGCGCGCGGTCGAACGGGCCGTTCGCGATCGTTTTCGCGACGAGATAGGTGACGGCGATGCTCATCGGCCACAGCAGCAGGAGCGGCGCGAGCATCCAGTCGAGGATTTCGCCGAACAGCGAGCGCGGTCGCGCGGCCTCGGGCGTATCGGTTTCGTCGGGCGGCGCGAACGGGTTCTCGTAGCGCGCGTCGCGCACGGCGTCGGCGGCGGACGATGGCTCGCCGGTCGGATGGCGGGAATGGGCCGGCGTGGCCATCGCGGCGACGGCCGGGTTCAGCGCAGCGGCGTGCCGGCCGCCGCGGGCTGGGGCGCGGCCGCGTCGGCCGGCGCCGCGGGCGCGACTTTCTCGAGGCAGTAGCCGAGGCCGCGCACGGTGGAAATCCGCACGCCGCTCGGCTCGATCTTCTTGCGCAGCCGGTGCACGTACACTTCGATCGCGTTGTTGCTGACTTCCTCGCCCCATTCGCACAGATGGTCGACGAGCTGCTCCTTCGACACGAGCCGGCCGATGCGCTGCAGCAGCACTTCGAGCAGCCCGAGCTCGCGCGCGGACAGATCGAGCACGCGTTCGTTCGCATACGCGATGCGGCCGACCTGGTCGAACGCGAGCGAGCCGTGGCGCACGACGGTCGGGCCGCCGCCCGCGCCGCGCCGGGTCAGCGCGCGCACGCGCGCCTCGAGCTCGTTGAGCGCGAACGGCTTGGCCATGTAGTCGTCCGCGCCGAGGTCGAGCCCCTTCACGCGCTCGTCGACGCTGTCGGCGGCGGTCAGGATCAGCACGGGGAGGTTGGAATTGCGCGCGCGCAGGCGCTTCAGCACGTCGAGCCCGGACATCTTGGGCAGCCCGAGATCGAGGATCAGCAGGTCGAAGGACTGCATCGACAGCGCGGTATCGGCCTCGATGCCGTTCTTCACGTGGTCGACCGCATAGCCCGATTGGCGGAGTGACCGGGTGAGGCCGTCCGCGAGTATGCTGTCGTCTTCGGCGATGAGAATTCGCATGTTGCTGACCGATGGCCGGCGGGGCGTGCGCGCCGGCGCGGCTGTCTCCGAAGTTATCCGTGTACAACGCAGCCTGCATTGCGGGCTTGCATAAAACACTGTTTTTTTATACAGTGTCTGCATTCGTGGGCAGCGCTTGAAAGCGGGCGCGCCTCTGACAGACGCTGCTCATCATAGCAAAGGACGATTCATGGAAGATAGCAAGAAGGGCTCCGGGATGACCGCCGAGAAGAGCAAGGCGCTGGCGGCCGCACTCGCGCAGATCGAGAAGCAGTTCGGCAAAGGGTCGATCATGCGGATGGGCGACGGCGAAGCGGCCGAAGACATCCAGGTCGTCTCCACGGGCTCGCTGGGTCTCGATATCGCGCTCGGCGTCGGCGGTCTGCCGCGCGGCCGGGTGGTCGAGATTTACGGTCCGGAATCGTCGGGTAAAACCACGCTCACGCTGCAGGTCATCGCCGAGCTGCAGAAGCTGGGCGGCACCGCAGCGTTCATCGACGCCGAGCACGCGCTCGACGTCCAATATGCAGCGAAGCTCGGCGTGAACGTGCCGGAGCTGCTGATCTCGCAGCCGGACACCGGCGAGCAGGCGCTCGAAATCACCGACGCGCTGGTGCGCTCGGGCTCGATCGACATGATCGTCATCGACTCGGTCGCGGCGCTCGTGCCGAAGGCCGAAATCGAAGGCGAGATGGGCGATTCGCTGCCGGGCCTGCAGGCTCGTCTGATGTCGCAGGCGCTGCGCAAGCTGACCGGCACGATCAAGCGCACGAACTGCCTCGTGATCTTCATCAACCAGATCCGGATGAAGATCGGCGTGATGTTCGGCAACCCGGAAACCACGACGGGCGGCAACGCGCTGAAGTTCTACTCGTCGGTGCGTCTGGATATCCGCCGGATCGGCTCGATCAAGAAGAACGACGAGGTGATCGGCAACGAAACCCGCGTGAAGGTCGTCAAGAACAAGGTGTCGCCGCCGTTCCGCGAAGCGATCTTCGACATCCTGTACGGCGAAGGCATTTCGCGCCAGGGCGAGATCATCGATCTCGGCGTGCAGGCGAAGATCGTCGACAAGGCCGGCGCCTGGTACAGCTACAACGGCGAGAAGATCGGCCAGGGCAAGGACAACGCGCGTGAATTCCTGCGCGAGAACCCGGAAATCGCCCGCGAGATCGAAAACCGCATTCGCGAGTCGCTCGGCGTTGCCGCGATGCCCGATGGCGTAGTCGACGAAGCCGAGGCGATGGACGAAGAAGAGTGATGGTCGGGCGCCGAGGTCACGCTGGCGAACCGGACCCGAGCGACGCGCCCGACACGGCGGGCCGCTCCGGCCGGCGAGCCGCATCCTCGGGTGCCGACCGGCGGGGCGCGGGCAGTCAGTCCGCGCACCGCACCGCGACGAGGGCATCCGACGATGCCCTCGTTTCGTTTGAGATCACCGCACCGGTCGATCCGTTCGACGACGACGAATCGTTCGACGCGCACGACCGGTCGCGCCGTCGCGTGTCCGGTGTCGGCTTCCCGGGCGAGCGCGCAGCCGATGCGGCGGCGTCGGTCAAGGAAGATGTGTATACGCGCAGCAGCCAGCATCCGCGTCGCACACGCCGTGCGGCCGGCGGTTCAGGCAGCGCTGCTTCCGGCGACGAGGCCGGCGCCACCGGGCGCAAGTCGTCGAAACCGCCGCGTTCGCTGAAGGGCCGCGCACTCGGCTATCTGTCACGGCGCGAATACAGCCGCGCCGAACTCGCGCGCAAGCTCGCGCCGTACGTCGGCGAGGACGAATCGGTCGAGCCGGTGCTCGATGCGCTGGAACAGGAAGGCTGGCTGTCCGATGCACGCTTTGCCGAGAGCCTCGTGCATCGCCGCGCATCGCGCGTCGGCGTCGCGCGCATCGTCAGCGAACTGAAGCGCCATGCGGTCGGCGACAACCTCGTCGAGGAAGTGAATGCGCAGTTGCGCGAGACCGAGTGGACGCGCGCGCAGGCCGTCTGGCGCAAGAAATTCGGTGCACTGCCGCAAACGCCCGCCGAGCGCGCGAAGCAGGCGCGCTTCCTTGCCGCGCGCGGCTTTTCGAGCGCGACCATCGTGAAGTTGCTGAAGGTTGGCGACGATTTCCCGATCGACGACTGACCGCTTCGGTCGCGCGCGCTGCGCGCGATTTTGCTGCAATGCAACCGTTTCCGGACAGGCGGGAATACCCGCCGTCGCGGCCGGATGCCTCAAATACCCAATATGCTAAAATCCACGGGTTTTCCTCTTCGGCCTCAACCTCCAGCATGCCGCTATCCGAGCCCGTGCCCCGTCAGTTGCGACATCGACGCGCAATCCGAGCGGAAGCCTACGAGCGCGACGACGGCTTGTGGGACATCGAAGCCTGCCTGACCGACCACAAGCCGCGCGATGTCGCGCTTGCGTCGGGCATCCGGCCCCAGGGCCTGCCGATCCACGAACTCTGGCTGCGCGTGACCATCGATCGTGACCTCAATGTCGTCGACGCCGAAGCGTCTTCGGAGTGGGTTCCCTATCCCGGTCACTGTCAATCCGCCCCTCCCGCCTATCGGGCCCTCATCGGGCTCAACCTCTTCCGCAATTTCCGCCGCAACGCGAACCGGCTGCTCGCCGGCGTCGCGGGCTGTTCCCATCTGACCGAACTGTGCGCCGTGCTGCCGACGGCAGCGATCCAGGCGTTCGCCGGTGACGTGTGGAACGTGCGCGAAGAGGGCGGCGAAGGGCCGGACCATGACGGCGAGCACGTCGAGCCGCCTTTCCAGCTCGGCCGCTGCCGGGCATTGCGGTTCGACGGCGAGGTCGTGCGGCAGTACTACCCGCGGTGGTACGGCCCGCTTCGGCCGGATCTGCCCGGTGAGGGCAGCACGAAGGAATGAACGGAAATCATTCGAAGAAGCGTCTTAAGCGACATTTCATCCAACTCTCAGACTGAAGGGAATCACGCATGAAGATTCACGAGTACCAGGGTAAGGAAATCCTGCGGAAATTCGGAGTCGCGGTACCGCGCGGCAAGCCGGCGTTCTCGGTGGACGAGGCCGTCAAGGTGGCGGAAGAGCTCGGTGGCCCGGTTTGGGTCGTGAAGGCTCAGATTCACGCGGGTGGCCGTGGCAAGGGCGGCGGCGTGAAGGTGGCGAAGTCGATCGAGCAGGTCCGCGAATACGCGAACCAGATCCTCGGCATGCAGCTCGTCACGCACCAGACCGGTCCGGAAGGTCAGAAGGTCAACCGCCTGATGATCGAAGAAGGCGCCGACATCAAGCAGGAACTGTATGTCAGCCTCGTCGTCGACCGCATCTCGCAGAAGATCGTGCTGATGGGTTCGAGCGAAGGCGGCATGGACATCGAGGAAGTTGCCGAAAAGCACCCGGAACTGATCCACAAGGTCATCGTCGAGCCGTCGACGGGCCTGCTCGACGCGCAAGCCGACGACCTCGCCGCGAAGATCGGCGTGCCGGCTGCTTCGATTCCGCAAGCACGCGCGATCCTGCAAGGCCTGTACAAGGCATTCTGGGAAACCGACGCATCGCTGGCTGAAATCAACCCGCTGAACGTCTCCGGCGACGGCAAGGTCATCGCACTCGACGCGAAGTTCAACTTCGACTCGAACGCGCTGTTCCGTCACCCGGAAATCGTCGCGTACCGCGACCTGGACGAAGAAGATCCGGCTGAAATCGAAGCGTCGAAGTTCGACCTCGCGTACATCTCGCTCGACGGCAACATCGGCTGTCTCGTGAACGGCGCAGGCCTCGCGATGGCGACGATGGACACGATCAAGCTGTTCGGCGGCGAACCGGCGAACTTCCTGGACGTCGGCGGTGGCGCGACGACCGAGAAGGTCACGGAAGCATTCAAGCTGATGCTGAAGAACCCGGACCTGAAGGCGATCCTCGTGAACATCTTCGGCGGCATCATGCGCTGCGACGTGATCGCGGAAGGCGTGATCGCCGGTTCGAAGGCCGTGAACCTGAACGTGCCGCTCGTCGTGCGCATGAAGGGCACGAACGAAGACCTCGGCAAGAAGATGCTGGCCGATTCGGGCCTGCCGATCATCTCGGCTGACAGCATGGAAGAGGCTGCGCAGAAGGTTGTCGCGGCTGCCGCAGGCAAGTAAGCGCGCTCAATGAATAGGTATGGCGGCGCGGTTTGCACGCGACGCCAATCGAACAGAGGTCAAAATACATGTCGATTCTGATCAACAAGGACACGAAGGTCATCACGCAGGGCATTACCGGCAAAACCGGTCAGTTCCACACGCGCGCCTGCCGTGAATACGCAAACGGCCGCGAAGCATTCGTCGCGGGCGTGAACCCGAAGAAGGCCGGCGAAGATTTCGAAGGCATTCCGATCTACGCGAGCGTCAAGGAAGCGAAGGCCGAAACCGGCGCGACCGTGTCGGTCATCTACGTTCCGCCGGCAGGTGCTGCTGCTGCGATCTGGGAAGCGGTCGAAGCCGACCTCGATCTCGCGATCTGCATCACGGAAGGCATTCCGGTTCGCGACATGATCGAAGTGAAGGACCGCATGCGTCGCGAAGGCCGCAAGACGCTGCTGCTCGGGCCGAACTGCCCGGGCACGATCACGCCGGACGAACTGAAGATCGGCATCATGCCGGGTCACATCCACCGCAAGGGCCGCATCGGCGTCGTGTCGCGTTCGGGCACGCTGACGTATGAAGCGGTTGCGCAGCTGACGGCACTGGGCCTCGGCCAGTCGTCGGCAGTCGGTATCGGCGGCGACCCGATCAACGGTCTGAAGCACATCGACGTGATGAAGATGTTCAACGACGATCCGGATACGGATGCGGTCGTGATGATCGGCGAAATCGGCGGTCCGGACGAAGCCAACGCGGCAGAGTGGATCAAGGACAACATGAAGAAGCCGGTCGTCGGCTTCATCGCTGGCGTCACGGCGCCTCCGGGCAAGCGCATGGGCCACGCCGGCGCGCTGATCTCGGGCGGTGCGGATACGGCCGAAGCGAAGCTGGAAATCATGGAAGCGTGCGGCATCACCGTCACGCGCAACCCGTCGGAAATGGGCCGCCTGCTGAAGAAGGCGCTGTAATTTCCGCGTGGTTCGTCCTGCAAAAAACGCCGGCTTCGCCGGCGTTTTTTGTTATGCTCGCGCAATGAATTTGTAAGCCCCGGGGCTGCGCGATGCATGTCCCGGCATTGACCCGGGCCGCCTGTTCGACAGCCGTTGCCCCGCACCCGATCACCCGATACTGCTCATGCTTGAATTCCTGACGTCGCTCCACTGGGGCGCGGTGTTTCAGATCGTCATCATCGACATTCTCCTCGGCGGCGACAACGCGGTCGTGATCGCGCTCGCATGCCGCAACCTGCCCGCCAACCAGCGGCTGCGCGGCGTCGTGTGGGGCACGGCCGGCGCGATCCTGCTGCGGGTCGCGCTGATCGCGTTCGCGGTCGTGCTGCTCGACGTGCCGTTCCTGAAGTTCGGCGGCGGCCTGCTGCTGCTGTGGATCGGCGTCAAGCTGATGGCGCCGGACGCCGATGCGCACGACAACGTGAAGCCGGCCGACCGGCTGTGGGACGCGGTGAAGACGATCGTGATCGCCGACGCCGTGATGAGCCTCGACAACGTGATCGCGATTGCCGGCGCGGCCGAGCAGGCCGATCCGTCGCACCGGCTGGCGCTGGTGATCTTCGGGCTCGTCGTCAGCGTGCCGATCATCGTGTGGGGCAGCACGCTCGTGCTGAAGCTGCTCGACCGCTTTCCGGTCGTCGTCGCGCTGGGCGCCGGGCTGCTGGGCTGGATCGCCGGCGGGCTGATGGTGCACGACCCGGTCGGCGACCGCTGGCCGGTACTCGATACGCAGGCCGCGATCTACGGCGCGAGCATCGCCGGCGCGCTGTTCGTCGTCACCGCGGGTTACGCGCTCCGGCGCCGCCGCGGCGTCCCGCGCGCGCATTGACGTTGGCCGTCCGGCCGACTGCCGGGGCCGCGGCCCGCTGGCTACGATCGAAACGCCTGCCTGATTCGGCAGGCGTTTTTCGTTTCCGGAGCCAGTCATGTTCGAAGCCTTTTCCGTTTCCCTGTTCCGTCGCATCGCCGCCGATCTGCGGCGCGCGCGCCGGCCGGCGCCGCGCTGGCGGCCGGCCGGCTTCACGCTGATCGAGCTGATGATCGTGCTCGCGATCGTCGGCGTGATCGCGGCCTATGCGATTCCCGCATACCAGGATTACCTCGCGCGCTCGCGCGTCGGCGAGGGGCTCGCGCTCGCGTCGTCCGCGCGGCTCGCGGTCGCCGACAATGCCGCGAGCGGCGCGGGCCTCGACGGCGGCTACAGCCCGCCGGCCGCCACCCGCAACGTCGAATCCGTCGTCATCGACGGCGACACGGGCCAGATCACGGTGGCGTTTACCGCCCGCGTCGCCGCGGCCGGCGCGAATACGCTCGTCCTCGTGCCGTCCGCGCCGGACAAGGCCGATACGCCGACCGCGCGCGTACCGCTGAAAAAGGGCACGATGCAGGCCGGTGCGATCGCATGGGAGTGCTTTGCCGCCGGCAAGGCTGCGTCGTCGCTCCCGGCGCCGGGCGCGGGCCCGCTACCGGCGGAGGCCGCGACGTTGCCCTCGAAATATGCGCCGGCGGAATGCCGCGCGTAGGGGCGGGGGCATGCCGGCGAGTGCGGGGCCGCGTGCACGGCGCGGCGCCCGCCGTGCCGGCGGGTTCCGCCGGTCGCACCGGTCGCGCCGCGTCGGGTGACGGTGCGACGGGCCCGCACAGAGCGGGGAAAGTTTTGTATAGTGCGCCGGTTGCTGACATCCGGTTCGCTCATGCCTTCTACTTTTTCCCGTTCGTTGCCGCTCGTTGCGCTGGCTGTCGCCCTGATCGTGCCGTACTCGATCACGAATCACACGTATCCGATTCCAACCTTCTATTCCGAATTTGCCGCGCTGGTGCTGTATCTGCTGGTGGGGCTCTCCGTCGTCCTGCTCGCGCGCACGGGCCGCCCGGCCGAGCCGTTCGCCGCGCCGGCCGCGTTCGTCGCGCCGCTCGGGTTCGCGGCGGTGCTGATCGCGCAGGTTGCGCTGATGCCGCTGAAGGTGCCGTCGATGAACTGGCTGGCGGTCGGCTATCTGGCCGCCGCGCTGGTCGCGATGCAGGCCGGCTACACGCTCGCGCGCGAGGGGCTCGCCGAAGCCGTCGCGCGAATGATGTCCGGCGCGCTGCTCGTCGGCGGGGTGTTCGCGGTCGCGAGCCAGATCGTTCAGCTGTTCCATCTCGAGTCCGCGGTGTCGCCGTTCGTCGTCGTGTACAACATCGCGGTCGATCGCCGTCCGTACGGCAACATGGCGCAGGCGAACCACCTGGCGACCTACATCGCGTTCGCGCTCGCGGGCGCGCTGTATCTGGCGCAGACGCGCCGGCTCGCGGCATGGGCGTGGCTCGCGCTGTCGATCGCGCTGTCGGTCGGGCTCGCGCTGACGGTGTCGCGCGGCCCGTGGCTGCAGGTCGCGGTGCTGGTCGTCGCGGGTTTCTGGATGGCATGGCTCGAGTCGCGCCGCGCGCCGGGCAACCGCCGCGCATGGCTGATGCCGGTCGCGCTCGCGGTGATCTTCGTCGCGGTGAACGTCGCGGTGCGCTGGGCCAACGTGCACTTCCACCTGGGGCTCGCCGAGTCGGCGGCCGACCGGATGCGCGACGCGGGGCAGATCGCGCCGCGCCTCGCGCTGTGGAAGTACGGGCTTGCGATGTTCCGCGAGCATCCGTTGCTCGGCGTCGGCTGGGGCGAATTCCCGTCGCATCAGTTCGCGCTCGTGCGTACGCTCGGCGGTGTCGAGATCGCGAACAACTCGCACGACATCTTCATCGACCTGCTCGCGAAGTCCGGCCTCGTCGGCCTCGGCGTGCTCGTCGTCGCGCTCGTGACGTGGTTCGTGCGCGCGGTGCGCGCGCCGCAGTCGAGCACGCGCGTGTTCGGCCTCGCGCTGATCGGCATCCTGCTGATGCATGCGCTCGTCGAATATCCGCAGCAATACATGTTCTTCCTGCTGCCGGCGATGTTCGTGATCGGCCTGCTCGACGTGAAGCCGCTGCGTATCCTGCCGGGCCGCGCGGCGTTCGGGCTGTTCGCGGTGCTGTCGGTCGGCGGCGTGCTGGCGGCAGTGCCCGTGCTGCGCGACTACCAGCGCGCGGAAGTGCTGTACTACGGCAGCGAACCGGCCGCGCAGTACCGCGACGCGCCGTCGCGGCTGTTCGGCGCGTGGGGCGATTACGGCGCGGCCACGCTGCTGACGATTTCGCCGGACAACCTGCCGCTCAAGCTCGTCGCGCACGAGCGCGCGATCGCGCTGCTGCCCGGCGAGACGGTGCTGCGCCGCTATGCGGCGCTGCAGGCGCTGGCCGGCCGCGACGCCGACGCGCTCGATACGGTTGCGCGCCTGCATGTGTTCGCGAAGGAGTTGAAGGATTGGCCGCAGCAGCTTGCGTTGCTGTACAAGCTGTGCGACCAGCAGCCGGCGCTGAAGGCGTTCAAGGCGGCGGTGGTCGCGAAGTACGGAGAAGTCCCGGCCGACGCGGACGACGACGACTCGGACGACGATTCGGAGTGACGCCGCGCGGCGCCGGGCGGGGAATCCCGGCGTCGGTCGGATTGCGGTGGAGCAGGGGAGCGATGGCGGCCCGGGACGGTGCGGCGATTGCTTCCCGCGAAGAATGGATGCCCGCCGGATATGGCGCGATTCGCGTCAACCATTGTCAAATCGCCGCCACGCGCGAGGCGGCGCGTGCACAATGCGCGAAAGCGTTCGCATGCATGGCCGCCCGGAGCGGGCTGCCGGCACGAACGCTGCCCCCGGATCTCCGGGAACCCGCGCAGCAGGATCGCGACCGGGCAACCATCGGTCGTGCGGCCGCAACGGGGCGCCGGTCCGATGGCCGCGGCGCGGGGCGATGCACGCGCTGCGGCCGGACGATGTCAGCCGGCGCGGCATTCGTCCGCAACAGTACTCAAGAACGATATTCGACCATGGCTCTTCGCTCGACCATCCTGATCCTGCCTGCCGTCGCCGTGCTGCTTTCCGGCTGCGCGATGCTGTCGTCGTCGCAGGAAAGCAAGCTGACCTGCCGCATTCCGCGCGCCGTCTACCCGGATGGCGCGAAGCCGCTCACGCGTCCCGTCACCGTGCTCGTGCGCGCGCTGATGACGACCTCGGGCGAAGCCCAGAACGTCACCGTGACCACGAGCAGCCGCAATGCCGCGGCAGACCGCGCGGCCGTCGACGCGATGACGCATGCGAGCTGCGCGCAGACCGGCGCCACCGCGAATCCGTTCCTGCTCACGCAACCGTTCGTGTTCGAGCCGCGTCGCGGCGAGTGACGCGAGGCACCGTGGCCGCTGATGCGTGTGCGGCCAGGGCCGTCGTACGCGAGACAGTTCGCTGCGGCTCGCGATCGCGCAGCCGCAGCGAGGGCCGGCCACCGAGGCTTCCGGTGCGCGCTTCAGAAGGCCCGTTTCTTCAGCGTATAGGCATGCAGCCAGTACAGCGTGTTGGTCTGCGCGTCGAAGTAGCCGCCCTGTGCGGTCTTGTCGGTCGTTTTATTCCACGACTTGCCGGCGTCGGTGCTGCTGAACGTCAGGTCGACCGGTGCGCCGCCGCCGGTGCCGCCATTTCCGGAGTTCGGATCGGTCGCATAGACGAGCAGGAGGCCGTTGCGACCGATGCTCATGCTGTCGAGCGTGAGCTTCTCGTCGAACGTGCGCAGTTGCTGCACGGCCTCGGGATGGTCGTTCGTCCACGTGGAAATGGCGCCCGTCCGGCGACCGTTGTCGGGACCCTCGCCGTTTTGCGGCTTGTCGAGATGCGACAGCGTGTACAGCGAATAACGTGATCCTGATCCCGGCGTGGGCGGCGTGGTGTCGAGCGCAGTGACGACCTGGCCTGGCAGCACGGTATCCGTCACGAATGCGTGCTGCCCCCAGTCGAGCCGATCGACCACGCTGTGACCCGGCGCTTCGGCAGTCTGTGCGACGTAGTAGGCGATCCGCAGAACCCCGTCCGGGCCGAGGCTGATTGCATTGAAATCCTGGCGCGTGTCGCTGCCGGTGTGGGCATCGGCCGGCACGTCGATCGCCTGCCACGTGTTTCCGCCGTCCGCGGTCCGCCATATGCGGGGGCCCCAGCCGGCCGCGTAGCCACGCTGCGGATCGAGAAAGAGCAGGCGGCCGATGTTCCGGTTTTCGGGCCATTGAAGTTGCGACCATGTCTGGCCGCCATTGCTCGATTTCCACAGCCTGGTAGTTTGCGGCGCGTCGCCGCCGTGCGCCTCGGGAGCCTTGTAGTTCATCCATGACGTGCTGATGAACTGAACGGTCCAGTCCGGCGAGTACCACCAGGCGGCCTCCTGGCCGACCTGCTGGAAATGGCGCTTCATCCCGCCGTCGATCGTGCCGCGGAAGAAGCTGATCGTCATGCGGTTCAGCAACTCGCCGGTGTCGTTCATCCATGCTTCGGTCGGCTCGGGCCGCTGCGGCTCGTTCGATTCGGCCTGCGGCTTGAACGTCACTTCGGGATTGGCGAGCTTGACGCTCATCACGTCGTTGCCCTTGATGCGGAAGTTGCCGCCGCCATACGGCGCGTCGTCCCGCATGAAGCTTGTCGAAATCGTCTCCCAGCCCGTCGTCATATTCACGTACCCGTATGTTGCAATGGCCAGGGCAACGAGGCCACCGGCGATCCATTTCCAGCGCTTGTGTTTTCGCATGTCACTTTTTCAGCAAACGTTCGAGCGCGCGGTTAACTTCGTCGGCCGCATCCGAACCCCACTCGCGTGCCTTGTCGGCGGCGTCCGAGCCCCACTCGCGCGCCTTGTCGGTGGCGTCCGAGCCCCACTCGCGGGCTTTGTCGACCGCGTCCTTGCTCCATTCGCGCGCTTTTGCCTTGGCGACGGGAATGCCCGCGTCGATTGCCTGTTTGCGCGTGCGCCCGTCGGCCCATTCCTCGATGTTCGGCCGCCTGCCGATCTTGATGAGATCCGAGATCGGCAGGCCGGCCAGCCCTCCGTCCAGATACGCCAATGGGTGAGTGACAAAGGCGAAGGTCTTGAACGTATCTCCGCCCTTGTCCAGTTCCAGTTCGTATCGCTTCACCTGCATCGAGAGCTTGCCGTTTCCCGGTTTCGCGCTATTGAATGCGATCTGGTTTCCCTGCATGTTCTGATACAGCCCGATCTCGATGTATTTCTGAAGCCACCAGCGCGCGTTATCCAGCCATTTCTTTCCTTTTATCGTGAGGGCGGGATACAGATTGGCGCCGTAATCCGAGCAATAGTAGTAGCCGTAACTCACATAGTAATCGGGCGGCTTATGCCCGCACCCGATATGACGCATCATGAAATTGCCGTGGCGGGACCAGTCCGAATCGGTGCTTTTCGGTTTGATCAGTTCCTCTCGCCGATGCAGCAGTTCATGGACGACTTTCTTGTCTTTCCACGGATCCCATGACGTTGCGAATTTCTTCACGGTCTCCCATGCGCTCGACACGCTGACCTTCTCGACCGTTTCCCAGTATTCGCCGTGAAGCGGCAGGTAGTAGAACGGGCAAGTACCAACGATGGAATCCGCCGCCGGCGTCACATGCTTGTCGCAGATATTGATCGCCACCTTCGGCCGATCCTTGTATCCCGTCGGCGTCAGCATCCCCGCGCCGGTACCCAGCACGTGGTCCTTCTGTTGCACGTCAGCCATTCGATTTCCCCAAGAACTTGACGACGACGTCGTGCGGCACGTGGCTCTGCGTGAGCCCGGTCTCGCCTGCCGCGTTGGTGACGCCTTCCGAGATCAGCGTGCCGTTCGAGAACATCTGGTATCGCGTATTCGCGACCGGAATGTCGGTGCCGGCCCAGTGCGCGATGAACGCCTGGTCGTAGTTGCCGCTCGAGTTCGGCAGCGTCGGCATGGTTTGCGACAGGTGCGTGGGGCCGTTGAACAGGTGCTGCGCACCCTTGATGTCGATCTTGCCGGGCGCGTGCACCTCGATGTTGCCGTCCGCGATGCGGATGTAGGCGCCGCCGGAAGTCAGCAGGATTTCCTTCGCTGCCGCGCCTTCGATCGACTGCGTGGCCGCCACCAGTTTCAGCGCCTTCTGCGCGGTCAGTTCGATGTTGTCCGCCTGCGCCTGGATTTCCACCTTGCCCTTGCCGGCGAACAGCTTCATGCCTGCGTTCTGCGCGAACAGGCTGATCCGGTCGAGGACGCTCGCGATCAGCGACTTGCCGGCCGCGACGTGCGTGCTTTGTCCGCTGATGAGGTTGACGTGCCGGTCCGCGGCGAACTGCACGGATTGCTGCGTCGACAGCGCGATGCCGGCCGGGCTGCCGAACAGCATCACGGGCTCCTTGAACGCGTTGGCCGTGCCGGTGCCGCCGCCGGCGGTCCTGCCGCCCGCGGTGCTGCCGCTCACGCTGTTCTGCGTCGCATCGCTGAACTGCTTCAGCGCCGTGTGGCCGGAGTCGAGCGACTCGCCCTGATGCTGCGCGCTGACCTCCGACATCGTTTCCATCAGGCCTTCCGCGCGGACGAGCTGCTGTTGCGTTTCCTTCACGTCGAGCGGCTGGCTTGCCGGCTGCTTCGGGTGCGTCGTGACGTACAGCCCGCGGCTCGCGCGCACCGCGCCGTATGCATCCGAGCGCAGGTCGAAGCCGCTGCCGAGATAGCCGCCGCGATCGTTGCCCGTGTGGTCGATCAGGTAGCCCAGGTGCAGGTGCGTGTTGGCCTGGCTGCTGTACAGGTGTACGCGGTTCTGCGACGTCGCGTCGTCGAGCACCAGCTGGTTGTAGCCGGCACCCGCATATTCCTTCGACCGGTAACCGGACAGGATGCCGTTGCTGTGCCATTGCGGGCTCGTCGCACCGTTGTAGACCTTGCCGACGATGATCGGACGATCGCAGTCGCCGCCGAGGAAGTCGACCAGCACTTCCTCGCCGCTGCGATGCGGATGAACGGCACCATAGCCGTTTCCGGAATCCGACGCCGTGGCACGCAGCCAGCACGACGCCTTCTCGTCGCCGTCGTTCAGGCGGTCCCAATGGAATCGAACCTTGACCCGGTTGAGCGCGTCGGTGTGGACTTCTTCGCCCTGCGGTGCGACGACGATCGCGGATTGCAGGTGCATCGGTGGTTTCGCGTGCTCGAACGGGCTGCGGAACGGCACCGTCGTGCGCTGCGCCTCGATGTTGACCTGGAAAATACCCTCGCTGCCGTCCGGATGCCGGACGTACGACAGGTCCGCGACGTCGGCCCGCACGAGCGCGCCGATGTCGGCCTGCAGGCTGTGCGGGAACGCGGCCTGTCGGTCGGCGACGGGCAGGTTGTTGGCGATCAGCCAGGCCGTCTCGATCACCGCGAAGCGGCGCTGGCCCGCGTCGTCCTTGTCGTGTTCGGGGTGATCGGCGAGCTCGAACGTGCGTCCCGCATCCATGCGCCGGACGCCGCCGATGCCGTGAAAACGCTTCGCAAGCGACTCCTGCTGCTCCATCCAGAGCTTCGACAGATGGTCGCCGCGAGACTGTTCGGGGTACGTGTAGGCGCCGGTGTATTCGTAGACTTCGAGCTGCTGCGGCAGGTCGCCCTGGTTCGCGATCGTCGGCAGATGAGTCGCCTTCGGATTCGACGCGGTGGGCGGCTGCTTGTAGTCGAACGTGCGCGTCGTACGCTCGACGCTGCGCAGCGTGCGCGTGCCGGAGAACTGGACGAGCGTGTCGGCCTCGTCGCGTGCGCCGGCGTGATGAAAGCGCACGGTCGGCGGCGACAGCGCGGGCAGCGCGTCGATCCGGTCGACGACGACGAGCGTGTGCGACTTGCCGTCTTGCGCCTGCTCCCAGAAACCGTACAGGCCTTCCGATTCCAGCAGGCGGTGCACGAAGTTCCAGTCGTCCTCGTATTGCATGCAGAACGAGCGGGACGGCAGCGGCTGGTAGAGCCTGAATTCGAAGCAGCCCCTGGCTTGCGGGTGCTGGTTCAGGACGTCGGCGATGATCTCGTCGGCGGGTTTGTCCTGCCAGATGCGCTGGTCGCGGCGGAACTTCAGGAAGTGCAGGAACGACGCGAAGACGATCTGGTAGTGCGTGAGGCCGCTGTCCGACCCGAGCCGGCGGGCAGCGTGCACGTACCCGTGGTGTGGCGCGTACGACTTGTCGGCCTGCTGGATCCGCAGCGTGACGGGCTGCGCGATCAGCTTCTTGAGCTCGATGTCGTCGGACACCGACACGGCGTCGACGGTGAACTCGAAATGACGCCCGAGCCGGGAGCGTCCCTTGACGCGATGGGGCAGCAGGACGTCAGGGCCGAGCGGCGTCTCTAGCTGGACGAGTCGTTCGTCCTGGATCGGCCCGGCCAGCCGCGCGTTTCTCAATGCTTGCGAATTCATCACCCGTGCTCGCTTTTTTTGTGCTGGGTCGCACGCTCTCCCGTGCGGAATCCGTCAATTGTATGAGATAAACGCCAGCTATCTCGAATTTGCCTTTCAACGACATTTCAAATGCGGTCGGCGCGTCGGCCTCACGGGGCAGGGCGCGCACGTCATCCGGTCGGGCAATGATCGGGCGTGGGTGGTTCAGGCCGGATCGACCAGGCCCGGGCCGCTCAGCCCGCGACATCCTCCGCCTTCCAGTCCCCCGACTTCCCGCCGCGCTTTTCCCGCACGCTCACCTCGGTGATCACCATCCCGCGATCCACCGCCTTGCACATGTCGTACACGGTGAGCAACCCGACCTGCACGGCCGTCAGCGCTTCCATCTCGACGCCGGTCCGCCCGAACGTCTCGACCTGCGCGACGCAGTGCACGCCCGGCAGCGCATCGTCGAGTTCGAAGTCGACGGCCACGCGCGTCAGCGCGAGCGGGTGACACAGCGGAATGAGGTCGGCGGTGCGCTTCGCGCCCTGGATCGCGGCGATCCGCGCAACGGCGAGCACGTCGCCTTTCTTCGCCTTGCCGTCGCGGATCAGCGCGAAGGTCGCCGGCAGCATCCGGATCGTGCCGCGCGCGATCGCGATGCGTTGCGTTTCCTGCTTGCCGCCGACGTCGACCATGTGTGCGTGGCCGGCAGCGTCGAAATGGGTCAGTCCTGACATGTCTTGCTCCAGTGGAACGGCGTGCGCGCGCGAGCACGTCACTCGATCCTGCTTCGTGACCGGCCGGGGCGCCGAATCCCGTATCCGCACCCCGATCCGATCCAACGTTTCAACGGGCGCCTATCATAGCAGTGGCCTTCGCGGCACCGGGCGCGCAGATGGCGCACTTGCCGCACGGGACAGTTGCGAGGTCGCCGGTACAATGACCCGAATATTCAGACCACACGCCGCAATGCGCGCCCGGCGCGCGGTGCGGCGTCGCTTTCATCCTGCCATGCGTGTCAAACAGTTGCTTGCCGTGTTGCTGTCGGCGGCGCTCGTGCTGCCGCCGAGCGGCCATGCACAGCGCACCTCCACGCTGCCGCTCGAGCCGGCGACCGGCGCCTCGCCGTCGATCTCCACGGTGCCGTCGGGCATCGCGACCGGCGTGTTCGGCACCTACGGCGGCGCGGAAAGCCGGTTTGCCGGCGCCGACGGCGCGTCCGCGCCCGGCGCGAGCCTGCGCGCGCCGCTGCGCACGCTGGAGCTGCCCGACCTCGGCGACGGTTCCGGCGGTTCGCTCACGCCGCAGGCCGAACGCCGTCTCGGCGAGCGCGTGATGCGCGAGGTGCGGCGCGATCCGGACTATCTCGACGACTGGCTCGCACGCGATTACCTGAACGCGATCGCGAAGCGGCTCGCGGCGGCTGCGGCGGCGCGCTACATCGGCGGCTACATGCCGGACTTCGAACTGTTCCCGGTGCGCGATCCGCAGATCAATGCGTTCTCGATGCCGGGCGGCTTCATCGGCATCAACAGCGGGCTGGTCGTCACGACGCAGACGGAATCCGAACTCGCATCGGTGGTCGGCCACGAGATGGGCCACGTGCTGCAGCGGCACATCGCGCGGATGATCGGCGCGAACGAGAAGACCGGCTACACCGCGCTCGCGACGATGCTGCTCGGCGTGCTGGCAGGCGTGCTCGCGCGCAGCGGCGATCTCGGCAGCGCGATCGCGATGGGCGGGCAGGCCTATGCGGTCGACAACCAGCTGCGCTTCTCGCGGTCGGCCGAGCGCGAAGCCGACCGCGTCGGATTCCAACTGCTCGCCGGTGCCGGCTACGACCCGTACGGGATGCCGGGCTTCTTCGAACGGCTCGAGCGCACGTCGATGGGCGACGCGGGCGTGCCGGCCTATGCGCGCACGCACCCGCTGACGGGCGAGCGGATCGCCGACATGGAGGATCGCGCACGCCGCGCGCCGTATCGGCAGCCGCACCAGTCGGCCGAATATGGCTTCGTGCGCGCGCGGTTGCGCATTCTGCAGAACCGCGCGCCGAACGACATCGCGGCCGAGGCGCGCCGGATGCAGCTCGAGCTCGACGATCGGACGGCACCGAACGTCGCGGCGAACGCGTACGGGATCGCGCTCGCGAACACGCTGCTCGGCCAGTACGATGCGGCCGACAAGGCGCTCGCGTCGGCGCGCGCCGCGTTCGACGCGCGCGAGCGGCGCGCGGACGATCCGGCGACGAGTTCGCCGAGCCTTGACGTGCTTGCGGCCGACATCGCCCGCCGCGCGGGACGGACCGACGACGCGGTGCGGCTCGCGGCGCTCGCGCAGCGGCGCTGGCCGGCGTCGCATGCGGCGATCGTCGCGCACCTGCAGGCGCTGATCGCCGCGCGCCGCTTCGCCGACGCGCAGGCGCTCGCGCGCACCCAGACGCGGGCGGACCCCGAGCAGCCGGACTGGTGGGATTACCTCGCGAAGGCGAGCGACGGCCGTGGCGACGTGCTCGCGCGGCGCCGCGCGCTCGCGGAGAAGCTGGCGCTCGACGGCGCGTGGCCGTCGGCGATTCGCCAGCTGAAGGAGGCGCGCGACGCGAAGGACGTGTCGTTCTACGACCAGTCGATCATCGGCGCGCGGCTGCTGGAATTCGAGGCGCGCTACAAGGAAGAGCGCGAGGACGAGAAGAACGGCCGCGGATGACGGCCGTCAGGCGGGCAGGGCGGTTGCGCTTCAGCTTCCGGTGCTGTCGCCGTTCGGCGCGCCCGACGTATCGTGCGCCCGCTGCGCGGGACTCGCGACGAAGCCGAACGTCGCCGGCACGTCGGCACGGGCGAGACTGCCGAGCGGCAGCGTGTGCCCGTCGCGCCAGCGCAGCACGGGCGGCGTCGCGTCGAAGTCCGCGTGATCGGCGAACAGGCCGAGGTCGTGGTCGTGCAGCGCCGCGATGCGCGGCGGCGTGCCGGGCGCGCGCAACAGCACGCCGCCCGCATCGTCGAGCCATGCGGCGTCCGGCTCGAACGGCGCGCCGGTCTGGTCGGCCAGCGTGAGCTGCCCGTCGCGCTCGGCCAGGCGCACGACCCACGGCGTATAGGCGAGCTCGACGTACACGCGTTGCGGCCCGTTCTGGAAGAACCACTGGCCGTGCGCATCGCATTCGTAGTTGCGTCCGATGAACGCGTTCAGCGCCGCATGCCGGACCGGCGAGCCGAGCTCGCCGGCGGCCTGCGCGGCGTCGTCGCGCAGCCGCCATTCACCGCGCCGGTCGAGCAGCAGCCAGCCGGTGCAGTGCGGCACGTTCGGCCACTTGGCGAGGGCCTGCCTGACGATGTCATCCATGGTCGACGAATTTCGAGCAATAGCCGAACACCCGCGCCGACAGCCAGTCGAGGCGGCCGGGGAACGGCCCGGTCATGAATCCCGCATGGCCGCCGTCCGCCGGCTGGTCGAGCTCGACGGCCGGCGACACGTCGGCGGCGCTCGGCAGCGCGGATTCGGGCAGGAACGGATCGTTGCGGGCGTTGAGGATCAGGGTGGGCACGTCGATCGCGGGCAGCAGCGGGCGCGTCGTGGCCTGGGTCCAGTAGTCGTCGGCGTCGGCGAAGCCGTGCAGCGGTGCGGTCACGACTTCGTCGAAGTCGCGCATCGTCACGGCCCGCAGCATCGCGTCGCGGTCGAACAGCCCCGGATACTGGTCGAGCTTCGCGAGCGCCTTGCGTTTCAGCGTCTTCAGGAAGCTGCGCGTATAGACCATCGCGAAGCCCTGCGACAGCGCGCGGCCGCCCGCGTGCACGTCGATCGGCGTCGAGATCGCGGCGGCCGCGTGCACGATCGACGTGTCGCTGCGGTGCTCGCCGAGCCAGCGCAGCAGCACGTTGCCGCCGAGCGACACGCCGGCCGCGACGATCGGCCCGCGATGCCGCGCGGCGAGCCGGCGCAGGATCCAGTCGACCTCGGCGCTGTCGGCGAGATGGTAGAAGCGCGGCTGCCGGTTGAGCTCGCCGCTGCAGCTGCGAAAGTGCGGGACGACCGCGTGCCAGCCCTTCGCGCGCGCGGCGGCCATCATTGCCAGCGCGTAGTGCGAGCCGGAACTGCCTTCGAGGCCGTGGAACAGCACGAACAGCGGCGCGTCGGGCGGCGGCGCGGCACTGTCGAGATGCGCGACCCAGTCGAGATCGATGAAGTCGTGGTCGGGGGTTTCCCATCGCTCGCGTCGGTACGCGACCGCCGGACGCCGTGCGAACAGCGCGGGCACGATGGTTTGGGCATGGCTGTTCGGCAGCCAGCGCGGTGCGCGATAGCGCAGTGAATCGTCGTCGGGGGCCGGGGCCCCGGTCAGCGGCGAGGTGGGCGGAGAAGCCGTACTCATGATCGCCCCGCTAATGCGTTGCTTCGTTCTTCGTCAGTGCAGCGGACCCTGCCCGTGACGGATCTTCGCGGCGAATTGTCCGGCCGCTTGTTCGGGAATCGGGCTCGCGTGAATATGCGCGATGCGCCACTCGCCGCGTTCGTGAATCATCACGTACGTGGCGAAAACCATGTCGGGTTCGGCCGTCAGGTCGGCCTGCTGATGCGCTTCGGCGATCGTGTAGACGACGGTGCCGAGGCTGTCGTAGACGCGGATGTCGAGCGGTTCGATCGTCACGGGGCGCGTCGCGAGCCGGTTGGCCAGCCCGCTGCGGATCTGGTCGAGGCCGTGCAGATGCTCGCCGTCGGCCCAGACGCAGCTGGCGAAGTCCTCGTCGATCCACAACCCCAGCAGCGCGTCGAGATTGGCATCGGCGACGGCCTGGTAGTAGGCGTTCAGCGTATCGGCAGCGGCTTCGAAAAGGCGGGCAAAACGTGGCATCGGGGTTATCTCTCGCGCGCGTCGCGCGCCGTATTCAGCACGGCGGCCCGGATGGAGCCGCCGTACACCGGTGAATCGGATTGCCCGGCGCGTCGTGCGACGCTGCCGGCCAGGGTCAGCGCTGCCCGACGAGCATGCCGCGCAAATCGCCGAATACCTGCTCGGGACCGAGTTCGCGCAGGCACTTCAGATGGCCGAGCGGGCACTCGCGTTCGAAGCAGGGACTGCATTCGAGATGCAGCCATTGTACCTTCGCCAGGTCAGACAGCGGAGGAGTGTGGCGCGGATCGGTCGATCCGTACAGCGCGACGAGCGGCCGGCGCAAGGCGGCCGCGACGTGCATCAGCCCCGAATCGTTGGTCACGACCGCGTTCGCGCGCGCGATCAGCGCACATGCCTCGGACAGCGACGTCTGCCCGCACAGGTTGCGCACGTTCGGCGCGTGGTCGGCGATCGCCTGCGCGGCGGCGGCGTCCTTCTGCGAGCCGAGCGCGACGATCTGCGTGTACGGGAACGACTGGTGGACGATCGTCGCGAGCGTCGCGAAATGCTCGGGCGGCCAGCGCTTGGCCGGGCCGTATTCCGCGCCGGGGCAGAACACGACGAGCGGCTTGCGCGTATCGAGATTGAAACGCGCGGACACGCGCGCCGTCTCGTTCAGGTCGGCGTCGAGGCGCGGCGCGGGCAGCGTCTTCATCGACTCGGGCAGCTTCGCGCCCGGCGCATACGCGAGCGCCGCGTAGTGGGTCGTCATCGGCGCTCGCTCGGCCGACTTGTCCGGGTTCGCGTGCCGCACGTTCAGCAGGCCGTAGCGGTGCTCGCCCGTGTAGCCGATCCGCAGCGGGATGTTCGCGAGCCACGGGATCACCGCGGACTTCAGCGAATTCGGCAGCACGTACGCCGCGTCGTAGCCGACGTCGCGCAGGTCGCTCGCGAGCTGCCAGCGGCGCAGCAGCTGCAGCTTGCCGTGCGCGAGGTCGGTCGCGTAGACATCGTGGATCTCGGGCATCCGCTCGAGCACGGGCGCGACCCAGGTGGGCGCGACGGCATCGATCGCGATGCGGGGATGGAGCTTCTTCAGCAGCGCAAAAAGCGGCTGCGCCATCAATGCGTCACCGATCCAGTTCGGTGCGATAACCAGCGCTCGACGCATCAGGTCGACTTCCGATGTCGTAATGAAGCACGG
Source organism: Burkholderia sp. BCC1996 (assembly GCF_905339955.1). Taxonomy (NCBI): domain Bacteria; kingdom Pseudomonadati; phylum Pseudomonadota; class Betaproteobacteria; order Burkholderiales; family Burkholderiaceae; genus Burkholderia; species Burkholderia sp. BCC1996. Next base: position 172,102 of record NZ_CAJPHM010000008.1, read on the forward strand.
CGCACAGGCACCGCGTTCGGGTTGTCAGAACAGGAAAAGGGCGGCGCGCCGGGATTCCGGCTGCGCCGCCTTGCGTGCGGCGGGCCCGCGGGCCCGGCCGGCCGGGGCTCAGTGGCCCTTGACCACCTCGCCGTCGCGCAGCTTGTAGCGCGTGCCGCAGTACGGGCAGCGCGCCTCGCCGTGCGACACGTCGATGAACACGCGCGGGTGCGCGCTCCAGCGCGCCATGGCCGGGTTCGGGCAGTAGGCGGGGAGATCCTTGGCCGTCAGCTCGACCAGCGGCATTTCCTTGATTTCGCTCATGAGACTTTCTCTTATCACTCTTTTGTGGGGCGGTCGGTGGCGCAGCGCACTCAGACCTTCGTCAGCCAGTGCGCGTACTTCGCGTTCTTGCCCGACACGATATCGAAAAACGCCGACTGGAGCTTTTCCGTGACCGGGCCGCGCGCGCCGCTGCCGATCGTGCGGTTGTCGAGTTCGCGGATCGGCGTGACTTCGGCGGCCGTGCCCGTGAAGAACGCCTCGTCGGCCGTGTAGACCTCGTCGCGCGTGATGCGCTTCTCGATCACCTCGATGCCGGCGTCCTTCGCGAGCGTGATGACCGTGTCGCGCGTGATGCCGTCGAGGCACGACGACAAGTCGGGCGTGTACAGCTTGCCGTTGTTCACCAGGAAGAAGTTCTCGCCGGAGCCTTCCGACACGTAGCCGTCGACGTCGAGCAGCAGCGCTTCGTCGTAGCCGTCGGCGGTCGCTTCCTGGTTCGCGAGGATCGAGTTCACGTACCAGCCCGACGCCTTCGCGCGCACCATCGACACGTTCACGTGGTGGCGCGTGAACGACGACGTCTTCACGCGGATGCCCTTCGCGAGGCCTTCCTCGCCGAGGTACGCGCCCCACGGCCATGCGGCGATCGCGACGTGGATCGTGTTGCCCTTCGCGGACACGCCGAGCTTTTCCGAGCCGACCCAGATGATCGGGCGCAGGTAGCACGACTCGAGCTTGTTCTCGCGCACGACTTCGAGCTGCGCGGCTTCGAGCGTTTCCCGGTCGAACGGCACGTCCATCTGGAAAATCTTCGCCGAATTCAGCAGACGTTTGGTGTGCTCGCGCAGACGGAAGATCGCGGTGCTGCCGTCGGCCGTCTTGTACGCACGCACGCCCTCGAAGACGCCCATGCCGTAGTGCAGCGTATGGGTCAGGACGTGGATCTTGGCGTCGCGCCAGTCGATCAGCTTGCCGTCCATCCAGATCTTGCCGTCGCGGTCGGCCATTGACATAGGATTCTCCTGGAAGCGGTGAGGTGCTGCGGGTTGTGTGCAGCGTTGAGCCGGAAAGACGCATATTTTAGCGTCATTTGGCGTCGAGCCGGTCGGTCGGCCGAGGGCCGGGGCTATAATCGTCCGGCACCGATTCCAATGACGACGGGCCGTGCCGGCGGGAGACGCCGGAGCCCGGACGAACCGCCCGCTGCGGCCCGCCTTCCCATGCTCGCTCGATTGTCCGCCACCGACCGCTTCGCGCTGATCCAGGGCGCGCGCGACTATTCCCCGACCCTGATGGCGATCCTGTCCTGGGGGCTCGTCACCGGCGTCGCGATGAGCAAGTCGGTGATGACGCTCGGGCAGGCGAGCGCGATGTCGATCTTCGTCTACGCGGGCTCGTCGCAGCTCGCGGTGCTGCCGCTCCTCGTCGCGAAGCTGCCGATCTGGACGATCCTGCTCACGGCCACGATGGTCAACCTGCGCTTCGTGATCTTCAGCGCCGGGCTTGCTCCCCATTTTTCCTACCTGCCGCTGTGGCGGCGCCTCGCGATCGGCTATTTCAACGGCGACGTGATCTACCTGCTGTTCCAGAAACAGGGCTTCGCGAACGGCCACGTGCCGGGCAAGGAGGCGTATTTCTGGGGAATGGCGCTCGCGAGCTGGGCGTCGTGGCAGGCGTCGTCGCTCGCCGGCATCCTGCTCGCGAGCTTCGTTCCCGCGAGCTGGGGGCTGGAGCTGGCCGGCACGCTCGCGCTGATCCCGATCATGGTGTCGGCGGTCGCGAACCGCTCGACGCTCGCGGCCGTCGCGGTCGCCGGCATCGTGTCGCTCGTCGCGTTCGACCTGCCGTACCGGCTCGCGCTGCCGATCGCGGTGCTGGCCGCGCTCGCGGCGGGCAGTATGGCCGATTTCTTCGTCGAACGGGCCGACTGGCGGCGCATCCGTACCGAAACCGTGCACGAGAAGGAGATCGAATGAGCGCGACCGAGATCTGGATCGTGATCGTCGGGATGACGGTCGTCACGGCCGTCACGCGCGCGCTGTTCCTGCTCGGCGGCGAACGCACCGTGCTGCCCGAGCGCGCCCAGCGCGCGCTGCGCTATGCGCCGGCCGCCGCGCTCGTCGCGGTCGTGCTGCCCGACGTGCTCGAAACGCCGGCCGGGCTGTCGTTCGCGCTGTCCAACCATCCGTTCTACGCGGCGCTCGCCGGCCTCGGCTGGTTCTTGTGGCGGCGCAGCATGCTCGGTACGATCGTCATCGGGATGCTCGTCTTCACCGTGCTGCGCTTAATCTTCTGACGAATCGCCGCGCCGGCCGGCCGGGGCCGGCCGCTGGCGCGCGCGCATTGCTGCGTTGCGGCAATGTGTCGACGGCCACGCGCGATCCCAAATAGGCGGAATTCGCCGCCGCACGGGTCAGTCTGCCGGATGGATCGGCTAGAATGCCCGTTCGAGATTTTTTACCCGTGCGCGTCATGCGAACCGCCAGCCACGGCCGCATCCGGCGCCCTTTCGCGGCAGCCCGCGCACGTCCAGCGTGAACCCCCTTTCCCCATCCACTACTTCAATCTGTTCAACATGAGCCAAGTCAAGCGTCTTACCGACCTGATCGCCGCCGGCCAGCTCGCCGGCAAGCGGGTGTTCATCCGCGCCGACCTGAACGTCCCGCAGGACGATCAAGGCAACATCACCGAAGACACGCGCGTGCGCGCGTCCGTGCCGGCCATCCAGGCCGCGCTCGACGCCGGCGCGGCCGTGATGGTCACGTCGCACCTCGGTCGTCCGACCGAAGGCGAATTCAAGCCGGAAGACTCGCTCGCGCCGGTCGCGAAGCGACTCGCCGAACTGCTCGGCCGCGACGTGCCGCTCGTCTCGAACTGGGTCGAGAACGGCGTGAACGTCGCGCCGGGCCAGGTCGTGCTGCTCGAGAACTGCCGCGTGAACAAGGGCGAGAAGAAGAATTCGGACGAGCTCGCCCAGAAGATGGCGAAGCTCTGCGACGTGTACGTGAACGACGCGTTCGGCACCGCGCACCGCGCGGAAGCGACCACCCACGGGATCGCGAAGTACGCGCCCGTCGCATGCGCGGGCCCGCTGCTGGCCGCCGAACTCGACGCGCTCGGCAAGGCGCTCGGCAACCCGGCGCGTCCGCTGGTCGCGATCGTCGCCGGTTCCAAGGTGTCGACCAAGCTGACCATTCTCAAGTCGCTGGCCGGCAAGGTCGACCAGCTGATCGTCGGCGGCGGCATCGCGAACACGTTCATGCTCGCGGCCGGCCTGTCGATCGGCAAGTCGCTCGCGGAAGCCGATCTCGTCGCCGAGGCGAAGGCGATCATCGACGAGGCGCGCGAGCGCGGCGCGTCGGTGCCGATCCCGAGCGACGTGGTCACCGCGAAGGAATTCTCGCCGACGGCCGCGGCCACGGTGAAGCAGGTCGCCGACATCGAAGCGGACGACATGATCCTCGACATCGGCCCGGATACGGCCCGCGCGCTCGCGAGCCAGCTCGAGAAGGCCGGCACGATTGTGTGGAACGGCCCGGTCGGCGTGTTCGAGTTCGACCAGTTCGGCAACGGCACCAAGACGCTCGCCGAAGCGATCGCCAAATCGTCCGCGTTCTCGATCGCGGGCGGCGGCGACACGCTCGCGGCCATCGCGAAGTACGGCATCCACGACCAGGTCAGCTACATCTCGACGGGCGGCGGCGCCTTCCTCGAGTTCCTCGAGGGGAAGAAGCTGCCGGCGGTGGAAGTGCTCGAAACGCGGGCGGCCTGAGCGTGGTGGCGCGCGCAGGGGTGACGAAGGCCGCGCGCTCCGCGAAAGCGGAGCAGCCGGCCGGCGCGGGCAAGCGCAAACGCGCGCCCGCGCGGGCGAACTCAACCCCGCGCGCACCGGCGGCCGCCGGCGACGCGGCCATGCAGCACCACGAGATTCAGAACAAAGCGATGCCGGGCGCAAGCACCGGCACGCCCCCCGGAACGGCCGCCGCTGGGCTCGCCGATTCCGGCTCTCGCAGCGTTTCACCCAGCGCATCCACCTTGATCCAGATGAGGAGTTTCATGCAGCGCGCCACCAAGATAGTCGCCACGATCGGCCCGGCTTCCAGTTCGCCGGAGATTCTGCTGCAGATGATGCAGGCGGGCCTCGACGTCGTGCGGCTCAATTTTTCGCACGGCACGGCCGACGATCACCGCCAGCGCGCCGAGATGGTGCGCGAGGCCGCCCGCAGGGTCGGCCGCGAGATCGCGATCATGGCCGACCTCCAGGGCCCGAAGATCCGCGTCGGCAAGTTCGAGAACGGCAAGACGACGCTCGTGCCGGGCCAGGCCTTCATCCTCGACGCGGGCTGCGAGCTCGGTAACGACGAGCGGGTCGGCCTCGACTACAAGGAACTGCCGCGCGACCTGAAGCCGGGCGACCTGCTGCTGCTGAACGACGGCCTGATCGTGCTGACCGTCGAGCGCGTGCTCGGCGACGAGATTCACACGATCGTCAAGGTGGGCGGCGAGCTGTCGAACAACAAGGGGATCAACCGCCAGGGCGGCGGCCTGTCGGCGCCCGCGCTGACCGCGAAGGACATGGAAGACATCCGCACGGCGATGTCGCTCGGCGCGGATCTCGTCGCGGTGTCGTTCCCGAAGAACGCGACTGACATGGAAATGGCGCGCCAGCTCGCGAACATCGCGGGCGCGCCGTACGGCATCAAGCCGAAGATGATCGCGAAGATCGAGCGCGCGGAGGCGATTCCGGCGCTGCAGAGCATCCTCGACGCGTCCGACGGCATCATGGTCGCGCGCGGCGACCTCGCGGTGGAAGTCGGCAACGCGGCCGTGCCGGCGCTGCAGAAGCGCATGATCCGGATGGCGCGCGAGTCGAACAAGCTCGTGATCACCGCGACGCAGATGATGGAATCGATGATCCACGCGCCCGTGCCGACCCGCGCGGAAGTGTCGGACGTCGCGAACGCGGTGCTCGACGGCACCGACGCGGTGATGCTGTCCGCCGAGACGGCCGCCGGCAAGTACCCGGTCGTCACGATCGAGACGATGGCGGCCGTGTGCGTCGAGGCGGAAAAGTCGGAACACGTCGAACTCGACAAGGATTTCCTCGACCGCACGTTCACGCGGATCGACCAGTCGATCGCGATGGGCGCGTTGTTTACCGCCTATCACCTGGGTGCGAAGGCGATCGTCGCGCTGACCGAATCGGGCGCGACCGCGCTGTGGATGTCGCGTCACTACACGCACGTGCCGATCTTCGCGCTGACGCCGCGCGTCGGCAGCGAGCGCACGATGGCGCTGTACCGCAACGTGACGCCGCTGCACGTCGACTTCAACAGCGACCGCGACTCGGCGCTGCAGGCGGCGCTCGAGATCGTCGTCAAGCAGGGCTACGTGCAGCACGGCGACATGGTCGTGCTGACCGTCGGCGAGCCGATGGGGCAGGCGGGCGGCACCAACACGCTGAAGATCGTGCGGGTCGGCGAACATTATTGAGCGCCGGCGTGCACCGGGCCGGTCCGTCGACCGGTCCGACGGCCGCCCGAACTGATCGGGCACCGTTTATTCGACGAAAGCCGCGCGGGGTCCGATGCCCCGCGCGGCTTTTTTTCTATTTTTTGGCGGCATTGTGCCGTGCGAAGGTAACAAAATGCGAGTACGCGCCACCGGGCGGTCGGAATCGGAGGCGCTTCGCGATAAAATGCGGCTATTCGACGCTCAGCCGCGCCGTGCCGCCCCGGATTCGACGGGGAGCGAGCGCCGCGCCGGCGTCAGGGCGCACCGGTTTTCATTCCAAGGAGTTCCACAATGCCTCTCGTATCAATGCGTCAATTGCTGGACCACGCGGCAGAGCACGGTTACGGCCTGCCGGCCTTCAACGTGAACAACCTGGAGCAGGTCCAGGCGATCATGGCGGCAGCGGACCAGGTCGGCGCGCCCGTGATCATGCAGGCATCGGCCGGTGCGCGTAAGTACGCGGGCGAGCCGTTCCTGCGCCACCTGATCGAAGCGGCGGTCGAGTCGTATCCGCACATCCCGGTCGTGATGCACCAGGATCACGGCCAGTCGCCGGCCGTCTGTACGGCCGCGATCCGCAGCGGCTTCACCAGTGTGATGATGGACGGTTCGCTCGAAGCCGACGGCAAGACGGTCGCCTCGTACGAATACAACGTCGACGTGTCGCGCAAGGTTGTCGAGATGGCGCACTCGATCGGCGTGACGGTCGAAGCCGAACTCGGCGTGCTCGGCTCGCTCGAGACGATGAAGGGCGACAAGGAAGACGGCCACGGCGCGGAAGGCACGATGACCCGCGAGCAGCTTCTGACCGATCCGGAGCAGGCCGCCGACTTCGTGAAGCTCACGCAGTGCGACGCGCTCGCGATCGCGATCGGCACCTCGCACGGTGCGTACAAGTTCTCGAAGAAGCCGACGGGCGACATCCTGTCGATCCAGCGCATCAAGGAAATCCACGCACGCATCCCGAACACGCACCTGGTGATGCACGGTTCGTCGTCGGTGCCGCAGGAACTGCTGGCCGAGATCCGCGAATTCGGCGGCGACATGAAGGAAACCTACGGCGTGCCGGTCGAGGAAATCCAGGAAGGCATCAAGCACGGCGTGCGCAAGATCAACATCGACACCGACCTGCGTCTCGCGATCACCGGCGCGATCCGCCGCTACCTGTTCGAGAACCCGGGCAAGTTCGATCCGCGCGACTACCTGAAGCCCGCGCGCGAAGCGGCGAAGCAGGTCTGCGTCGATCGCTACCTCGCGTTCGGCTGCGAAGGCCAGGCCGCGAAGATCAAGCCGGTGTCGCTCGACAAGATCGCCGAACAGTACAAGTCCGGCGCGCTCGCGCAGGTCGTGCGCTGAGACTGTAGTACGATTGCCCCGCCCGGTTTCGCGCCGGGCCGGGGCTGACTGCCTTGGGGCCGGATCGGATCCGGCTCCGGCAGCCGTTCCGTCCGGCCGAACAAGGGCCGGCCGGCAACCGACGGGCGTGATCTCCCGGCGGTTCGCCGACGCATTGCAAGACCGCCGTTCCCGCCTGCCGCGGGGAACGGCGTTTCCCTTTTTGTTTGGCTCCTTATCTGCGAAAAGACGATGTCTACCCTTTACGAATCCACGCTCCGCTCGCTGCCGCTCCTCGGTCGCGGCAAGGTCCGCGACAACTACGCGGTCGGCAACGACAAGCTCCTGATCGTCACGACCGACCGCCTGTCGGCATTCGACGTGATCATGGGCGAGCCGATTCCGAACAAGGGCCGCGTGCTGAACCAGATGGCGAACTTCTGGTTCGACAAGCTCGCGCACATCGTGCCGAACCACCTGACGGGCGACACGCCGGAAGCGGTCGTCGCGGCCGACGAGGTCGAGCAGGTCAAGGGCCGCGCCGTGGTCGTCAAGCGCCTCGAGCCGATCATGATCGAGGCGGTCGTGCGCGGCTACCTGGCCGGCAGCGGCTGGAAGGAATACCAGGCGTCGGGCGCCGTGTGCGGCGTCAAGCTGCCGGAAGGCCTGCAGAACGCGCAGAAGCTGCCCGAGCCGATCTTCACGCCGGCCGCGAAGGCCGAGCTCGGCGAGCACGACGAGAACATCACGTTCGAGGAAACCGAGCGCCGCATCGGCACCGAGCTGGCCGCGACGATCCGCGACATCTCGATCCGCCTGTACAAGGAAGCAGCCGACTACGCGGCGACGCGCGGCATCATCATCGCCGACACGAAGTTCGAATTCGGCCTCGACAACCACGGCAAGCTGTACCTGATGGACGAAGTGCTGACGGCCGATTCGTCGCGCTTCTGGCCGGCCGACCAGTACCAGGTCGGCACCAACCCGCCGTCGTTCGACAAGCAGTTCGTGCGCGACTGGCTCGAGGCGCAGCCGTGGGGCAAGACCGCGCCGGCACCGGCACTGCCGGCCGACGTCGTCGAGAAGACGGCCGCGAAGTACCAGGAAGCGCTCGAGCGCATCACCGGCCAGCCGCTCGCCTGAACGAAGGAACGCACGAAATGAGTGAAGTCCAGACTGCCCACACGCACAGCGCGCCGCTCGTCGGCGTGCTGATGGGTTCGAGTTCCGACTGGGACGTGATGAAGAACGCGGTCGCGATCCTGCAGGAATTCGGCGTGCCGTACGAAGCGAAGGTCGTGTCCGCGCACCGGATGCCCGACGAGATGTTCGACTACGCGGAGAAGGCGCGCGAGCGCGGGCTGCGCGCGATCATCGCGGGCGCCGGCGGTGCCGCGCACCTGCCCGGCATGCTGGCCGCGAAAACCACGGTGCCGGTGCTCGGCGTACCGGTCGCGAGCAAGTACCTGAAGGGCGTCGATTCGCTGCACTCGATCGTGCAGATGCCGAAGGGCGTGCCGGTCGCGACGTTCGCGATCGGCGAGGCCGGCGCCGCGAATGCCGCGCTGTTCGCGGTGTCGATCCTGTCCGGCAACTCGGTCGACTACGCGAACCGGCTCGCCGCGTTCCGCGTGCGCCAGAACGAAGCCGCGCACGCGATGGTGCTGCCGCCGCTCGCGTGACGGCGCACCGGCGGCCGCACTGCGATGCCAGCGGCCGCCTGATCCTCCCCACTGCGGCGGGCGTTGCTCGCCGCGACCGACCACTGACATGACCGCAACTCCTGATTCCGTTTCCCCGATCCTGCCCGGCGCGTGGCTGGGCATGGTCGGCGGCGGCCAGCTCGGCCGCATGTTCTGCTTTGCCGCCCAGTCGATGGGCTATCGCGTCGCCGTGCTCGATCCCGATCCGACGAGCCCCGCCGGCGCGGTCGCCGACCGTCACCTGCGCGCGGCCTACGACGACGAAGCCGCGCTCGCCGAACTCGCCGAACTGTGCGATGCCGTGTCGACGGAATTCGAGAACGTGCCGGCCGCGAGCCTCGATTTCCTCGCGCGCACGACGTTCGTCGCGCCGGCCGGCCGCTGCGTCGGGGTCGCACAGGACCGGATCGCGGAGAAGCGTTTCATCGAGGCGTCGGGCGTGCCGGTCGCGCCGCACGTCGTGATCGAATCGGCGGCGGCGCTCGCCGCCCTCGACGATGCCGCGCTCGACGCGGTGCTGCCGGGCATCCTGAAGACGGCGCGCCTCGGCTACGACGGCAAGGGCCAGGCGCGCGTGAGCACCGCGCGGGAAGCGCGCGACGCGCATGCGTCGCTCGGCGGCGTGCCGTGCGTGCTCGAGAAGCGCCTGCCGCTGAAATACGAAGTGTCCGCGCTGATCGCGCGCGGCGCGGACGGCCGCTCGGCCGCGTTCCCGCTCGCGCAGAACGTGCATCACAACGGCATCCTCGCGCTGACGGTCGTGCCGGCGCCGGCCGCCGATGCCGCGCGCGTCGAGGAGGCGCAGCAGGCAGCCGTGCGGATCGCCGATACGCTCGGCTACGTCGGCGTGCTGTGCGTCGAATTCTTCGTGCTGGAAGACGGCTCGTTCGTCGCGAACGAAATGGCGCCGCGCCCGCACAACTCCGGCCACTACACGGTCGATGCGTGCGCAACGAGCCAGTTCGAGCAGCAGGTACGCGCGATGACGCGCATGCCGCTCGGCAACCCGCGCCAGCACTCGCCGGCGGCGATGCTGAACATCCTCGGCGACGTGTGGTTCCCGAACGGTGCGGCCGAGGCCGTCACGCCGCCGTGGGACACGGTCGCCGCGATGCCGGCCGCGCACCTGCACCTGTACGGCAAGGAAGAAGCGCGCGTCGGCCGCAAGATGGGTCACGTGAACTTCACGGCCGAGACGCGCGACGACGCGGTTGCCGCGGCCACCGCGTGCGCGCAGCTGCTGCGCGTGCCGCTCGACTGAGGCACCGGCCGATGTCCATCGATCTCCCGAACACCGTGACGCCCGCGCAGATCGACGCGGCTGCCGCGCTGCTCGACGCGGGGCAACTCGTCGCATTCCCGACCGAAACCGTGTACGGGCTCGGCGGCGACGCGGCGAATCCCGAGGCCGTCGCGCGCATCTATGCGGCGAAAGGGCGGCCGGCGAACCATCCGGTGATCGTGCATCTGCCGCCCGGCGGCGACCCGGGCTACTGGGCCGACGACCTGCCGGCCGATGCACAGGCGCTGATCGATGCATTCTGGCCGGGCCCGCTGACGCTGATCCTGAAGCGTCATGCGCGCATTCCGGATGCCGTGAGCGGCGGCCAGGATTCGGTCGGCCTGCGCTGTCCGTCGCATCCGGTCGCGCAGGCGCTGCTGGCCGCGTTCAGCGCGCGGCGCGGCGGCCACGGCGGCGTCGCCGCGCCGTCCGCGAACCGCTTCGGCCACGTGAGCCCGACTACCGCTCAGCATGTGCGCGAAGAATTCGGCGACACCGTGCACGTGCTCGACGGCGGTCCGTCGGAAGTCGGCATCGAATCGACGATCCTCGACCTGTCGCGCGGCTTTCCGGCGCTGCTGCGCCCGGGCCACGTGACGCCGCAGCAGATCGCCGACGTGCTCGGCCGCGCGCCGCGCCTGCCCGACGGCAGCGATGCGACCGCGCCGCGTGCGTCCGGCACGCTGAAGGCGCATTACGCGCCGCGCACGCCGCTCGCGCTGCTGCCGTTCGACGCGCTCGAGCCGCTGCTCGCGGCCGCGCAGACCGACGGCGAACGCGTCGCGCTCGTCGCGCGCGCGTCGCGCGCGGGACGCTGGGCGCAGGCCGACGGCGTGCATTTCGTCGCGGCGCCGGAAGATCCGCAGGCGTATGCGCGCGATCTGTACGGGATGCTGCGCGCGCTCGATCGTGCGCAGGTCGCCCGCATTCTCGTCGAGAAGCTGCCCGAGACCGTCGAGTGGATCGCGGTCAACGATCGTCTCGGTCGTGCGGCCGCGGCGTTCGAAGCGCGCGACTGACGCAACTTTCCGACGCCGTCGGCTCCGGAATGAAAGAACGCCCGACCGGCGAACCGGTCGGGCGTTCTTGTTTGCGCGCGTGGCGGGCGGCTTACTTGCCGACGCCCGAAGCCGCGATCTGCTTCTCCACGAACTGTGCGAACAGCGCGTGCAGGCGCGTCGTCGGGTGGACCGTGTCGGCGAACATGTAGGTCTGGTCCGCGTTCGGGACCGTGTAGGTCTGCGGCGAGCAGAACAGCGACGAGCCGAATGCGGTCGCGTTCGCGACGCCGTACTGCGTGGCGGCCGCGACCATCGCCTTCAGGTTGCACGCGGTGTCGGTGTTCGACACGCTGAAGCCGTTCGCCTGGAAGTTGGCCGCGATGCCGTCCTGCCACGTGAACGTGTCGAGCAGCGCGACCTTCGTCGTGTCGACCTTCAGCGCAGCCAGCGTGCCGGCGAGCGTCTGGTTGAACAGCCCCGACAGTTGCGTGAACGCGGCCTGCGTCTGCGCGCCGCCCTGCAGCGCGAGCGGCGTGCCGCCGATGTCCGGCACGTTCGACACGTACACGTGCGCCGCGCCCGCCGCGACGATCTGCTGGACGATCCCGCCGAGCTGCTGCGCGGCCAGGCCGATCGCCTGCGCCGCCGCGAGTTGCGCGGCCGGCGTGTTGCCTTGCGCCTGCGCGACCTGCGCCTGGTAGAAGATGTCGTTCGCGCCGCCGTTGACCAGCACGATCTGGCCGGCGTTGAAGCTGCCGTGCTGCGTCAGGTACTGCTTGACCTGATCGGCGATCGGCGTCGTGGTCGCCTGCGCGTAGTCGGCGTTCGGCACGCTCGCGTCCGCGTGGCCGATGCCCGGCTGCAGCGTCACGCGCGAGCCGCCCTGTGCATAGCCGAGGCCGCCCGTCGCCTGCAGCGGAATGCCGAAGCCGCCCTGGTTCGCGGGCTGCAGCGTGTCGCCGTAGTACTGCGCGACGTCCTGGGTCCACACCTGGCCGGGGTTGGTCGTGAAGCGGCCGCCGCCGAAGCCGAGCTTGATCTGCGAGTAGGTGCCGGCGTCCGACAGGCTGTCGCCGAACGACACGATCTGCATTTTCACGCCGGACGGCGGCGTGTTCGACGCGCTGCTGCTGTTGTTGTCGTCGCCGCCGCCGCATGCGGCGAGCAGGGCGAGCGCGGCGCCCGCGATCGCGACCTGCGCGGTGCGCAGCAGGCGTTGACGGTTGCGCGACGGGAATTGTCGTTGTGACTGCATCGTTCGATCTCCTCGTAGATATGGCCCGATGTATTTCTCATCTGCCGCGCGTCTCCTCAGGTACTGGCTGCGCGGCGGCCGTTGGCTGAAGCGGTTTATTGGTCGCGCACGGCCGCGAGCGGCGTGGTGCGCGGATCGTGGTTTGCGGCCTCGGCGATCTGCGCATGATAAGCGCTCGCCCATTCGGGCGGGCCGAAAATCGCGCGCAGCTTGTTGCGCCATCCATGGACGCGCAACGCGTCGGCCGCCATCGACACCCACTCGTGAAACGTCGCGACGAGCGGGTTGTTCGAGCCGAGCGGCTCGACGATTCCGAATTGCGGCGGATCGTCGGGCGACTCCTCGACGTAGCTGCCGAACAGGCGATCCCAGATCACGAGCACACCTGCGTAATTGCGGTCGATGTAGCGCGGGTTGCGTGCATGGTGCGCGCGATGGATCGACGGCGTGTTGAGCACGTATTCGAGCCAGCCGAGCTTGCCGATCGCCTGCGTGTGCACGAAGAACTGGAACGCGAGGTTGATCAGCACGACGCCGACGATCTGCTGCGGCGGAAAGCCGAGGAACGCGAGCGGCAGCCAGAACGCCCACATGCCCGCGACGGGATACATCAGGCTCTGCCGGAACGCGGTCGAGAAATTCATCCGCTCGGACGAGTGGTGCACGACGTGCGCGGCCCACAGCCAGCGCACGCGATGGCTCGCGCGATGGAACCCGTAGTAGAGGAGATCCTGGCCGACGAACAGCACGGCGAACGACAGCCAGCCGTCGTGCCACGTGAACAGCCGGAAATGTGCGTAGCAGTACGCATAAACGGGGATCACGAACAGCCACGCGAGCTTGTCGGCGGCCTGGTGCATCAGCGCGAGCGCCGCATTGCACAGCGTGTCGCGCCACGCATAGAGATGATCCTGCGCGCGCGTGCGGGCGAGGTGCCAGGCCTCCCACGCGATGCAGAGCAGGAAGACGGGCGCCAGCGCGAGCAGAAGCAATTCGACGTCGAATCGCATGGACGTGTCTCCTCCTTTCCCCTGCAAGCCGTGAGGCCGGGCGTATGGCCCGTTGTAGATATCGGTCAGGCCAACAGCCTACGCAATCGGCACGCGCTAGGCGAGGGGGCAGCGTAGAGGGTTCCCTCTGAGCGGCCCAAACCGGTCGCTTCGCGCCAGGCCGCCGAGGGGGCGTCCTGCGGGGCGGAAAACCTGGGGGCGGCCCGGCGTTTTCTTGAGGACTGGGTTTCTACGGAAGCCATGCGGAACGGGGCCGCGCGGTGCGGCCCCGTTTCATGGGCACGGCTGGCGGGCGCTGCGCGGCGCGCCGGCGGCCGGGACCGTTTCAAACCGCGCGGCGAGAACGCCCGGGGTGCGGGGCGCCCCGACATGTGGCGCCGCCCGCGATCGACGCAAGCCGGCAGCGCGGCATGCGTGCGCCGCTTCGCGGCGCGTGCGTCGTCAGTGCGCGCCCGCGTAGATCCATTCGAGCAGCGTGTCGTGCGCGGCACGCGCGCCTTCGGCGCGATCGTCGTTGATGAAACTGACGACGATGTAGCTCTGCCCGTCGGCGCCCGCGACGTAGCCCGCGATCGCGCGCACGTCGCGCAGCGTGCCGGTCTTGATGTGCGCGTTGCCGAGCACGCCCGCGTTGGTGAGACGGTTCTTCATCGTGCCGTCGATGCCGGCGATCGGCAGCGAATCGATGAACGCCTGCGCGACGGGGCTTGCATTCGCGGCCTGCAGCAGCGCGGCGAGCGACTGCGCGCTCACGTGTTCTTCGCGCGACAGGCCCGAGCCGTTCTCGAGGTCGAGGTCGGGCATCGCGATCCCGCTCTTCTGCAGGAACGCGCGAATCGCGCGGCTCGACTGCTCGGGCGTCGCGGGCGGCTTGCCGGCGACCGCGCCGATCGTCAGGAACAGGTTGCGCGCCATCACGTTGTTGCTGAACTTGTTGATGTCGTAGACGATGCTGCCGAGCACGGGGCTGTGATGGACCGCGAGCGGCCGTGCGGTGGTCGGCACCTTGCCTTCGCTGACGGGGCCCGCGATCGTGCCGCCGTCCTGCTGCCACAGCGCGAGGAAGCCGCGTGCGAAGAACGTCGTGTGATCGAGGATCGCGAGGTTCGTGGTGTGCGCGCCGCAGCGCAGCGGATAGTCGCCGGCGAACGAGGCGGTCATGATGTCGCCGCCGGCCGACAACGTCGGACGCGCGGCCGCGGCCGCCGCGCCGCACGACCCGGTGCCTTCGACCAGCTGGTTGTCGATCGACAGGTTCGCGAGCGGCGGCAGCACGTCGACGGCGATCTTGCCGTCGTCGCCCGGCGTCACCGTGAACGACACGGCCTTGAACGCATACAGCAGCGGATCGGGGCCGACGTTGTACGGCGCGCTCACGTCGTCGTCGAACGACGGCAGGTCGCGCGTCGACGCGGCGAAATAGCTCTTGTCGAGCACGAGGCCGCCGGCCACGCGCTTGATGCCGGCCTTGCGCAACTTGTCGACGAGGTCGATCAGTTCCTCGGGTACGAGCTTCGGATCGCCGGTGCCCTTGATGTAGAGGTTGCCCTGCAACGTGCCGTCCGGATCGACCGAGCCGTCCGCATACGCGGTGGTGCGCCAGCGGAAGTCGGGGCCGAGGATCGACAGCCCCGAGAAGGTCGTGACGAGCTTCATCGTCGACGCCGGCATCATCGGCCGGCTCGCGTTCCACGCGATCAGCGGCTCGGGATCGCCGACGCGCTCGACGACGACGCTCATCGCCGAGGCAGGCACCTTCGCGCGCTGCAGTGCGACGAGCACGGACGCCGGCAGGCCGGCCGCCCGCGCGGCGGGCGACACCACGGCGGTCTTGCGCGCTTCCTTGTGGGACTTCTTGCGGGCCTGGGCGGACGGTGCGAACGCAAGGGCCGTGCAGGTGGCGACGACGGCGGCCGCACGCAGGAAGGGGCGGGCGCGGGGGGCGAACCGGGCGGAAAAATCGGAAATCGGCATGGGCGAATACGGGAAAAGCGTCGGGCTCGGGCAGGGCGCGCGCGGCGCCGGAGCGCACATTGTAGAGACAAGTGCGCACACGCCCCTTGCAATCCGCCTTTCTGTTGCATTGCAGGCGGCGCACGCGATTCGCGGCGCTACAATGGTCGCCATGTCTTACTCGTCAGATGGGTTCCGGTTCCGATGCGGATTCTGCTTGTTGAAGACGATCGAATGATCGCCGAGGGCGTACGCAAGGCGTTGCGCGCCGACGGCTTCGCGGTCGACTGGGTGCAGGACGGCGACGCCGCGCTCACGGCGCTCGGCGGCGAGACGTACGACCTGCTGCTGCTCGACCTCGGCCTGCCGAAGCGCGACGGCATCGACGTGCTGCGCACGCTGCGTGCGCGCGGGCAGTCGCTGCCGGTGCTGATCGTCACCGCGCGCGATGCGGTGGCCGATCGCGTGAAGGGGCTCGACGCGGGCGCCGACGACTACCTCGTCAAGCCGTTCGACCTCGACGAACTGGGCGCGCGGATGCGCGCGCTGATCCGCCGCCAGGCGGGGCGCAGCGAGTCGCTGATCCGCCACGGCGCGCTGACGCTCGATCCCGCGTCGCACCAGGTGACGCTCGACGGCGCGCCCGTCGCGCTGTCCGCGCGCGAGTTCGCGCTGCTCGAGGCGCTGCTCGCGCGGCCCGGCGCGGTGCTGTCGAAAAGCCAGCTCGAGGAAAAGATGTACGGCTGGGGCGAGGAGATCGGCAGCAACACGGTCGAGGTCTACATCCACGCGCTGCGCAAGAAGCTCGGCTCGGACCTGATCCGCAACGTGCGCGGGCTCGGCTACATGGTCGTCAAGGAAAGCTGACGCGTGCGGTCGATTCGTCATCAACTACTGATCTGGCTGCTCGCGATCGTCGTCGCGGGCGTGGGCGCCGCGGGCTGGCTGATCTACCGGCAGGCGCTCGCCGAAGCGAACGAGCTGTTCGACTACCAGCTGCAGGAAATCGCCGCGGCGCTGCCGTCCGAGCCGTTTTCGCAGGTGTTCGGTTCGCGCACCAACGGCGACGAAGGCATCGTGATCCAGATCTGGAACCGCAACGGCGTGCTGATGTACTTCTCGCATCCGCGCGCGCCGATCGCGCCGCGCGCGGAACTCGGCTTCTCGACCGAGCGCACCGATCGCGGCGAATGGCGTGTGTACGGCGCGATCGTCGGCGACAACGTCGTGCAGCTCGCGCAGCCGCTGTCGGTGCGCAACCGGCTCGCGGCGAACGTCGCGCTGCGCACGCTGTGGCCGCTGATCGTGCTGCTGCCGTTTCTCGGCGCGGCGGTCTGGATGATCGTCGGGCAAGGGCTCGCGCCGCTCGAGCGTCTCACGCGCGCGGTCGAGGCGCGCCGGCCGGAAGCGCTCGATCCGTTGCCCGATGCACGCCTGCCGCTCGAGGTGCAGCCGCTCGTGCGCGCGCTGAACGGGCTGCTCGCGCGGCTCGCGGCCGCGCTCGACACGCAGAAGGCCTTCGTCGCCGACGCCGCGCACGAGCTGCGCACGCCGCTCGCGGCCGTGCAGATCCAGGCGCAGCTCGTCGCGCGCGCGAAGGACGACACGTCGCGCCGCGAGGCGCTCGCCGATCTGCAGGACGGCGTCACGCGCGCGACGCGCCTCGCCGAGCAATTGCTCGCGCTGGCGCGCGCCGAACCGGACGGCGCGACGATGCGCGAGCCGGTCGACCTGCAGGCGCTGCTGGTCGAATGCGTGGCCGCGCATGCACCGCTCGCGCAACGGCACAGCATCGATCTCGGCTTCGAGGAGACGCGCGCGGCGACCGTCGTCGCGGACGTCGGCGCGCTGCGCGTGATGTTCGGCAACCTGCTCGACAACGCGGTGAAGTACACGCCGGACGGCGGCCGCATCGACGTGTCGCTGACGCGCGACGCGGCAGGCCGCGCGTGCGTGCAGATCGGCGACAGCGGCCCCGGCATCCCGGCCGAAGAGCGCGAGCGCGTGTTCGACCGCTTCTACCGCGACAGCTCCGCGCGGGCGCGGGCCGACGTGTCGGGCAGCGGGCTGGGGCTCGCGATCGTCAAGCGCGTGGCGGCTCAGCAGGGCGCGACCGTGACGCTCGGCGACGCGGCCGCGGGCGGCCTGCTCGTGAGCGTCGTGTTCCGCGATGCCGGGCTGCCGCAGCCGGCGCCGCAGGCGTCCGAATCCGTATGACGAACGGCACACCGCGCGGGCGCCGCGCGCTAGCGGCGGCCTAAGCCCCGCTTAAGGTCGATTAAGCCTCCTTTAAGTCAGCGTCGTTACGCTGCGTCCTAACAACGAGGAGGTCCTACGATGAACACCCGATTCCTTGCGCGCGGCGCCGTCGCGGTCGCCGTGGCGGCCGCCCTGTCCGCCGGTTATGTCGCGGGCACCCGCCGCGCCGATCCGCAGATCATCACGCCCGCGCAGGCCGCCGCGCTGATGCCGGCCGAGGCCGCGGCGAAGACCGGCATTCCCGATTTCTCCGGGCTGGTCGAAACCTACGGCCCGGCGGTCGTGAACATCAGCGCGAAGCACGTCGTGAAGCAGGTGTCGCGGCGCGTGCCGCAGCCGCAGCTGCCGATGGATCCGAGCGATCCGTTCTACCAGTTCTTCAAGCACTTCTACGGCCAGGTGCCGGGCATGGGCGGCGACACGCAGCCGGACGACCAGCCGAGCGCGAGCCTCGGGTCGGGATTCATCGTCAGCTCGGACGGGTACATCCTCACCAATGCGCACGTGATCGACGGCGCGAACGTCGTCACGGTCAAGCTGACCGACAAGCGCGAGTACAAGGCGAAGGTCGTCGGTGCCGACAAGCAATCCGACGTGGCGGTGCTGAAGATCGACGCGAGCGGCCTGCCGACCGTGAAGATCGGCGACCCGGCACAGAGCAAGGTCGGCCAGTGGGTCGTCGCGATCGGTTCGCCGTACGGCTTCGACAACACGGTCACGTCCGGCATCATCAGCGCGAAATCGCGCGCGCTGCCCGACGAGAACTACACGCCGTTCATCCAGACCGACGTGCCGGTGAACCCCGGCAACTCGGGCGGCCCGCTGTTCAACCTGCAGGGCGAGGTGATCGGCATCAACTCGATGATCTACTCGCAGACGGGCGGCTTCCAGGGCCTGTCGTTCGCGATCCCGATCAACGAGGCGATCAAGGTCAAGGACGAGCTCGTGAAGACCGGCCACGTGAGCCGCGGCCGCCTCGGCGTCGCCGTGCAGGGGCTCAACCAGACGCTCGCGAGCTCGTTCGGACTGCAGAAGCCGGACGGCGCGCTCGTCAGCTCGGTCGACCCGAATGGCCCGGCCGCGAAGGCCGGCCTGCAGCCGGGCGACGTGATCCTCGCGGTCAACGGCTCGCCGGTGGCCGACTCCACGTCGCTGCCCGCGCAGATCGCGAACCTGAAGCCGGGCTCGAAGGCCGACCTGCAGGTGTGGCGCGACAAGTCGACGAAGTCGATCAGCGTGACGCTCGGCGCGATGACCGACGCGAAGCTGGCATCGAACGACGGCGGCCCGGTCGAGCAAGGGCGCCTCGGCGTCGCGGTGCGGCCGCTCACGCCGCAGGAGCGCAGTGCCGCCAACCTGTCGCACGGGCTGATCGTGCAGCAGGCCGGCGGCCCGGCAGCCAGCGCGGGCATCCAGCCCGGCGACGTGATCCTCGCGGTCAACGGCCGCCCGGTCACGAGCCCCGAGCAGTTGCGCGACGCAGTCAAGGGAGCAGGCAACAGTCTTGCTCTCCTGATCCAGCGGGATAATGCACAGATCTTCGTGCCGGTCGACCTGAGCTGACCGGCGGCCGTTGCGGGCCGGCCTGGCCGGCCCCGACGGGCGCCGCCGGCGTGCGGCCCGTGGTGCTGTGTTCCGACCCGAAAGGAGGGAGCCATGCAATATCTACGCAACGTGTCCCGATTTGCCGTCGCGGCGGCGCTGGCCGCCGGCTTCGCCGCCGCCGCGCCCGGCGCGTACGCGCAATCGGACGGCTTGCCCGCGGCGAGCCAGCAGGGCGATGTCAGCTACGTGTCGGGCGGCATCGGCAAGGATCAATCGACGGCATTCGAGAGCAACGAGGCGGCGTGGCCGCTGGCGCTGCGGTTCACCGGCAAGGGCGGCGAATACCTGGCCGACGTCCATGTGCGGATCGTCGACGGCAAGGGCACCGAGCTGCTGGCGACGGACGCGCGCGGGCCCTACATGCTCGTGAAGCTGCCGCCGGGGCGCTACACCGTGCACGCGTCGTACCAGGGCAGCGACGAATCGCGCGCGGTCACGGTCGGCGCGAAGGGCGGCGCGAAGGTCGCGTTCCAGTGGAGTGCGCAGTAGCGCGTCGCGCGCAGGCCCGGCCGGGCCGCGCAATCGGGCCCAGTTTCGCCCATAATGAAGGCCACGGCACTTGTGCCGTGGCTTTTTCGTTTCCGGCCCGCGGCTTGCGCGCCGGGACCGCCGCCCGGAGGAGAAACGATGTCCGATGCCGCCGACCCTCGCCTCGAAATCGTGCCGAACCGCCATCGCGTGCGCGTGATCCATCGCGGCATCACGTATGCCGATTCGCACGGCGCGCTGACCGTGCGCGAAACGGGCCTGCCGGATATCCATTACCTGCCGCGCGGCGACGTGAACATGCACCGGCTCGTGAAGTCGAGCGTCACGACGGACTGTCCGCTGAGGGGCCGGGCCGTGTATTTCGACCTGCAGACCGAAGACGGCGTGATCGAGAACGCCGCATGGAGTTACGAGGAACCGGGGGCGACCGCGTCCGCGCTTGCGCACTACGTCGCCTTCGACGTCGCACGGGTCGACAGTCTCGTCGAGACGTCCTGATGCGGCGCGTGTTCATCGGGGAGGCATCATGGAACTGAACGACACGTTACGCGTACCACTCGCGCCGGCTGTCGTGCGGGCGGCGCTCGAGGATCTCGCGCTGCTGCGGGCGAGCTTCGATCATTGCGAATCGTTCGTGAAGCTCGCGCGCGGCGAGTTCGCGCTGACCATCACGGTGCCGCTCGGCCCGCTGCGCGCGCGCTACGACGTGCGTGCGCATTCGGCGAGCGAGCAGGGCGACGCGGAAGGGCAGCCGCGCCGCGTGCTCAACTTCAAGGCGCGGGCCGACGGCCTCGGCGCGCTGCGCGGGCAGGTCGAGCTCGTGCTGCGGCCGGACGATGACGACACGGCCGCGACGTGCATCGAATACGTGGTGTGGGCGACGGCGAGCGGGCCGCTCGCCGAACTGCCGGCGCGGCAGATCGAGAACGCGCTGCACGAGTGGACGGACGATTTCTTCCGCGAATTCTGCGCGGTCGTGCAGGCGAAGCACGGTCTCGTGCCGAACCGCGCGCGCTCGAGCCCGCAGCGTCGCCAGCATGTGTTCCTGCGGCCGGCGTCGCTGATGGCCGCGGCGAAGCGTCCGCTGCCGCACCTCGGCGGCGCGCTCGGCGGCCGCGCCGCGAGCGCCGTGCATCATCGCGAATCGGGTCCGCTGCCCGTCTGGGCGTGGGCCGCGATCGTCGTGTTCGTGGCGCTGCTGCTGTACGCGGCGCGCTGGATCAACGGCGCCTGAGCGCCTGCGCGCGCCGCCGCTAGCGTCGGGCGTCGGGCCCGGCGCCGCGAAATTCCTTCCGATATGCCGACGGCGACGTGCCGAGCGCGCCCGCGAAATGCTGGCGCAGCGACACGCTCGAGCCGTAGCCGGCCGCCTGCGCGATCGCGTCGATCGATTGTCCGGTGGTTTCCAGCAGATGCTGCGCACGCGTGAGCCGCTCCGCCTGCAGCCACGCGGTGACGGTCGTACCCGTCGCCTGGCGGAAGTGGCGCGTGAAGGTGCGCCGGCTCATCAGCACGCGTTCGGCGAGCGAATCCACACTGTGCGCGACGTCGAGATGCGCGCGCACCCAGTCGAGCAGGCCCGCGAGGCGCGCGTCGCGCGGATGCGCGGCGACCGGCTGCGGCACGTATTGCGCCTGGCCGCCCTGGCGGTGCGGCGGGATCACGAGACGCCGCGCGATCTGGTTCGCGGCGTCCGAGCCGAAGCGCCGCCGCACGACGTGCAGGCAGCAGTCGAGCCCCGCGGCCGTGCCGGCCGACGTCATCAGGTTGCCGTCGTCGACGTACAGCACGTCGGGGTCGAGCTTCACGCGCGGAAAGCGCTGCGCGAAGTCGTCGGCCCACGCCCAGTGCGTCGTGGCCGGGCGCCCGTCGAGCAGCCCGGCCGCGGCGAGCACGTACGCGCCGAGGCACAGGCCGACCACCTGCGCGCCGCGCGCGGCGGCCGCGCGTACCGCATCGACCAGCACGTCCGGCGGCGCTTCGTCGGGATCGCGCCATGCCGGCACGATGACGATGTCCGCGTCGTCGAGCGCGTCGAGCCCGTACGGCGCGGTGATCGTGAAGCCGCCCGTCGTCGACAGCGGGCCGCGCTCGGCCGAGCACACGCGGCACTCGAACGCGGGCATCGCGGCCGCATCGCGCTCCTTGCCGAACACGACGGACGGCACCGACAGGTGGAACGGGCTGATGCCGTCGTACGCGATCACGGCGACGACGGTCGGGGCGGGGGCAACGAGCGACGCAGCGGCGCGCATGACGGGCTCCGGGGTGGCGATGGCCCGATTCTATCGAAGAATGGCTATCGGGCCACTGTCCGCCGGCGCGATGCAATCCGACAATGCATCGCATCGCGCTGCTGTCCGCCCCGTTCCGGAGCGGGGCGGCGCGGCCGAACCCGGAGCCTGCCATGTCGAACGCCGTATCGTCTTCCGCTTCCCGCCGTGCCCTGATCGTGATCGATGTCCAGAACGAATACGTGACGGGCAACCTGCCGATCGAATATCCGCCCGTCGACGCGTCGCTGGCGAACATCGGCCGCGCGATCGACGCCGCGCACGCGGCCGGCGTGCCGGTGATCGTCGTCCAGCACGTCGCGCCGGCGGGCGCGCCGATCTTCGCACCGGGCACCGACGGTGTCGCGCTGCATCCGGTCGTCGCCGACCGGCCGTATGCGCACCTCATCGTGAAGGCGCAGGCCAGTTCGTTCGCCGGCACCGATCTCGCCGCGTGGCTCGACGCGCACGGCATCGATACGCTCGCGGTCGTCGGCTACATGACGCACAACTGCAATGCGTCGACGGTCTATCACGCGGCCCACGCGGGGCTCGCCGTCGAATACCTGGCGGACGCGACCGGCGCGTTGCCGTACGCGAACGAAGCGGGCGCGGCGAGCGCCGAAGAGATTCACCGCGCGTACACGGTGGTGTTCCAGTCGAATTTCGCGGCCGTGATGTCGACCGACGCATGGATCGCGGGACTCGGCGGCGCGGCGATGCCGACGCGCGATTCGGTGGCCGCGTCGAACCGGCGGGCCCGCGCGCAACGCGCGAAGGCGGCCTGAGCCGGTCAGTCGCCCGTCTTCAGCATCGCCGGGCTGTAACGCATCATATCGAAGCAGCCGTCGACGAGCTGTTCCGCATGCTGCTCGGCGTCGATCTCGTCGGGCAGCATCAGCATGTCGCGCACGAAACCGCTGACGAGCGTGTGCAGCATCAGCGTCGCGCGCCACGTGTCGAGCCGCTCGGGCAGCAGCTTGAGCCGCACGGCGCCCGCGAGATCGGCATCGATCGCGTGCAGCGCCTCGCTCATCCCCGCGCGGTTGCGCTGCAGCAGCGGTTCCATGTCCGCGACGTACTCGCACTTCATGAACAGGATGCTGAACACGCGCCGCAACTGCGAGTCGCGCTGCACGCCGAGCAGGCACCAGATCAGGATCTTGCGGATCTTCTCCAGCGGATTGCCGCCGGGCGCATCGAGCGGCATCCGCTTGAGTTCGTCGATCGGCAGGAACACGCGGTCGAACATCGCGTCGAACAGCTCGCTCTTGTTCGCGAAATGCCAGTAGATCGCGCCGCGCGTCACGCCGGCGTGATGGGCGATGTCCGCGAGCGACGTGTGCGACACGCCCTTCTCGAAGAACACGTGTTCGGCGGCGTCGAGAATGCGGTTGCGCGTCTCGAGCGCCTCCTCCTTGGTGCGTCTGACCATGTGCAGGCCTGAATGGATCGATCGTAGGTGAATATAGGGTCCGTAACCCTCGTCGCGGCTGTGCGGACGGGCTATGCTTGCGACTGGTAATAATTCGTAAGACTTGGCGGTTGGCGACGGACGAGCGGGCTTTTTACATACATTCGTGAATGTATATACAATACCACCCTACGATCGAATGACCAAAGTGGCAATCAGTTAATATCCCACTCTGCTGATTCCCGCCAAAGTACCAGTCCGCAGTTCGCGGCATCTCGTCGGCATGGAGGTCTCGTGCCGACTTGCTGTATCCAGTAGTCCAGTAATTCAGGTGTTCGATCTGCGCCGCGAGGCGCATCCGTGTGGCGCTCCGTCCGTGCGCCGCACTCATTCCATTGGTTACACACAGAGGTCGCTCCATGCGCGTCGAACGGGTTCCATACCGCTTGATCACTGTCGCGGCAGCCGCGGTTTTCCTGGCTGCATGCGGAAAAAAAGAATCGGCACCGCCGCCGCAAACGCCGGAAGTCGGCGTCGTCACCGTCCAGCCGCAAGCCGTGCCGGTCTACAGCGAACTGCCGGGCCGTACCAGCGCATTCCTCGTTGCGCAGGTCCGCGCGCGGGTCGACGGCATCGTGCTGCGCCGTGAATTCACCGAAGGCACCGACGTCAAGGCCGGCCAGCGTCTGTACAAGATCGATCCGGCGCCGTACCTCGCTGCATTGAACAGCGCGAAGGCGACGCTCGCGAAGGCGCAGGCGAACCTCGTCACGCAGAACGCGCTGGTCGCGCGCTACAAGGTGCTGGTGGCCGCGAACGCGGTCAGCAAGCAGGACTACGACAACGCGGTGGCCACCCAAGGGCAGGCCGCGGCGGACGTCGCGGCCGGCAAGGCGGCGGTCGACACCGCGCAGATCAATCTCGGCTACACGGATGTGGTCTCGCCGATCACCGGCCGCGTCGGCATTTCGCAGGTGACGCCGGGCGCGTACGTGCAGGCGAGCCAGGCGACGCTGATGTCGACGGTGCAGCAGCTCGATCCGGTCTATGTCGACCTGACGCAGTCGAGCCTCGACGGGCTGAAGCTGCGCCAGGACGTGCAGAGCGGCCGCCTGAAGACGAGCGGCCCGGGCGCGGCGAAGGTGTCGCTGATCCTGGAAGACGGCAAGACGTACTCCGAAGCCGGCAAGCTGCAGTTCTCCGACGTGACGGTCGACCAGGCCACCGGCTCGGTGACGATCCGCGCGGTCTTCCCGAACCCGGGCCGCGTGCTGCTGCCGGGGATGTTCGTGCGCGCACGGATCGAGGAAGGCGTGAACGAGAACGCGTTCCTGGTGCCGCAGATCGGCGTCACGCATGACCAGAAGGGCCAGGCGATCGCGATGGTGGTGAACGCGAGCAACAAGGTCGAGCCGCGTCCGCTGAAGACGGCGGGCATGCGCGGCCAGGACTGGATCGTCGAAGGCGGTCTGCAGGCGGGCGACCACGTAATCGTGCAGGGGGGCGAGAAGGTGCGTCCGGGCGCGACCGTGAAGTCGGTGGAGGCACAACTCGCACCGGCGGCCGGTGCCGCATCGGGTGTCGCCGCTGCCACCGCCGCGCCGGCTGCCGCCGGTTCCGGCGCCGCCGCCGCGTCCGGCGCCGCCGCATCGGGCGCAGCGCCGGCGAGCGCCGCCGCTGCTTCGAGCGCGCAATAACAGGGAGCCTGTTTCATGGCAAAGTTTTTTATCGATCGCCCGATCTTCGCGTGGGTGATCGCCATCATCCTGATGCTGGCCGGGGTTGCGGCGATCTTCACGCTGCCGATCGCGCAGTATCCGACGATCGCGCCGCCATCGATCCAGATCACCGCGAACTACCCGGGCGCTTCCGCGAAGACGGTGGAAGACACGGTGACGCAGGTGATCGAGCAGCAGATGAGCGGTCTCGACAACTTCCTGTACATGTCGTCGACGAGTGACGACTCGGGCAACGCCACGATCACGCTGACGTTCGCGCCGGGCACCAACGCCGACATCGCACAGGTCCAGGTGCAGAACAAGCTGTCGCTCGCGACGCCGGTTCTGCCGCAGGTCGTGCAGCAGCTCGGTCTGTCGGTGACGAAGTCGAGCAGCAGCTTCCTGCTGGTGCTCGCCTTCAACTCCGAAGACGGCAGCATGAACAAGTACGACCTCGCGAACTTCGTGGCGTCGCACGTGAAGGATCCGATCAGCCGGTTGAACGGCGTCGGTACCGTCACGCTGTTCGGCTCGCAGTACGCGATGCGGATCTGGCTCGACCCGACCCGCCTGACGAACTACGGCCTCACGCCGGTCGACGTGACGAGCGCGATCACCGCGCAGAACGTGCAGATCGCGGGCGGCCAGATCGGCGGCACGCCGGCCAAGCCGGGCACCGTGCTGCAGGCGACGATCACCGAATCGACGCTGCTGCAGACGCCCGAGCAGTTCGGCAACATCCTGCTGAAGGTCAACCAGGACGGCTCGCAGGTGCGCCTGAAGGACGTCGCGCAGATCGGCCTCGGCGGCGAAAACTACAACTTCGACACGAAGTACAACGGTCAGCCGACCGCGGCACTCGGTATCCAGCTCGCGACCAACGCAAACGCGCTCGCGACCGCGAAGGCCGTGCGCGCGAAGATCGACGAGCTCGCACCGTTCTTCCCGCACGGTCTCGTCGTGAAGTATCCATACGACACGACGCCGTTCGTGAAGCTGTCGATCGAGGAAGTGGTCAAGACGCTGCTCGAAGGTATCGTGCTCGTGTTCCTCGTGATGTATCTGTTCCTGCAGAACCTGCGGGCGACGATCATCCCGACGATCGCGGTGCCGGTCGTGCTGCTCGGCACGTTCGCGATCATGTCGCTGGTGGGCTTCTCGATCAACACGCTGTCGATGTTCGGCCTCGTGCTCGCGATCGGCCTGCTGGTGGACGATGCGATCGTGGTGGTCGAGAACGTCGAGCGCGTGATGGCGGAAGAGGGGCTGTCACCGAAGGAGGCGACCCGCAAGGCGATGGGCCAGATCACCGGCGCACTCGTCGGCGTCGCGCTCGTGCTGTCGGCGGTGTTCGTGCCGGTCGCGTTCTCCGGCGGGTCGGTCGGCGCGATCTATCGTCAGTTCTCGCTGACGATCGTGTCGGCGATGGTGCTGTCGGTGCTGGTCGCGTTGATTCTGACGCCGGCCCTGTGCGCGACGATCCTCAAGCCGATCCCGCAGGGCCATCACGAAGAGAAGAAGGGCTTCTTCGGCTGGTTCAACCGCACGTTCAACAACAGCCGCGACAAGTACCACGTCGGCGTGCACCACGTGATCAAGCGCTCGGGCCGCTGGCTGATCATCTACCTGGTCGTGATCGTCGCGGTCGGCCTGCTGTTCGTGCGCCTGCCGAAGTCGTTCCTGCCCGATGAAGACCAGGGCCTGATGTTCGTGATCGTGCAGACGCCGTCGGGCTCGACGCAGGAAACGACCGCGAAGACGCTCGCGAACATTTCCGACTACCTGCTGAAGGACGAGAAGGAAATCGTCGAATCGGCGTTCACGGTCAACGGCTTCAGCTTCGCCGGCCGCGGCCAGAACTCGGGTCTCGTGTTCGTGCGCCTGAAGGACTACTCGCAGCGCCAGCACGCGAACCAGAAGGTCCAGGCGCTGATCGGCCGGATGTTCGGGCGCTATTCGGGCTACAAGGACGCGATCGTGATCCCGTTCAACCCGCCGTCGATTCCGGAACTCGGCACCGCCGCCGGCTTCGACTTCGAGCTGACGGACAACGCCGGTCTCGGCCACGACGCGCTGATGGCCGCACGTAACCAGCTGCTCGGGATGGCGTCGAAGGATCCGACGCTGCAGGGCGTGCGTCCGAACGGGCTGAACGATACGCCGCAGTACAAGGTCGACATCGATCGCGAGAAGGCGAATGCGCTCGGCGTGACGGCGGATGCGATCGACCAGACGTTCTCGATCGCGTGGGCGTCGAAGTACGTGAACAACTTCCTCGACACCGACGGCCGGATCAAGAAGGTGTACGTGCAGTCGGATGCGCCGTTCCGGATGACGCCGGAGGACATGAACATCTGGTACGTGCGCAACGGGTCGGGCGGGATGGTGCCGTTCAGCGCGTTCGCGACCGGTCACTGGACGTACGGTTCGCCGAAGCTCGAGCGTTACAACGGCGTGTCGGCGATGGAAATCCAGGGTCAGGCCGCACCGGGCAAGTCGACCGGTCAGGCGATGACCGCGATGGAAGGGCTCGCGAAGAAGCTGCCGGTCGGTATCGGCTATTCGTGGACCGGCCTGTCGTTCCAGGAAATCCAGTCCGGCTCGCAGGCGCCGATCCTGTACGCGATCTCGATCCTCGTCGTGTTCCTGTGTCTTGCGGCACTGTATGAAAGCTGGTCGATCCCGTTCTCGGTGATCATGGTGGTGCCGCTCGGCGTGGTCGGCGCACTGCTCGCGGCGACGATGCGCGGCCTCGAGAACGACGTGTTCTTCCAGGTCGGCCTGCTGACCACGGTGGGCTTGTCCGCGAAGAACGCGATCCTGATCGTCGAATTCGCGCGCGAACTGCAGATGACGGAGAAGATGGGGCCGATCGAGGCTGCGCTGGAAGCGGCGCGCCTGCGGCTGCGTCCGATCCTGATGACGTCGCTCGCGTTCATTCTCGGCGTGATGCCGCTCGCGATCAGCAACGGCGCGGGTTCGGCGAGCCAGCACGCGATCGGTACCGGCGTGATCGGCGGGATGATCACGGCGACGTTCCTCGCGATCTTCATGATCCCGATGTTCTTCGTGAAGATCCGCGCGATCTTCAGCGGCGAGAAGGAAGACGTCGACCAGGCGCTGCGTCTGGCTCAGGAGCACTCGCACCACGAAGAGAAGCCGGGCAACGGCGACGAAGGCAACAAGGGACAGTGATGATGCAAAAACACGCTTTGACTGCAATCGCGGTCGCGCTGCTGGCCACGGGCTGCACGATGGCGCCGCACTACACGCGGCCCGACGCGCCCGTCGCGCAGGCGTACCCGGCCGGCGGCGTCTATGCGACGCAGCCGGGCGCTGCCGGCGCGCGCAGCGCGAACGGCCAGGCGGCGACCGCCATCGGCTGGCGCGAATTCTTCGTCGATCCGCGCCTGCAGCGGCTGATCGAGATCGCGCTGAAGAACAACCGCGACCTGCGCGTGTCGGTGCTGAACATCGAGGCGGCGCGCGCGCAGTACCAGATCACGCGCGCGGGCCTGTTCCCGACGCTCGACGGCACGGGCACGGGCAGCATCCAGCGCGTGCCGCAGGGCCTGTCGCAGACGGGTGCGCCGTATATCTCGCGGGCCTACAACGTCGGCGTTTCCGCGTCGTGGGAACTCGACCTGTTCGGTCGCGTGCAGAGCCTGAAGGATCAGGCGCTCGCGCAGTACCTGTCGACGTCGTACGCACGGCAGGCCGCCGAGATCTCGCTGGTGTCGCAGGTGGCGGATCAGTACCTGACGCTGCTGTCGACCGACGACCTGCTGCAGGTCACGGAAAACACGCTGAAGTCGGCCCAGGCGTCGTACGACCTGACCAAGCTGCAGTTCGACAACGGCACGGGCTCCGAGCTCGAGCTGCGTCAGGCGCAGACGGTCGTCGAGACGGCGCTCGCGAACCAGCAGGCGCAGGCGCGCGCGCGTGCACAGGCACTGAACGCGCTGGTGCTGCTGATCGGCGAGCCGCTGCCGGACGATCTGCCGGCGGGCATGCCGCTCGACGCGCAGAACCTGCTGACGGACGTGCCGGCCGGTCTGCCGTCCGACCTGCTGACGCGTCGTCCGGACGTGATGCAGGCCGAGCAGACGCTGCTGGCCGCGAACGCGAACATCGGCGCGGCACGCGCGGCGTTCTTCCCGCGCATCTCGCTGACGGGCGCGTTCGGTACCGGCAGCCCGACGCTCGGCGGCCTGTTCAAGGCTGGCACCGCGGCGTGGTCGTTCGCGCCGCAGATCACGATGCCGATCTTCGAAGGCGGGCAGAACATCGCGAACCTGAACCTCGCGAACGTGCAGAAGCGCATCGAGATCGCCAACTACGAGAAGGCGATCCAGTCGGCGTTCCGCGAAGTGTCGGACGGGCTGGCCGCACGCGGCACGTACGACCAGCAGATCGCCGCGCTCGAGCGCAACGAGCACGCGCAGCAGCGTCGCTTCGACCTGTCGGACCTGCGCTACAAGAACGGTGTCGACAGCTACCTGTCGGTGCTGACCGCGCAAACCGACCTGTACTCGGCACAGCAGTCGCTGATCAGCGCGCGCCTGGCACGCTGGACGAACCTCGTCACGCTGTACCGCGCACTGGGCGGCGGCTGGATCCAGCACGCGGGCGAGACGCCGCGCGCACCGGACGAGACGGTCGACTACGACAAGGCGGCTGCTCCGGCCGCTGCGTCGGCGGCAGCGACGAACGGGTAAGCACGACGGCGGGCAGGGGCGGGCGACCGCGCCGGTTCGCCGAAGTCGCGGTCCCCGGGATGAGACAACGCCACGGACGAAGGTCCGTGGCGTTTTTTTATGTGCGGCCGGTTCGGTTGGCCGCGACCGCGGATCGTCATCACCGGCACCTCCGCTATCGTCGCTCAATCACTCGCCGCAAAGCAAAACGCCACGGCAAGCCGTGGCGTTTTTCCTTTACCGTATCGCGCCGTCCTTCGGCGCGTCCGGGTCGGACCGATCAGTGATGCACGTCGGCCGGGCGTCCGTCGAAGTCATGCCCTGCGCGGCGGATCTCGCAACGCGCGTCTTTCTCGCCCTTCACGCCGTTGAACACGACGTTCAGGATCACGGCGGTGGCCGACGCGAGCAGGATGCCGCTATGCAGGATCGGGGCGAGCGCGGGCGGCAGCTTCGAGAAGAAGTGCGGCGACACGACCGGCACGAGGCCCATGCCGACGCTCACGGCGACGATGAACAGGTTGTGCGAGTTGTTCACGAAGTCGACCTTCGACAGCACCTTGATGCCGTTCGCGGCCACCATCCCGAA
Source organism: Burkholderia sp. BCC1996 (assembly GCF_905339955.1). Classification (NCBI taxonomy): domain Bacteria; kingdom Pseudomonadati; phylum Pseudomonadota; class Betaproteobacteria; order Burkholderiales; family Burkholderiaceae; genus Burkholderia; species Burkholderia sp. BCC1996. Next base: position 202,463 of record NZ_CAJPHM010000008.1, read on the forward strand.
CATCACGATGCCCGCGCCGCCGAGCACGAACGGCGGCACCGACGCGACGACCTGCGCCATCTTCGGGAACAGGCCGAGCAGCACCAGGATCACGCCGCCCGTCGCGCAGACGAAGCGGCTCTTCACGCCCGTCACGCCGATCAGGCCGACGTTCTGCGAGAACGACGTATGCGGGAACGAGTTGAAGATGCCGCCGATCAGCGTGCCGAGGCCGTCGACGCGCAGGCCGCGCACGAGGCGGTCCTGGTTGACCGGACGATCGACCATGTCGCCGACCGCGAGGAACATGCCGGTCGATTCGATGAACGTGACGAACATCACCGTGACCATCGTCGCGATCGACAGCGGGTCGAAGTGCGGCAGGCCGAAGTGGAACGGCATCACGAAGCCGACCCACGGTGCGTGCGCGACGCCGTCGGTATTCACGCGGCCGATCGCGAACGCGATCACGAAGCCGGCGACGATGCCGAGCAGCACCGAGATGTTCGCGAGGAAGCCGCGGCCGTACTTGTTGATCAGCAGGATCAGCGTGAGCACGAGCAGCGACAGGCCGAGGTAGACGGGGCTGCCGTATTCGGGGTTGCCGACGCCGCCGGCTGCCCAGTTGATCCCGACTTCCATCAGCGACAGCCCGATCACAGCGATCACGGTGCCGACCACGACCGGCGGGAAGAACCGCAACAGCTTGCCGATCATCGGCGCGAGCACGATGCCGATGATGCCGGCCGCGATGGTCGAGCCGAAGATGTCGAGAATGCCGAGGCCGGGGTTGGTGCCGATCGCGATCATCGGGCCGACGGCCGCGAACGTGCAGCCCATAATGACGGGCAGGCGGATCCCGAAGATCCACAGGCCGAGCGTCTGGATCAGCGTGGCGATGCCGCACGAAAACAGATCGGCGCTGATCAGGAACGCGATCTGGTCTTTCGGCAGCTTCAGCGCGCCGCCGACGATAAGCGGCACGGCGACGGCGCCGGCGTACATGACGAGGACGTGCTGGAGACCAAGCGTTACAAGCTTGCCGGTCGGCAGCACCTCATCGCACGGATGGACCGTGTTCGATTGCATCTGTCTCACTCCATGATCTTGTTTTCGGGGTGGTACGAAGTTATGCGGAATGCCACATCGCAACAAGAGCGCTGGGTTCTATTCCGTTCTTTGCTGGTTCGATATGCCTGGTCGGCATGAAACAGGGTGTCGATCATCGGGAAACTGCCGCTGGAGTGAGGTTCCCCGGTTTTATAGCCCTACAAAATAGCGCGGACCCCCGTGTCAAATATCGGCCGCTTTATGGTGTGTATCGCGACCGCGGCATAGTGGCAAAAACGACCGGCGAAAAATCGCGCCGGGTTAACCCGCGAGCGGCTGTTTTGGCGGGCAAGGTGCAGCCCGGCGTGGGCGGTCGTGCACGGCCGTGTTTTCGCGTCGCCGCGCGGCCGAAAGCGTCGCAAAAATCGGGGCGAATGGCGCGATCCCGCTATCATCGATATCCGTTCACTCGACTACGCCATCCCGTCATGCGCCTGCTCGGAATCGACCTCGGCACCGGCTCCGTCAAACTCGTCACGCTCGATGCCGATGGCGTCGAGCGCGCGGTCGCGAGCGAACCCTATGCGTTGTCGTCGCCGCAGCCCGGCTGGGCCGAAATCGCGCCCGACGTCTGGAGGCAGGCGCTCGTGCGGGCCGCCGCGCGGCTGCCGGCCGGCGAGCGCGCGCAGGTCGCCGCGATCGGCTTCTCCGGCCAGATGCACGGCGTCGTGCTGATCGACGCGGCCGGGCAGCCGGTGCGGCCCGCGCTGTTGTGGCCCGATACGCGCGCGGTGCGCGAAGCGGACGCGGCGGATTGGCCCGCCGCCGGTTTGCCCGTCGCACCGAATCCCGTCGCGCCCGGCATGGCGGGCCCGCTGTTGCGCTGGCTGGCCGCACACGAACCGCAGGCGCTGCGGGCCGCACGCTGGGCCGTGCAGCCGAAGGACTGGCTGCGCGTCGCGCTGGGCGGCGAGGTCGTGGCCGATCCGAGCGACGCGTGCGCGACCGCGCTCGCGACGCCGGACGGCGCATGGGATACGGCGCTGATCGAGTCGCTGGGCTTGCCGGCCGACCGGTTCGCGCCGGTGCGGGCGTCGGGCGCGCGCTGCGGCGTGCTCGACGCAAAGGCCGCGGCGGCACTCGGGCTGCCGGCCGGCGTGCCGCTGGCGACGGGGGCGGCCGATACCGCGTGCGCGGCGCTCGGCAGCGGGCTCGTCGCGGCCGGCGACGCGCTGCTGACCACCGGCAGCGGCGGCCAGATCGTCGTGCTCGCGGATGCGCTGCCGCCCGCGCGGCGCGGGCTGCACCGCTATCGCGCGGCAGCCGGCGACGGTTATTACACGATGGCCGCGATGCAGAATGTCGGGCTCGCGCTCGAAGCCGTGCGCGGCTGGCTCGGCTATCCGGGCTGGGCGGATGCGTACGACGACGCGTTCGCGCAGCCGGCGTCCGAGCGGCTGTGCTTCCTGCCGTACCTGACGGGCGAGCGCTCGCCGTGGATGAATCCCGATGCGCGCGGCGGCTGGCTCGGGCTCGGGCTCGGCGACACGCGCGGCGCGATGATGCGCGCCGCATTCGAAGGTGTCGCGTTCGCGCTGCGCGCGGGGCTCGATGCGATCCGCGCTGCGAACCCGGCCGATCCGGTGACGACGCTGCGCCTCGCCGGCGGCGGCTCGGTCGATCCGCGCTGGCGCCAGTTGCTCGCGGATGCGCTCGGCGCGTCGCTGGACGCGGTCGATTGCCCGAACGCCGCGACGCGCGGTGCCGCGCTGCTCGCCGGCGTCGCGATCGGACACTGGCGCGACGACGCGCTGCGCACGCTGGCGCCGGCTGCGTCACCCGTCGCCGCGCCGCGCGACGATCGCGCGCTGGCCGCCCGTCATGCGCGTTTCATCGATCTGTATGCGCGAGCGGATGCGTGGTTCACGAGCGGCGTTTAAACTCGGGCACTTGTCCTGGATTGTCCTGTTGCGACAGCGGTGACGCCTCGCGGCAAGCCGACGGCCGTTTCCCGCGCGCGACGGGCAGCGGGATCGGAGATCATGCCGGACACGATACGGCTTCGCCGTGTCGCGCGGCACGGCGCGACCTGATCACACATGCGCTGCCGCGCGAGATGCTCGACGACGGCGTCGACCCGATGAAGAAGGGCGAATCGATTCGCCCGATCGTGCTGTATTGAACGGAAGGGAACCCCATGCTCGAACTCGTTTCTTCGCATGCTTGCCACGGTGGCGAGCAACGCTTTTATCGCCACGATTCGAAGGCGATCGGCCTGCCGATGAAGTTCTCGGTGTACCTGCCGCCGCAGGCGGCGCACGGCCGCGTGCCGGCGCTGTTCTATCTCGCGGGGCTCACCTGCACCGAGGAGACGTTCGCGATCAAGGGCGGCGCGCAGCAGTACGCGGCACAGCACGGCCTCGCGCTCGTGATGCCCGATACGAGCCCGCGCGGCGCGGGTGTGGCGGGCGAGTCGGAGGCGTGGGATTTCGGCGTCGGCGCGGGTTTCTATGTCGACGCGACGCAAGCGCCGTGGTCGACGCACTACCGGATGGAGTCGTACGTGACGGGCGAGCTGCGCGAACTCGTCGCGGCCGAGCTGCCGATCGACGGCGCGCGGCTCGGGATCTTCGGCCACTCGATGGGCGGGCACGGCGCGCTGACGCTCGCGCTGCGTCACCCCGACCTGTACCGGTCGGTGTCGGCGTTCGCGCCGATCGCCGCGCCGACGCGCTGCCCGTGGGGCGAGAAGGCGTTCTCGGGTTATCTGGGCGACGATCGCGAAGCGTGGAAACAGCACGACGCAAGCGAGCTCGTCGCGCGTGCGGATGCGCCGAAGTTCGCGGACGGCATTCTCGTCGACCAGGGCCTCGCCGACCAGTTCCTCGCGAACCAGCTGAACCCCGACGTGTTCGAAGCCGCGTGCGCGAAGGCCGGCCAGCCGCTGACGCTGCGCCGACATGCGGGCTACGACCACGGTTACTACTTCATCTCGACGTTCATCGCCGATCACGTCGCGCATCATGCGCGGGTGCTGGCACGTTAGTGCGATAAACCAGCCGCGCCACCCTCCATCAGCGAGTGGCGTGGCGCTTCCGCTTTCGCAGCATGCGCAAGGCGAGCCAGGTCAGCGGTATCACGACCGCAAGCGCTATCAGCAAATGCACGACGATGACGAGATCATCGCCCGACTCGCCGTCCCAGAACCCGGGAACATGCGTGACGAGCCAAGCCCACGCGCGCTCGGATATCGGCAGTGCGAACGACTCGTGAGTGAGGCACAGCCGTGCAAGCGACACGGATGCCACGAGTACCCACGCGGTCACCGCGGCTCGGTACGCGACTCGCTTCATTCGACGGTAATCGTGCCGTACGCGCGCACGGAGGAGCCGGGGATCGGAACCGGCTTCTGCGCGATCAGCAAGTTTCTCAGTCGCGCGTAATCGATCGTCGATTCGATGGTCACGCATCCCCTGCTGATTCCGTGCACGCCTTTGGGGTGCGTGCGACATGCGCGGCGCCCTGTCGAGCGCCCGCCGAACGTCATGTGCGTCGCCGCAACAGGCTCGCCCCATACACGAGCGCGGACAGCGCGGTGATCCAGAAACTCGTCGGCCAGTCGGTGTGATACGCAAGCGCGATCCCGGCCCACGCTTCGAACAGCGCGAACAGCGCGGCGAGCAGCACGCCGGTCGACAGCCGCGTCGACACGTTCTGCGCGGCTGCGGCCGGCCCGACCAGCAGCGTGAACACGAGCAGCACGCCGACGATCTGCGTCGCCGCGGCCACCGCGAGCGCGCACACCGCGAGGAACAGCATCGACACCGTGCGCAGCGACACGCCCTTGGCTTCGGCCAGCTCGGGCTGCAGCGACGCGAACAGCAGCGGCCGCGCGATCAGCGCGAGCGCGACGAGGCTCACCGCGCCGATGCCGGCCAGCACCGCGAGCGTATCGTGGCTGACCGCGAGCACGTTGCCGAACAGCAGCGCGGTGACCTGCGTCGCGAACGACGTGTAGAAATGCAGGAACAGCAGCCCGAAGCCGAGCGCGCCAGACAGGATTACGCCGATCGCGACGTCGCGGCCCGCGAGCCGTTCGCCGAGCGCGCCCATCCCGATCCCGGCCGCGAGCGTGAAGCCGACCATCCCCCAGATCGGCGAGATGCCGAGCAGCACCGCGCCGGTCGCGCCGGTGAAGCCGACGTGCGACAGCGCGTGGCCGGCGAAGGTTTGTCCGCGCAGCACCAGGAAGTAGCCGACGATGCCCGCGAGCACCGCGACGATCCCCGACGCGGCGAACGCGTTGATCATGAAGTCGTATTCAAACATCGTGCGAATGCCCGGGATGAGCGTGTCCGTGGTGGTGGTGACCGTGATCGTGACCGCCGCCGCCGTGGGAGTGGCCGTCGTCCTCGTGTTCGTGATCGTGCTTCTCGATTTCGACGTCGCCCGACATCACGAAGATCCTGCCGTTCACGCGCATCACGTCGATCGGCGAGCCGTACAGGCGCGACAGCACGGGTTTCGTGATCACCTCGTCGACGGTGCCGAGCGCCGCGACGCCGTTGCCGAGATACAGCACGCGGTCGAGCGCGTTCAGCAGCGGATTCAGTTCGTGCGCGGAAAACAGCACGGTGATGCCGAGCTCGCGCTGGACGTTGCGCACGAGTTCGACGACGCCGCGCTGGTGGTTCGGGTCGAGGCTGATCAGCGGCTCGTCGAGCAGCAGCAGCTTCGGGCTGCCGAGCAGGCACTGCGCGAGCAGCAGGCGCTGCCGCTCGCCGCCCGACAGTTCCGACAGCGGCCGGCGCGCAAGCGTCGGGCCGCCGACGAGGTCGAGCACGCGGTCGACGTCGCGCCGCGTCGCAGCGTTCGTGTGCGGCAGCCCCCAGCGGTGGCCGTCGGCGGCCATCGCGACGAAGTCGTAGCCGCGCATCCGGCGATTCGCGAGGCCGCTTCTGATCTGCGGCATGTAGCCGATCGACGCGTTGCCGCGCACGACCGGCACGCCGCCGACCGACAGCGTGCCGCCCGTGACGGGCACGAGGCCGAGCACCGCGCGCATCAGCGTCGTCTTGCCCGCGCCGTTCGGCCCGAGCACGCCGACGAATTCGCCGGGTTCGATCGAGAAGCTCACGTCGCGCAGGATCGTGCGTCCGCCCAGTTCGAGCGTGACGCGATCGAGTGCGAGTGCGTGGGGAGTGGCGGTCATGTCGTAGCGTGAATCATTTCTTGCTGGCGGAAAGCGCGGCCGCGAGCGCGTCGAGCTGGCCGGCCATCCATTGCTGGAAGGTCTTGCCGGCCGGCTGCGTCTCGGTGACGCTGACGCTCGGCACGCCGCCGTCGCGCGCGACCTTCAGCAGGCGCTTGGTCATCGGCGCTTCGGCCTGGCTGTTGTAGATCAGCACGCGCACCTGCTTCTTGCGCAGGTCGTTCTCGAACGCGGCGACGTCCTGCGCGCTGGCTTCGGTGTCGTTCATCGTCGCGAGCTGGAAGCGCTGGTTGCGCATGTCGAGGCCGATCGCATCCGACATGTAGCCGAACACCGGCTCGGTGGCCGTCACCGGCACGCCCTTGTACTGCGCGCGCAGCGCGGCGACCTTGTCGTCGATCGGCTTCAGCGATGCGACGAACTTCTGCAGGTTCGCGTCGTAGTCGGCCTTGTTCGCCGGGTCGGCCCGGCCGAGCTCGGCCGCGATCGCGCGCGCCGCGGCCGGCATGGTTGCCGGGTCGTACCACAGGTGCGGGTTGTCGCCGGCCTTCTTGCCGACGAGATCCGCGACGACGATCGTCGCGCGCTTCGCCTGCTTCGATGCGGACAGCAGCTTGGCCATCCACGGGTCGTAGTTCGCCCCGTTGTAGATCACGACCTGCGCGTGCTGCAGCGCGCGCGCGGTCTTCGGGCTCGCTTCGAACAGGTGCGGATCCTGGTCGGGACTGCTGAGGATGCTGGTTACCGCGACATGGCGGCCGCCGATCTGCGACGCGACGTCGCCATAGAAATTCTCGGCGGCGACCACGTTGACAGTCGCGGCCTGCGCGAACGCGGGCGCCGCGATCGACAGCGCGGCAGCAGCGGCGGCCAGCAGGCGGGCAAGCGGCAGGGCGCGCCGCGGCGCGCGCTTCAGGGCAATGGACATGAAACTCCTCGTTGGAAGGGGCGGCGGGTGCGCCGCGCGGTGCGGTGTCAGCGTTGCGCGGGCTTGCCCTTGCAGTGCCCGCACAGGCCGTTCAGCTCGACGACCTGGTGGTGGACTTCGAACCCGTGCGCGGGCTCGCTCGCGGACAACTGTTTCGCGAGGTCGCTGCCCGGGATCTCGACGGTCTCGCCGCACGAGTCGCAGATCAGGAACTGGCCTTCGTGCGGCACGCCGATCTCGCAGCACGCGAAGAATGCGTTCTTCGATTCGATCCGGTGGATGAAGCCGTGCTCGACGAGGAAATCCAGCGCGCGATAGACGGTCGTGGGCGGCACGCGGCCGCGTTGCGGCTCGAGCTCGGCGAGCAGGTCGTACGCGCCGATCGGGCGCTGCGCGGCCAGCACGCGTTCGTAGACCTGGCGGCGCAGCGGCGTCCACGCGAGCCCGTGCTCGGCGGCGAATGCGTCGGCCCGGGACAGCCGGGCGTCGATGGGCGATGAGGTGGCCATGGCGTGAAGCAGGCAATGAAACGAAGTATCGCGATGATATAACGTATCTCCATGCCGTGCAGCCCGAATTCCTGCCGATGCACGCGCTCCGTCCCCTTCAGCGCCGTTTCAGCCGCGCCGCACCCAGCCCGCCGCGCCTTGCCGGGCGCGGGTCGCCGGCCGGCGCACGGCGCGGCCGTGCCGCAGCGCATCATCGAAAGCCGCCGTGTCGCCTTGACAGCATGAATCGCGTATCCGATCATTCGATCAACAACAGAGCAATTGATCGGCCGGCGAGCGTTCGCTCACCTCGCGGCCTTCGTGCAGCAGAACGAACCGGAGACAACCAGTGAGACTGGCAGACAAGGTCGCGATCCTGACGGGCGCGGCAAGCGGCATCGGCGAAGCGGTCGCGCAACGCTATCTGGACGAGGGCGCGCGCTGCGTGCTGGTCGACGTGAAGCCGCCGAGCGGCTCGCTCGCGCGGCTGATCGAGCAAAATCCCGGCCGGGCGGTGGCCGTTACCGCGGACGTCACGCGCCGCGACGACATCGCGCGCATCGTCGCGACCGCGGTCGAGCGCTTCGGCGGCGTCGACATCCTGTTCAACAACGCGGCGCTGTTCGACATGCGCCCGCTCCTCGACGAATCCTGGGACGTGTTCGACCGGCTGTTCGCGGTCAACGTGAAAGGGCTGTTCTTCCTGATGCAGGCGGTCGCGCAGCGGATGGTCGAGCAGGGCCGCGGCGGCAAGATCGTCAACATGTCGTCGCAGGCGGGGCGTCGCGGCGAGGCACTCGTTTCGCACTACTGCGCGACCAAGGCCGCGGTGATCAGCTATACGCAGTCGGCCGCGCTCGCGCTCGCACCGCACCGGATCAACGTGAACGGCATCGCGCCGGGCGTGGTCGACACGCCGATGTGGGAGCAGGTCGATGCGCTGTTCGCGCGCTACGAGAACCGGCCGCTCGGTGAGAAGAAGCGGCTCGTCGGCGTTGCCGTGCCGCTCGGCCGGATGGGCGTGCCGGGCGACCTCACGGGCGCCGCGCTGTTCCTCGCGTCGGCCGACGCCGACTACATCACCGCCCAGACGCTGAACGTCGACGGCGGCAACTGGATGAGCTGAAGTGGCGCCGCTCGCACGCTTACCCCTGGCGTTCGTGCCGCGCGCGGCCGCCGCCGCACGAGGACACGCATGATGGCGGAGATCGTGGTCGCCGGCGAACTGCTGGCCGAATTCGTCGCCGCCGAGCGCGGCCAGGGCTTCGACGTGCCGGGCCTGTTCGCGGGCCCGTTCCCGAGCGGCGCGCCGGCGATCTTCGCCGACCAGGCCGCGCGGCTCGGCGTGCGCGTCGCGTATGCGGGCTGCGTCGGCCGCGACGCGTTCGGCGACGCGATCGTCGCGCGGCTCGAGCGCGATGGCGTCGACGTCGCGCGCATCCGTCGCGTCGCACGTCCGACCGGCACCGCGTTCGTCGCGTATCGCGACGACGGTTCGCGCAGCTTCGTGTTCAGCCTGTCGACCAGCGCGGCCGCGTGCGTCGACGCATCCGACGTCGACACCGCGATGTTCGACGGCTGCCGCTACTTTCACGTGATGGGCTCGTCGCTGACGAGCGAATCGGCGATCGCGGCGGTCCAGCGCGGCGTGATCGAGGCGGCGCGCGCCGGCGCGAAGGTGTCGTTCGACCCGAACGTGCGGCCCGAGATGCTGAGCTTCCGCCCGATGCGCGCGGCGCTCGACACGCTGCTCGCCGCGTGTCACCTGTTCCTGCCGAGCGAGGCCGACCTGCCGTTCTTCTGCGGGCCGCAGCCGGCCGAGCGCGCGATCGCCGGGCTGCTCGCGACGCATCCGCTGCTCGAACGCGTCGTGCTCAAGCGCGGCGCGGCCGGCAGCGTCGCGTTCGACCGTGCGAGCCGCGTCGACGCGCCGGCTTATCCCGTCGACGAACGCGATCCGACCGGCGCCGGCGACTGCTTCGGCGGCACGCTGGTCGCGAGTCTCGTCGCCGGCCTGCCGATCGACGTCGCATTGCGCCGCGCGAACGCGGCCGGCGCGATCGCGGTCACGCGGCGCGGCCCGATGGAGGGCAACAGCAGCGCGGCCGAGATCGACCGCTTCCTGACCGAACGAGGTGTCGCATGCCCGGCCTGACTTCCACTGCCGAACGCCCGCGCAGCGCGCACGCCGGCGCCGTGCTGCGGATGATCTTCGACGCGAACCGCGCGCAGGCGCAGCGCGGCATCTATTCGGTCTGCAGCGCGCACCGGCTCGTGCTGGAGGCCGCGTGCGAGGCCGCGCGCGCGGACGGCTCGCCGCTCCTGATCGAGGCGACCTGCAACCAGGTGAACCATCTCGGCGGCTATACGGGCATGACGCCCGCCGATTTCCGGCGCGACGTCGATGCGATCGCGCAGCGCTGCGGGCTCGCGCCGTCGGCGCTGGTGCTCGGCGGCGACCATCTGGGACCGAACCCGTGGCGGCACCGCCGCGCGGCCGACGCGATGCGCGAAGCGGCGGCGATGGTCGCCGCGTATGTCGAAGCCGGGTTCGAGAAGATCCACCTCGATGCGAGCATGGCGTGTGCGGACGATCCGGCGCGGCTCGACGACCGGACGATCGCCGCGCGCGCGGCCGGGCTCTGCCGCGCGGCCGAAGACGCGGCGGCGCGCACCGGCGTCGCGCCCGTCTACGTGATCGGCACCGAGGTGCCGACGCCGGGCGGCGAAGTGGCCGGCGACGCAGCCGGCGATGCGATCGCGCGGATCGCGGTCACGCGCAGCGACAGCATCGCGGCGACGCTCGACGCGCATCGCAGCGCATTCGCGGCGGCCGGGCTCGACGACGCATGGACGCGCGTGGTCGCGATCGTCGCGCAACCGGGCGTCGATTTCGACGATCGCCACGTGCTCGACTACGACAGCGCGAGGGCCGCATCGCTCGGTGCAAGCATCCTGCGCACGCCGCGCCTCGTGTTCGAAGCGCATTCGACCGACTACCAGACCGAAGGCGCGCTCGCCGCGCTCGTGCGCGACCACTTCGCGGTGCTGAAGGTCGGCCCCGCGCTGACCTTCGCGCTGCGCGAGGCGCTGTTCGCGCTCACCTTCATCGAGGACGCGCTGATCGGCGACGGCGCGCAGCGCTCGCGGTTGCGCGACGTGGTCGACGCCGCGATGCGCGCGCAGCCCGAGCACTGGGCGCCGTACTACCGCGGCGACGAGACCGAGCAGCGGCTCGCGCGCCAGTTCAGCTACAGCGACCGGATCCGCTACTACTGGCTGCAGCCGGCCGTCGCGGCGGCGGTCGAGCAGTTGTTCGACAACCTCGCGCGGCAGCCGGTGCCCGAAACGCTCGTCGCGCAGTGGCTGCCGGACGTGTACGCGGCGTGCCGCGCGGGCGGCCTCGCGAAGGAGCCGCGCGCCTGGGTGCGCCACCGGATACGCGACGTGATCGCGCACTATGCGCGCGCGTGCGGGATGCAGCGGCCGGCGTGACGGGCCGCGAAGGGAGTGCAGCAACGCGACACACGCAATACGCAATACGCAATACGCAACACCGACGACAGTTCGAACAATCACAGGAGACATGCCATGCAACGAAAGATGCTCGATGCCGCCGCACGCTGCTTCGCCGGGGCCGCGCTCGCGACGGCCGCGTGCGCGGCGTCCGCCGGCACGCTGACGATCGCGACGCTGAACAACCCGGACATGATCGAGTTGAAGAAGCTGTCGCCGGCGTTCGAGAAGGCGAACCCTGACATCAAGCTGAACTGGGTGATCCTCGAGGAGAACGTGCTGCGCCAGCGCGCGACCACCGACATCACGACCGGCAGCGGCCAGTTCGACGTGATGGCGATCGGCACCTACGAGACGCCGCAGTGGGGCAAGCGCGGCTGGCTCGCGCCGATCACGGGGCTGCCCGCCGACTACGACCTGAACGACATCGTGAAGACCGCGCGCGACAGCCTGTCGTACAACGGCCAGCTGTATGCGCTGCCGTTCTACGTCGAGAGCTCGATGACGTTCTACCGCAAGGACCTGTTCGCGGCGAAGGGGCTCAAGATGCCCGACCAGCCGACCTACGACCAGATCGCCGAGTTCGCGGACAAGCTCACCGACAAGGCGAAGGGCACCTACGGGATCTGCTTGCGCGGCAAGGCCGGGTGGGGCGAGAACATGGCGTACGTGTCGACGGTCGTGAACACGTTCGGCGGGCGCTGGTTCGACGAGAACTGGAACGCGCAGCTCACGTCGCCGGAATGGAAGAAGGCGATCGGCTTCTACGTGAACCTGCTGAAGAAAGACGGCCCGCCGGGGGCGAGCTCGAACGGCTTCAACGAAAACCTGACCCTGACCGCGTCGGGCAAGTGCGCGATGTGGATCGACGCGACGGTCGCGGCCGGGATGCTCTATAACAAACAGCAGTCGCAGGTCGCCGACAAGATCGGCTTCGCCGCCGCGCCGGTCGCCGCCACGCCGAAGGGCTCGCACTGGCTGTGGGCGTGGGCGCTGGCCGTGCCGAAGACGTCGAAGCAGCAGGACGCCGCGCGTAAGTTCATCGCGTGGGCGACGTCGAAGCAGTACATCGAGATGGCCGGCAAGGACGAAGGCTGGGCGTCGGTGCCGCCGGGCACCCGCACGTCGACCTACCAGCGCGCCGAGTACAAGGCCGCCGCGCCGTTCTCGGACTTCGTGCTGAAGGCGATCGAGACGGCCGACCCGAACGATCCGTCGCTGAAGAAGGTGCCGTACACGGGTGTGCAGTACGTCGGGATTCCTGAATTCCAGTCGTTCGGCACGGTGGTCGGACAGGCGATCGCGGGTGCGGTGGCCGGCCAGATGACGGTCGACCAGGCGCTCGCCGCCGGGCAGGCGGCGGCCGACCGCGCGGTCCGGCAGGCCGGCTACAAGAAGTAACGCGGCTGGCATCGTGCGCGCCGCCGCGCACGGTGCGCGTCGCCGATGCAGAAAGGCGGGCCGGCCGTTCGTGCCCGCGTCTCAACCGGAGGGACTCCGATCATGCGTCATTTGCGTCTTCCCCTGAGCCATGCGTCGCCGGTCGGCGACGCGTCGTCGCCGCCGGGCGCGCCGCGCCGCGCGCGCGGCGGCGCCAGCTGGCTCGTGTCGCCGTCCGTCGCGGTGCTGCTGCTGTGGATGTCGATCCCGCTCGCGATGACGATCTGGTATTCGTTCTCGCGCTACAACCTGCTGAACCCGGACGTGAAGGGCTTCGCCGGAATCGACAACTACCGCTTCCTCGCGACCGATCCGTCGTTCCTGCCCGCGATCTGGCACACGCTCGTGCTGATCGGCGCGGTGCTCGCGATCACCGTGGTCGGCGGCGTGCTGATGGCCGTGCTGTTCGACCGCAAGTTCTACGGGCAGGGCGTGGCCCGCCTGCTCGCGATCGCGCCGTTCTTCGTGATGCCGACGGTCGCCGCGCTGATCTGGAAGAACATGATCCTGCATCCGGTGTACGGGCTCGTCGCGAACGCGATGCGCGCGCTCGGGATGACGCCGGTCGACTGGTTCGCCGATTATCCGCTCACCGCCGTGATCATCATCGTCGCGTGGCAGTGGCTGCCGTTCGCGTTCCTGATCCTGTTCACCGCGATCCAGTCGCTCGACCAGGAGCAGAAGGAAGCCGCGCGCATCGACGGCGCGGGCCCGATCGCGATGTTCTTCTACATCACGCTGCCGCACCTGAAGCGCGCGATCGCCGTGGTCGTGATGATGGAGACGATCTTCCTGCTGTCGATCTTCGCGGAGATCTACACGACGACGGGCGGCGGCCCCGGCGATGCGACGACCAACCTGTCGTACCTGATCTATGCGCTCGGCCTGCAGCAGTTCGACGTCGGCCTCGCATCCGCGGGCGGGATCATCGCCGTCGTGGTCGCGAACGTCGTGTCGTTCTTCCTGGTGCGGATGCTCGCGCGCAACCTGAAGGGAGAGTACGAGAAATGAGCGACCTGACTTTGGAAGGCCGGCGCGCGCCGGCTGCATTCGGCCTCGTGCGGCGCGCGCTGCCCGGCGCGCTCGCATGGCTGCTCGCGCTGCTGCTGTTCTTCCCGATCTTCTGGATGGCGATCACCGCGTTCAAGACCGAGCAGCAGGCGTACGCGTCGACGCTGTTCTTCATGCCGACGCTCGACAGCTTCCGCGAGGTGTTCGCGCGCAGCAACTACTTCGCGTTCGCGTGGAACTCGGTGCTGATCTCGGCGGGCGTCACGGTGATCTCGCTGCTGCTCGCGGTGCCGGCGGCCTACGCGATGGCGTTCTTCCCGAACCACCGCACGCAGAAGGTGCTGCTGTGGATGCTGTCGACCAAGATGATGCCGTCGGTCGGCGTGCTCGTGCCGATCTACCTGCTGTGGAAGAACGCGGGGCTGCTCGATACCGTGTCGGGCCTCGTGATCGTGTACACGCTGATCAACCTGCCGATCGCGGTGTGGATGACCTTCACGTACTTCAACGAGATCCCGAAGGACATCCTCGAAGCGGGGCGCATCGACGGCGCGTCGACGTGGCAGGAGATCGTCTACCTGCTGATGCCGATGGCGCTGCCGGGGCTCGCGTCCACCGCGCTGCTGCTCGTGATCCTGTCGTGGAACGAGGCGTTCTGGAGCATCAACCTGTCGAGCTCGAACGCCGCGCCGCTCACCGTGTTCATCGCGTCGTACTCGAGCCCCGAGGGGCTGTTCTGGGCGAAGCTGTCCGCGGCTTCCCTGCTCGCGGTCGCGCCGATCCTGATCGTCGGCTGGCTGTCGCAGAAGCAGCTCGTGCGCGGGCTCACGTTCGGGGCGGTCAAATGAGCGCTACCGGCGAAGCTGCTACCGGCGAACGCGCGTTCGGTCACGGGATGAACGTGCTGATCTGCGACTGCGACGGCGTGCTGATCGACAGCGAGGCCGTCGCCGCCGACGTGATCGTGCGCGAGCTCGATGCGCGCTGGCCGGGTGTCGACGCGCGGCCGGCGGTGATGCCGCTGCTCGGGCTGCGCATCGAGCGCGTGCTGGCCGGCGCGGGCGAGGCCGTCGGCCGCACGCTGTCGGCCGGCGACGTCGACGCGATCCGCCGCGCGGTCGAGGCGGCGGCCGTCAACGCGCCGATGGTCGACGGCATCGACAAGGCCCTCGCGGCGCTCAACCTGACGACCGCGTGCGCGAGCAACAGCTACCGCGCGTACGTCGAGGCGGCGCTCGCGCGCACCGGCCTCGCGCGCTTCTTCGGCGACCGGCTGTTCTGCGCGGACGCCGTGGCGAGGCCGAAGCCGGCGCCCGACGTGTATCTCGCGGCCGCGCGTGCGCTCGGCGCGGTGCCCGCGCAATGCCTCGTCGTCGAGGACAGCGTGACCGGCATCACCGCGGCCGCCGCGGCCGGCATGACCGTGCTCGGCTTCGTCGGCGGCGGGCATGCGTCGGCCGCGCAGATCGACGCGTTGCGCGGGATCGGCGCGCGTCACGTATTCGACGACATGCACGAGCTGCCCGGCTACGTCGCGCGCTGGCAGGCGACCGGCGCGGTGCTGCCGAACTAGCAACCAGGAACGAATGCGCGCCGCCTTCAACGCGGCGCATCACGAACGAACGGAGACAGACCATGGCAAGCGTGCTCCTGCGCAACATCGCGAAGCGCTACGACGACACCGAAGTGCTGCGCAACGTGAACCTCGACATCGCCGACGGCGAATTCGTCGTGTTCGTCGGGCCGAGCGGCTGCGGCAAATCCACGCTGATGCGGATGATCGCCGGGCTCGAGGACATCTCGAGCGGCGAACTGCTGATCGACGGCGCGAAGGTCAACGACGTGCCGAGCGCGAAGCGCGGCATTGCGATGGTGTTCCAGTCGTATGCGCTGTACCCGCACATGACGCTGTACGACAACATGGCGTTCGGCCTGAAGCTCGCCGGCGCGAAGAAGCCCGAGATCGACCAGGCGGTGAAGCAGGCCGCGAAGATCCTGCACATCGACCATCTGCTCGATCGCAAGCCGAAGCAGCTGTCGGGCGGCCAGCGGCAGCGTGTCGCGATCGGCCGCGCGATCACGCGCAAGCCGAAGGTGTTCCTGTTCGACGAGCCGTTGTCGAACCTCGACGCGGCGCTGCGCGTGAAGATGCGGCTGGAGTTCGCGCGGCTGCACGACGAGCTGAAGACCACGATGATCTACGTGACGCACGACCAGGTCGAGGCGATGACGCTCGCCGACAAGATCGTCGTGCTGTCGGGCGGCGCGGTGCAGCAGGTCGGCACGCCGAACGCGCTGTACCACGCGCCGGCCAACCAGTTCGTCGCGGGTTTCATCGGCTCGCCGAAGATGAACTTCCTGAAAGGCACCGTCGAGTCGGTCGACGCGGCCGGCGTGCTGGTGCGCTTCGGCAGCGGCGAGACGCAGCGCGTCGCGGTCGAGGCGGCCGGGCTGTTGCGCGGCGCGGCGGTGACCGTCGGCGTGCGGCCCGAGCATCTGATGGTGGGGCAGGCGGAGACCGGCGTGGCCGCGCGGACGATGGCCGTCGAATCGCTCGGCGACGCCGCGTACCTGTATGCGGAGTCGGCCGTCGCGCCGGACGGGCTGATCGCACGGATTCCGCCGCTCGATACGTACCGCACCGGCGAGGCGCTGCACGTGCATGCGCGGGCCGAGCACTGCCACCTGTTCGACGAGCACGGCCAGGCGTTCCGGCGCTTGAGCGCGCACGCGAAGGCGGCGTGAGGGCGCGCGCCGGTCAGAGCCGCAGATGCTCGGCCATGTAATCGACGAAGGCGCGCAGTTTCGGCGTCGGATGGCGGCCTGACGGCCACAGGACGTAGATCGGCGTGCAGCTCGCGACGTGTTCGTCGAGCACCGCGCGCAGCGTGCCGTCGTCGAGTGCGTCGCGCACGAAGAACTCGGGCAGGCACGCGATGCCGAGCCCGCGCAGCGTGAAGCAGAGGCGCGCTTCCGCGCTGTTGCTGACCATCGCGACCGGCACCTCGGGCGGCGTACTCGCGTGTGGCACGCGCAGCGGCCAGGTCTCGAGCTTGCCGCTGCTCGGAAAGCGGTAGTGCAGGCAGCGGTGCTGCGCGAGATCGGCCGGCGTGCGCGGCGTACCGTGCCGCGCGAGGTAGTCGGGCGCCGCGACGAGGTGCTGGCGGAAATGGCGGAGCAGCCGCGACGACAGCCGCGAATCCGTCGGCTGGCCGGTGCGCAGCACCGCGTCGAAACCTTCTTCGACGACGTCGACGAGGCGGTCGCTGAAGTCGATGTCGAGTTCGATCTCCGGATACGCGGCCATGAAATCGGCGAGCAGCGGCAGCAGCAGCGTGCCGATCGTCGGCAGGCTCACGCGCAGGCGCCCGCGCGGCGCTTCGGCGCTGTGCGTCAGTTCCTGCTCGGCTGCGTCGATCTCGGCGATCACGCGCCGGCACCGTTCCAGGAAGCGCGTGCCTTCCGCGGTCAGCGTGATGCTGCGCGTGCTGCGGTGAAAGAGGCGCACGTTCAGCCGCGCCTCGAGCCGCGCGATGCGCTTGCCGATCGCCGACGCCGACAGCCCGAGCGCGCGGCCGGCCGCGACGAAACTGCGCGTTTCCGCGACCTGGACGAACACGACGAAACCGCCAAGATTTTCCATGCTGGTCCCCGATTGCGGACACCGATGTCCGGAGTGTCCGGAACTCTAACCCGGTTTTTCTTCTCGCGCCGGCTCCCTACGATGGGCGTTCCTTCACTGTTCGAGGTCACGCCATGTCATCCCTGCCTGTCACCGCCCACCGCGCCGAACCGGACGCCGACGCCGCGCTGGCCGAGCGCCTCGACGCCGCGCTCGATCGCGCGCTGGCCGATGCGCGCGTGGTCGGCGCGGTCGTGCTGGTCGCCCGCGACGGCCAACTTCGCTATGCGCGCGCGGCCGGTCTGGCCGATCGCGAGGCCGGCACGCCGATGCGCGAGGACGCGCTGTTCCGGCTCGCATCGGTGTCGAAGCCGATCGTGACGGCCGCCGCGATGCGGCTGGTCGCGGCGGGGCGCATCGGGCTCGACGAGCCGGTCGCGCGCTGGTTGCCCGCGTTCCGGCCGACGCTGCCCGACGGCACGCCGGCCGACATCACGTTGCGTCATCTGCTTTCGCATACGGCCGGGCTCGGTTACCGCTTCCTCGAAGCCGACGCCGACGGCCCGTATGCGCGTGCCGGCGTGTCCGACGGGATGGACCGCGCGGACCTGTCGCTCGCGGAGAACGTGCGGCGCATCGCCGGCGTGCCGCTGCAATTCGCGCCCGGCACGTCGTGGAACTACTCGCTCGCGACCGACGTGGTCGGCGCGCTGATCGAGGCGGTCGACGGCCGGCCGCTCGCCGAAGCCGTGGCCGCGCTCGTCACGACGCCGCTCGGGATGACCGACACCGCGTTCTTCTCGAATGACGCCGCGCGCTTCGCGACACCGTACGTCAGCACGCCGGGCGCGCCGCGCCGGATGGCCGACGACGATCTCGCGCCGGTGTACGACGGCACGGTCGGCATCCGCTTCGCGCCGGCGCGCGCGTTCGACGCGGCCGCGTGGCCGTCGGGCGGCGCGGGTATGGTGGGCACCGCGCGCGACTGCATGACGTTGCTCGATGCGTTGCGCACCGGCCGCGACGGCTGGCTCGCGCGCCGCTGGATCGACGAGATGGCGCGCGTGCAGCCGGGCGCGCATGACCTGCCGGACGCGCCGGGATTCGGTTTCGGGCTCGGTTTTTCGGTGCTGCGCGATCCGGCGGCCGCGCAGTCGCCGGAGTCGGTCGGCACGTGGCGCTGGGGCGGTGCGTACGGGCATGCGTGGTTCGTCGACCGCGCGGCCGGGCTGACGGTCGTCGCGCTGACCAATACGTTGTACGAAGGGATGCACGGGCGTGTCGTCACCGACGTGCGCGATGCGGTGTATGGCGTCGACGACCGGAGCGCGGCATGAGCGAGTGCGTATCCGTTCCCGACCGCGCTTCCGACCGCGTCTCCGACCCTGCGTCCGGTCTGTCCGCACCGGTGCGCGAACGCCTGCCGGTCGCGAACCTGCTGGCGCTCGCCACCGCCGGGTTCATCACGATCCTCACCGAAGCGTTGCCGGCCGGCTTGCTCCCGCTAATGAGCGTCGACCTGCGCGTGACCGAGGCGCTGATCGGCCAGCTCGTGACCGTCTACGCGCTCGGCTCGATCGTCGCGGCGATCCCGCTCGTCGCCGCGACGCGCGCGATGCGCAGGCGCCGGCTGCTGCTCGCGGCGCTTGCCGGGTTCGTCGTGTCGAATGCGTTGACGGCCGCGTCGCCGTATTACGCGCTCACGCTCGCCGCGCGCTTCGTCGCGGGCATGTCGGCCGGGCTGTTGTGGGCGCTCTTGGCCGGCTATGCGAGCCGGATGGTCGACGCATCGCTGCGCGGCCGGGCGATCGCGGTCGCGATGCTCGGCGCGCCGGTCGCGATGTCGATCGGCATCCCGGCCGGCACCGCGCTCGGCGCGATGTTCGGCTGGCGCATCGCGTTCGCGGGCATCACGGTCGCGGCGCTCGCGCTGATCGGCTGGATCCGGCTGCGCGTGCCCGACTATCCGGGGCAGCCCGCCGGCGCCCGCGAGCCGGTGCTCGGCGTGATCGCACTGCCCGGCGTGCGGCCGGTGCTGGTCGTGATGTTCGCCTATGTGCTCGCGCACAACATGCTGTACACGTACGTCGCGCCGTTCCTTGCCGGCGTGCGGATGGGCGCGCAGGTCGATGCGGTGCTGTTCGTGTTCGGTATCGCGTCGCTGGTCGGCATCGCGCTGACGGGCGCATGGATCGGCGCCGCGCAGCGGCGGCTGACGCTCGCGAGCATCGCGCTGTTCGCGCTTGCGGCGGCGATGCTCGGTGCGGGGTCCGGGATGACGATCGTTTATGCGGGTGTCGCGCTGTGGGGGCTCGCGTTCGGCGGCGCGCCGACGCTGTTCCAGACGGCCACCGCGAACGCGGCGGGCGATGCGGCCGACGTCGCGCAGTCGATGCTCGTGACGGTGTGGAACCTCGCGATCGCGGGCGGCGGCATCGCGGGCGGGATGCTGCTCGGCGCGACGGGCGCGGGCGCGATTCCGTGGGTGCTGGTCGCGCTGCTGGCGGCGGCGTGGCTCGGCGCATGGCGCGCGCGCCGGCATGCGTTCCCGGCGCCGCGCGCGGCCGCGTGAGCGTGCGGCGGCGTCAGGCCGCCTTCGCGTCGAGCGCCGCGCGTGCGCAGGTTTCGTCGGTGACGAGCCCCGACAGCCAGCCGCCGCGCAGCGCGGCGATCACCGCGTCGCGCTTCTTCGGGCCGCCTGCGAACGCGATCGTCGGGCGCTTCGGCGGCGCGTCGAGCGCGACGCTCGTCACGCGCGCGCTCGTCGACACGTCGACGAGCCGGCCCTGCGCATCGATCGGCACGCCGAGCAGTTCGGCCACCGCGCCGAGCGCGGTCATCTCGTCGCGTTCCTGTTCGGTGATGAAGCCGTCTTCATAGAGCGGGCAGTGCGGGCCGATGTTGCCGATCCCGACGAACGCGACGTCGGCCTGCGCCGACAGCGCGTCGACGATCCGGTACAGCCGGTGATTGCACCATTGCGCGCGCTCGGCGTCGCTGTCGGCGAACAGCGGCGCGGGCAGCAGGAAGTGCTTGCCGCCGGTCTTCTCGGAGATGTACTGCGCGACGTCGTAGCGGTTCGACGAGCCGTCGGCGGCGATCGCGCCGACCATCGACACGAGCCGGTGCTGCGGCCGCTCGATCTGCGCGATCTGCGCGACCGCCGCCTTCAGCGTCCGGCCGCTGCTGACGGCGATCACCATCGGCCGCGTCTCGTTCAGGTAGCGCTCCATCACCTGCGCGCCGGCGACCGCGAGCTTGCGGTCGATCGCTTCGGCCGCATCGGCATCGACGGGCACGACTTCGCACATCGTGAGCCCGTAGCGTTTCGACAGCTGCGCGCCGAGCTCGAGGCAGTCGGCGAGCTGGTGATCGACGCGCACGCGGATCAGGTTCTTCTCGACCGCGAACGCGACGAGGCGCTGCGCGACCGGGCGCGACACCTGCAGCTTCTCGGCGATTTCGTTCTGCGTGTCGCCCGCGACGTAGTAGAGCCACGCGGCACGCGTGGCGAGATCGAGTTTTTCTGAGGACTTGGACACGATAGCGGTTCGGTTCGGATCTGGGGGGCCGCCCGCGGACCGGCCGTCGGGCGGCGCAACGGCATCCACTGTAACGCATGCGCGGCGGGCGGCCGACGGCCGCCCTGCGTCGTCGCCTACGCGAGCCGCGCGCGCGACGGTTCGTAAAGCGGGCGCACGTGGCGATACAGCGCGCGGAACGCGTCGAGGCGCTCGCGCAGCAGCGCATGACGCGCGGCGTCGGGCACGTATTCGGCGCGCACCGGCGGCTTGGTCAGCACGACTTGCGGATCGCCGCCGACGGCGAGCCAGCCCAGCCGCGCGGCGCCCAGTGCCGCACCCGTTTCGCCGCCGCCGTGCTGGCAGGTGCGCACGTCCAGCGCGTCGGCGATCAGCTGCGCCCAGAACGCGCTGCGCGCGCCGCCGCCGATCAGCGACAGCCGGTCGGTTTCGACGCCGGCCGCGTGCAGCGCGTCGAGGCCGTCCGCGAGGCCGAGCGTCACGCCTTCGAGCACCGCGTAGCCGAGATGCGCGCGCTCGGTCGCATGCGTCATCCCGAAGAACACGCCCTGCGCATACGGATCGTTGTGCGGCGTGCGTTCGCCGGACAGGTAGGGCAGGAACAGCGGCGCCGTCGCGAGTGCGTCCGCGTCGAGCGCCGCGATTTCGGCGAGCAGCGCCGGCTCGTCGGTGCCCGTCAGCTTGCAGACCCAGCGCAGGCAGCTCGCGGCCGACAGCACGACGCTCATCAGTTGCCAGCGATCGGGAATCGCGTGGCAGAACGCGTGCACGGCCGATGCCGGATTCGGCATGAAGCGGTCGCCGACCACGCTCAGCACGCCCGACGTGCCGAGCGACACGAAGCCGTCGCCCGCGTGGATCGCGCCGATGCCGAGCGCGCTCGTCGCGTTGTCGCCGCCGCCGCCCGCCACCACGACGGCCTCCGACAGCCCGAGTTCGCGCGCGACGTCGGCGCGCAGCGTGCCGGACGGCGCATTGCCTTCGACGATGCGCGGCATCTGGGCGCGCGTCATGTCGCACGCGGCGAGCAGCGCGTCGGACCAGTCGCGGCGCGCGACGTCGAGCCACAACGTGCCGGCCGCGTCGGACGGATCGGACACCTTCGCGCCGGTGAGCCGGAAGCGCAGGTAGTCCTTCGGCATCAGCACGCAGGCCGTTGCGGCGAACACGTCGGGTTCGTGCTTCGCGACCCACAGCAGTTTCGGCGCGGTGAAGCCGGGCATCGCGAGGTTGCCGGCCAGCGCGTGGAGATCGGGCGCGCGTTCGGTGAGCAGCGCGCATTCGTCGGCGCTGCGCATGTCGTTCCACAGGATCGCGGGGCGCAGCACGCGGTCGTCGCGGCCGAGCAGCACAGCGCCGTGCATCTGGCCCGACAGGCCGATCCCGCGCACCTGCGCGAAGGCCTGCGGATGCCGTTCGCGCAGCGCCGCGAGCGCGGCGAGCGTGCCTTGCCACCAGTCGTCCGGATGCTGTTCGGCCCAGCGCGGGTGCGGCCGCGACACGCTGAACGGCGTGCCGGCGGTGCCGACCACGGTGCCGTCCGGAGCAAGCAGCAGCACCTTCACTTCCGAGGTGCCGAGGTCGATGCCGAGATACATGAGCGATCCGTTCCGTCAGTGAGGAGCCGCTACTTTAGCCGCACGCGCGCGCGCCTGCCAACGCAGGTTCGCCCGGATGCGCGGCCGCTCGCGGGCGGCCGGCTGCGAGGCCGCGGGCCGCCGTGCGTCAGCGCTGCGCGAGCCATGCGTCGACGCGTGCGAGCCCGGCGCGCAGCGCGTCGAACAACGCCGCGTTGCCGGCGAGCGAGCCCCACAGCGCGCGGCTCGCGCACAACGCGACGACCGGGTCGTCGGCCTCGACGATCGCCCGCGCGGCGCCGTCGTCCATCACGCCGTCCTGGTACGCATACGGCAGCAATCCGCGCGCCCAGCGTTCGAGAAAGCGCAGGAACAGCGCCGGCAGCACCGCGGTGGCGACCGGCGCCGCGCCGCGTGCGAGCGATTCGGCGAGCGTCGGCGCGATGAAGCCGGGAATCTTCGAGAAGCCGTCGGCCGCGACGCGCTGGTTCGTGTCCAGCACGTACGGATTGCCGAACCGTTCGAGCACCACGTCGCGGTAGCGCCAGAGATCGAGCGGGCTCGGGCTGAGACACGGGATCACGTCCTGCGTCACGTAGTCGTGCGCGAAGCGGCGGATCGCCGCGTCGTGCGTACCTTCATGGATGTACGTGTGGCCCGCGAGCGTGCCGGCCCACGCGATGCAGCTGTGCGTCGCGTTGAGGATGCGGATCTTCGCTTCCTCGTACGGATGCACGTCGTCGACGAGTTCCGCGCCGGCCAGCTCCCAGCGCGGCCGGCCCGCCGCGAAGCGGTCCTCGATCACCCATTGGATGAACGACTCGCCCATCACCGGACACGCGTCGTCGACGCCGGTTGCCGCGCGCACCCGTTCGCGCACGTCGGCGGTCGGGCGCGGCGTGATGCGGTCGACCATCGCGCTCGGCGTCGCGACGTGCGCATCGAACCATGCGAGCAGATCGGCCTCGCCGCGGCGTTCGAGGAATTCGCGCATGCCCGCGCGAAAGCGCGCGCCGTTGTTGCGCAGGTTGTCGCAGCTCTGCAGCGTGAGCGGGCCCGCGCCGCGTTTCGCGCGTTCGGCGAGCAGCGCCGCGAGCGCGCCGTACAGCGTCGTGCGCGCGCCCTGCAGGTCGGCCGCGAGATCGGCGTTCGCGAGGTCGAGCCGGTTGTGTTCGTCGAGGTAGTAGCCGCCTTCGGTGACGGTGAACGACACGATCCGGCACGCGGGGTCGGCGCCGGCGTCGATCAGCGCGGCGAGATCGATCGACCACGGCAGCACGCGCGAGATCGCGCGGACCGTCTCGTACGCGCGCTCGCCCTGCGGCGTGACGGTTTCGAGCGTATAGGCGCCGTGCTGCGCGGCGAGCGCGTCCATCGTCGCGCGCATGTCGTCGCGGATGTTGCCGACGGTCAGCGACCAGCGTTCGTCGGCCGGCACGGCCGCGTTCACGCGGTGCAGATACCACGCCTGGTGCGCGCGGTGGAACGAGCCTGCGCCGATGTGCAGCAGCACGGGCGCGTGGGCGGAGGGCGATTCGCTCATCCGGTGTCTCCTGTTCGTGCCAGTTTTCCTGTCGAATACGATCATTTGCTCTTTGTGTGAGCGAATGATCGTATTCGGGCGGGCGAAAGTCAAGGCGCGGACGCGGCATTTCGATGGTGCGCTGCGGCGGCGCGTGGGCGGGGCGGGGCGGGCGGGGCGGAAGCGGGGGCGGGGGCGGGGGCGGGGGCGGGGGCGGAAGGCGGAAGGCGTTAGCGTCCGTCGCGCATCGATGTGACGAGTTCGTCGAGCAGCGAGCTTGCCGACCGGCCCCGACAGGATGCCGAGGCGCTGTCGGAACGCGGTGAGCATGCGCAGCGGATGGTGCGGCGCCGCAACGATATGGCGATATGCCGGCGATCGTCCCGGCGGCACGGCGGCACGGCGGCACGGCGGTTCGTCGATACGTCGATACGTCGATACGTCGATACGTCGGTATGTCGATACGTCGGTACGTCGGCCCGTCGGAAACGCGGCGACCGCGTCGGCATCGGATCCCGCGCGCGGACGGCGCGAGACCGATCCCGTGCGTGCCCGGCCGCCCTTGTGCGAGCCGGCCGCGCAGGCCGCGCCGGCACATTCCGCGGCTCGCGCACGAACGTGCGTTGCCGCGCGAAGGGGAGGCGCCGGCCCGCACGTCGTCGTGACGCGCGGGCGCGAGGCGTGCGTTACAGCGTGGTGCGCACGTGCCAGAGCTCGGGGAACAGCACGACGTCGAGCATCTTGCGCAGATACGGCGCGCCGCTCGTGCCGCCGGTGCCCTGCTTGAAGCCGATGATGCGCTCGACGGTCGTCACGTGACGGAAGCGCCACTGGCGGAACGCATCCTCGAGATCGACGAGTTCCTCGGCCATCTCGTAGAGCTCCCAGTGCTGCTGCGGGTGACGATAGACCTCGAGCCACGCGGCCTCGACCGTTTCGTCGTGACGCATCGGCTGCGTCCAGTCGCGCTCGAGCCGTTCGGGCGCGATCGGGAAACCGCGCCGCGCGAGCAGGCGCACGACCTCGTCGTAGAACGACGGCGCCTCGAGCGTCGCGCGCACCTGTTCGAGGATGTCGGGCCGGTGCGCATGCGGCTGCAGCATCTGCACGTTCTTGTTGCCGAGCAGGAATTCGAGCTGCCGGTACTGGTACGATTGGAAGCCCGACGACTGGCCGAGATACGGCCGCATCGCCGAATACTCGGACGGCGTCATCGTCGACAGCACGTTCCACGCCTGCACGAGCTGCTCGAGGATCCGCGACACGCGCGCGAGCATCTTGAACGCGGGCGGCAGCGCGTCGCCGCGCACCGCGTCGAGCGCGCCGCGCAGCTCGAACAGCGCGAGCTTCATCCACAGCTCGCTCGTCTGATGCTGGATGATGAACAGCATCTCGTTGTGATCGGGCGACAGCGGATGCTGCGCGTCGAGGATCGCGTTCAGCGACAGGTAGTCGCCGTAGCTCATCGACTTCGAGAAATCGAGCTGCGCATCGTGCCAGCCGGCTTGAGCAGTGGCTTCGCCGGGCACGTGCGGCGCTTCATGAGCCGGTTGGGCCGCGCGTGCGCCCGAGAACGGGCAGCCCGCCGGCGCATCGTCGCCGGGTGGCTGAATATGACCAGAATTCACGACTTTCTCCAGATTTGAATGACGGGGCGCGGCGCGCAATCCGCACGTCGCGGCGGCGCGCGCCGGGCTGGAAGCGGTCAGGTCACCGCGCCGCGCTCGGCGAACTCGGGCGCCTTCCACGCGTCGGTGGCGAGGATGTCGCGCAGCGTCTCGACGGCATCCCACACGTCGACGAAGCGCGTATAGAGCGGCGTGAAGCCGAAGCGCAGCACGTAAGGCTCGCGGTAGTCGCCGATCACGCCGCGCGCGATCAGCGCCTGCATCACCTCGTAGCCGTGCGGATGCTCGAAGCTCGCCTGCGAGCCGCGCTGGTGATGCGCGCGCGGCGTGACGAGCTTCAGCGACAGGCCCGCGCAGCGCGTTTCGACGAGCGCGATGAACGCGTCGGTCAGCGCGAGCGACTTGCGGCGGATCGCGTGCATGTCGGTCTGCAGGAACACGTCGAGCCCGCATTCGACCATCGACATCGACACGATCGGCTGCGTGCCGCACAGGAAGCGCGCGATGCCCGGATCGGGCGCGAAGCCCGGCTGCATCGCGAACGGTGCGCGGTGGCCCCACCAGCCCGACAGCGGCTGCGAGAAATGCGCGAGATGGCGCTGCGGCACCCACACGAAGGCCGGCGAACCGGGGCCGCCGTTCAGGTACTTGTACGTGCAGCCGACCGCGCCGTCCGCGTGCGCGCCGTTCAGGTCGACCGGCACCGCGCCGGCCGAATGCGCGAGATCCCACAGCATCAGCGCGCCCGAATCGTGCACGAGCTGCGTGACGGCCGGCATGTCGTGCATGTAGCCGGTGCGGTAGTTCACGTGCGTGATCATCGCGACGGCCGTGTCCGCGCCGAGCGCGTCGGGCAGGTCCGCCGGATCGTCGATCAGGCGCAGCTCGTAGTCGCCGCCGAGCTGTTCGATCAGCCCTTGCGCGATGTACAGGTCGGTCGGGAAGTTCGAGCGCTCCGACACGATCACGCGGCGCTCCGGCGCGCGTTCGGCCTGGTGGCGCAGCATCGCCGACAGCAGCTTGAACAGGTTGATCGAGATGGTGTCGGTCACGACGGTTTCGCCGGGCGCGCCGCCGATCAGCGTCGCGAGCTTGTCGCCGAGGCGGCGCGGCAGCGCGAACCAGCCGGCGGTGTTCCAGCTGCGGATCAGGCCTTCGCCCCATTCGGCGCCGATCACCTGTTGCGCGCGGGAGGCCGATGCGCGCGGCTGCGCGCCGAGCGAGTTGCCGTCGAGATAGATCACGCCGTCGGGCAGCGCGAACTGGTCGCGCAGCGCGGCGAGCGGGTCGTCGCGGTCGAGGGCGAGCGCGTCTTCACGGGTCTTGATGATCATGATGTCGGGTCAGTAGTTCGCGGACGAGTGGTTCGCGGGTCGATGGTTGGATGAATCAGGAGGACCGGCCGGGCAGCGCGCGCAGCACCGCACGCACGGGGCTCGCGTCGAGCGTCGCGAACTTCAGCGGCAGCGCGATCAGCTCGTAGTCGCCGGGCGGCACGTCGTCGAGCACGATCCCTTCGAGGATCGCCATCCGGTGCGTGCGCACGCGGTGATGCGCATCCATGGTCTTCGATTCCTGCGGGTCGAGCGACGGCGTATCGATGCCGATCAGCTTGACGCCGTGCGCGGCGAGCAGGTCGACGGTCTCGGGCGCGACCGCGCAGAAGCTGCTGTCCCATTGCGCGACGCTGGCGCGCGCATAGGTGCGCAGCAGCACGCGCGTCGGCACGCCGGCGAGCGCGGCCTCGAGGTCGGCCGGGCGCACGACCGGCGACGCGCCGATGCAGTGGATCACGCGGCACGGGCCGAGATAGGTGTCGAGCGGCACCGCGCCGATCGGCGCGCCGTCGGCGTCGTAGTGAAGCGGCGCGTCGCAGTGCGCGCCGGTATGCGGCGACAGCGTCAGGCGCGCGACGTTGACCGGCGAGCCGGCCTCCATCCGCCAGACGCGTTCGACGGAAACCGGCGTGTCGCCCGGCCACACGGGGGTGGCGGGGCTGACGGGCGGCGAGATGTCCCAGAGTGTGTCCATGGCATGACGAGTCGGTGAATCGATGCTTCGAATGATAGGTGGACGCTCGCAGAAAGTGCTTGCGAAATAAACATGGACAATCCGCCCGATTGGCAGATAATTCGACTCAGAGGGAAAACGGGGACCAAAAATGCACGCGATCACGCTCGATGCCACCGACTGCCGGATTCTGGCGGTCCTGCAGGAAGAGGGCAGAATCAGCAATCTCGATCTGGCGGAGCGCATCTCGCTTTCGCCATCCGCCTGTCTGCGCCGGATGCGCCTGCTCGAGGAGCAGGGCGTGATCGAGCACTATCGCGCGTGCCTGAGCCGCGAGAAGCTCGGCTTCGAGCTCGAGGCGTTCGTGCAGGTGTCGATGCGCAACGAAGAGAATCAATGGCACGAGCGCTTCGCGGAGGCGCTGCGCGAATGGCCGGAGGTGGTCGGCGCGTTCGTCGTGACGGGCGAGAGCCACTACCTGCTGCGCGTGCTCGCGCACAACCTCAAGCACTATTCGGATTTCGTGCTGAACCGGCTCTACAAGGCGCCGGGCGTGATGGACATCCGTTCGAACATCGTGCTGCAGACGCTGAAGGACGAAGCGGGCGCGCCGGTCGGGCTGGCGCGCATGGGGGCGATCAAAGCGGTGTGAGGCCGTGGAAGCCGCCGCCGTGGAACACGAGCGGCGGAGCGGCATCCGACACGGCACGCACGCCGCAGCGTTCCACTTCGCCGACGAAGATCACATGGTCGCCTTCGTCGTAGCGGCTGCGGTTGTGGCATTCGAACCATGCGAGCGCACCGTCGAGCACCGGCATGCCCGAGTTGCCGGCCGCGTGCGCGATCCCTTCGAAGCGGTCGCCCTTGTAGGTCGAGAAGCGCTTGCACAGGTCGAGCTGCGACGCCGCGAGCACGTTCACCACGTAATGGCTGTTGCTGCGGAACACCGGCGTCGACGCCGATTTGTGCGCGAGGCTCCACAGCACGAGCGGCGGATCGAGCGACACCGAGTTGAACGAGCTCGCGGTGATGCCGATCAGCTGTCCGGACGGCGCACGCGTCGTGATGACCGTGACGCCGGTCGCGAACTGGCCGAGCGCCTGGCGAAAGGCGGCCGAGTCGAAATCGGGCGGGGTGGCATGCTTCATCGGGCGGCCATCCGGATCGAAACGGACAGGCGCGGCGCGCGGCGGGTGCGGGAGGCGCGGCGGACGAAAGGCGGCAAGGCCAGGGCGGTCGGTCGGGAAGTGGTGCGCATGGCGCGATTTTAGCGGAATCGCGACCGCCGGGCCCGTGCGGACGGTGCATTGCGGGGCCGGCGTGAGGTAGCGAACACAGTCGCGCGGCGCCGCGATCAGGCCGGCGGCGGCGTTTCAGGCGCGTTTTATCGCGTGCGGTCGGTGGCCTGCCCATGCGGCAGGCCCTCCGCCACGCCATGCATCACGCGCGACCGCCGCGGCAGCCGCCGCGCGTGCGCTACCGCGCCGCCGCCAGCCCGAGCGACAGCGCACCCGTCAGGATCAGGCTCGACGCCCACACCGCATCGAGGTTGAACCAGCTCCGCGCGACGAACTTCAGCCCGAGATAGCGGTACACGAGCCACGCGATCACGCCGCCCGTGCCGATCATCGCGGCCGCGTGCACGGCCGCGACGACGAGCGCCATCCCGAGATGCGCGTCGACGAGCGTGGCCGCCGCGCGATCGCCGGTGTCCGTGTCGAGCCCGCAAAGCCCCAGATAGATCGGCACCAGCATCAGCCCGGCGCCGTGCGCGAGCGCGACCGCGAACGACCACAGCCCGAGCCGCGCGGGCGGAATCCGCGCGAGCGCACGCGGGTGGCGCCGCCGGATCAGCAGCACCGCACCGAAGCCGATCACGAGCGCGCTCGCGCCGATCCGGATCGCCGACTGCCATGCAAGCAGCGCGGCGAGCAGCCCGAACGGCAGCATCACCATGAATACCGCGAGCGCATGGCCGAGCGTGAGATAGCCGAGCGCCGCGACGAGCGCGCCGCCGCGGCGCGTCATCAACGCGTTCGACACCGCGAGCGGCCAGCCCATCGCCGGATTGAGCCCGTGATAGACGCCGCTCGCGAGCACGGCCGCCCACAGCGCGAGCGGCGCGGAGAGGCCGGCGCTCAACGCTTGACCGACGGATAGCAGAACGAGTCGGTCGAGCAGTCGCCGCCTTCCAGCCGGATCTGGTGCGCGCGATAGCCGTCGGGGAACTCGACCCAGTAGTCGTCGGCGAGCGTCAGCCCGCCGTCCGGCCCCGCATGCGCGAGCACCTGCGCGGCCGGCACGCCGTCCGGATAGAACTGGTCGTCCCACGTCGAGTAGAGCGAGTTGGTCCAGTACACGCGCCGGCCGTCGCGGCTGATTTCCACCATCTGCGGGCCGCCCGCGAACGCGCGGCCGTTCGAGTGCGGCGCGCGGCGCACGATCCCGCCGATGCGCACCGACCCGGCGAGCACCGGGTGACGCGGATCCGACACGTCGTACTGACGCATCTCGCCCGTGCCCCAGCACGATACGTACAGGAAACGGTCGTCGAGCGACAGGTCGATGTCGGTCACGAGCGGCGGCACCGCGCCGAATCCCTGGAGCAGCGGCGGCAGTTCGTCGGCGGCGGCCGGCTCGGGCGGAATCGTCGCGGTCTTCTCCACATGGAACTGGCCGTCCTCGCGCCACCAGGTCCAGATCGACCCTTCGAGATTGGTCGTGTCGACCACGACGCCGACGAACCCGTATTCGCGCACCGGATCGTGCGCGGGCCGCACTTCGAGCGCCATCTGGTGCTGCGCGCCGAGATCGATCGTCTGCACGTTGCGCCGCGCGCGCAGGTCCCAGAAATGCAGCCGGTGGCCGTAGCGGTTCGCGAGCAGGTCTTCCGGCACGATGCCGTTCTCGAATTGCGGCGGCAGCGCCCATTCGCTCGACACCATGTAGTCGCGCGGCAGGTTCCACCAGAAGTCGTAATGCTTGTCCTGCGGGCCGCGGTCGATTTCCCAGCGCCCGAGCACGTCGAAGGTCTCGCAGTCCATGATGAAGATGCCCGGCGCGCCGTCGGTGCCGTCCGGGCCCGCGCCGCCGAGCGTGCTCACGTAGATGCCCTCGGGGCCGCAATGAACCGTGTGCGGCCGCGAATAGCCGGTCTTCGCGAACACCTCGCCGGGCTCGATGATCTTGTGGATGCCCGCCTGCGTCGGGTGCGGCTTCGTGTCGATCACGTAGATCCGCGACGAGCGCAGGCCCGGGATGATCAGGAAGCGGCGCTCGAGAAACGCGTGACCGGTCAGCGGCGACAGCGACGACGAGCATGCATTCCAGCCGAAGTGGTGGAATTCGTCGCCGGTGTTCGGCATCGTCACCGTGTGCACGATCTTGCCGTAGGTCGCCGAGCCGGGTTTCACGTCGATCACGGCGAGCGCGTCGGGCCTGGAAAAATCGGGGCTCAGCAACAACGTATAGGCAAACTCTTCCGCCGGCGCCTGCATCGCAAGTTCCGGCGAAGCGTGAAAGGTCGGGTCAGGCCGCATGCTCATCGTAGTGCCTCTCTCGGTTGTATCGGATCACGGGCGCACGGCCGTTCACTGCGGGCGTGCGGGTCGAACAGGTTGAGTGACGGGAATGCACAGGCGGTTGCGCGCAATTGCAGGACGCGCGGTGCGGTGTATCAGGTCGGGAAAGTGGGGAAACGCGGCGCGCCGGATCGTCGCGCAGGCGGCGCAACGGGCGCACGGTGACGCGAGGGTGCGGTGAAGGCGACGGCGCGCGGGGCACCGGCGGTTAGGCCCGTCATGCGGGTGATTTCTGCTGAGGCGTGCATATCGATGTTCCGGCAGATGTGGTTGGCATCAGGGCGGGCATGCATCGGACGCTGCGTACAGCCGGACGGTGTGCCGTCGCGGCGAAGCGTGCCTAAGTGTAGTCGAGAAACGCGCAGCCGGTGGCGCGCGGCGCGCATGCGGTTCTGCCGGATTCGCGCGCGAGTGAGATACTTGAACGCTGCCGCTGCGCGCCGGGCAACCGGGCAGCGACGATAAGGACCGGCGGCGCCGGCACGCGCCCGCGTGCCGGCCGCCGTCTTCAACGAGGTACTGATTTCATGGTGAACGAGATGCTTGAAACCGCGACTGTGGGCGGCGGGTGCTTCTGGTGCACGGAGGCCGTGTTTCTGGACGTCGACGGCGTGACGGCCGTCCAGTCGGGCTATGCGGGCGGCCATACGCGCAATCCCGGCTATCGCGACGTCTGCGACGGCGACACCGGTCACGCGGAGGTCGTGAACGTGACGTTCGATCCGGCGCGCATCGGTTATCGCGAGATCCTCGAGATCTTCTTCGCGACGCACGATCCGACCCAGCTGAACCGGCAGGGCAACGACGTCGGCACGCAATACCGGTCGGTCGTGTTTACGCATTCCGACGCGCAGCGCGACGTCGCGCTCGACGTGATCCGCGAACTGGAGCGCGAGCAGGTGTTCGGGCAGCCGATCGTCACGCAGGTCGTGCCGCTCGACGGCAACTACTGGCCGGCCGAGGACTATCATCAGAACTATTACGCACGCAATCCGGGGCAGGGCTACTGCTCGGTCGTGATCGGGCCGAAGCTCGCGAAATTCCGCCAGAAGTTCTCGCACCGGCTGAAGTCGCAGCGCGGCGCGTAATCGACGCGTCAGCCGCAAGCGGCGCGGGCACCCGCGCCGCGCCCCCTACGCCGCCTCGCTGCGCCAGTGCGCGCACGCGGCGGCGATCTCGCGCGCGAGCGCGAGGCACGACAGCGGCGCGGAGCCTTCCGCCTTGTTGTTGATCGTGATGATCACCGGCTGTCCGGCCAGCGCGTAGCGCGCGGCCAGCTCGGCGAGCGCCGCGCGCGTTGCCGGGTCCTCGTCGACGAGCTTGTCGAACGGCTCGTACTTCGCTTTCGCCTGTTCGTACTTGAAGCCGCCGTGCAGGCTCCAGCGCACGATCAGCGGGCCCGGCGCATCGCCGTCGAGCAGCGCGAGCGCGGCCGCCTGGCGCAGCGGGTCGGGCATCCGCGCGTGCAGGCCGACGCAGTAGCGCACGCCGAGCGCCGCGAGCGCGCGGATGAAGCGCGGCGTGAGCAGGCTCGCGTCGCGGATCTCGATCGCGTAGCGCGTGCCGTCGGCGTCCGGCGGCAGCGGCGGCAATGCCGCGAAGAATGCCGACAGCCGGTCGATCAGCGCGGCCGGCTCGGCGAGCAGTTGATCGGGCATCGGCGAGAACTGGAACACCAGCACGCCGGCCTTCCGGCCGAGCCCTTCGAGGCACGGCTGCACGAATTCCCGGGTGGCGAGCTGCGCGTCGAGGAAGGTCGGGTTCGGGCCCGACGGCTCGCCGCGCCTGCCGCGCACGACCGCATCGGTGACGGACGCCGGCGCCTTCACGACGAAGCGGAAGTCGTCCGGCACCTGTTGCGCGTAGCGCAGGTAATCGGCCACCGACAGCGGCCCGTAGAACGACCGGTCGAGGCTCACGCTCTTCAGCAGCGGATGCGCGCCGTACGCCTCGAGCCCCTCGCGCGACAGCTTCGTCTGCGCGAAATCGCCGTCGTAGACGATGCCGTCCCAGCCGGGGAAATACCACGACGACGTGCCGAGCCGCACATTGGGCGGCAGCGCGGCCGCGGCGTCGGCGACTTCCGCGGAAACCGGGGCGGGCGGCACGCCGCGCCGGCGCCGGCTTTTCTTCGGCGGCGCGGCCGGTGGAGACGGTTCGTCCCACAGCAGGCCGGAGGCGGGGGGCGGTTCTACCGGCTCCTGGTCGGCGGAAGGGCGGGGCGATGCACGGCCGGGGCGCGCGGGCGACTTTGCCGGCCGCGCAGCGTCGTGCTCGTCCGGCGTCACGCGTGCGTCGGCACCTGCAGCGCTGTCGCCATCCGCGGGCGCGGCCGCGCCCGCGTCGTCGGGCGCCGCGCCGCCGAACAGGTCGAACTGCCCGTCGGCGTGCGATCCGTCCGGTTCGTCGCGCTGCTGTCGTTGCGGCGCCGTGTTGCGCCGCGTCCTGCCGTCACCCATGCATGCCCAGCGTGAAGTGCCGCCTAGCGCGGCAGCGTGTGTTCGTACATGTAGCGCCGCGACCACGGCAGCGTTTTCGCGCTGCGTCCGGCCTTGCGGCACACGATCTGGAAGATCGACACGTCGTCGTGTTCGAACGCATACGCGCAACCGGCGAGGTACACGCGCCAGATGCGGAATTTCTCGTCGTCGACGAGCGCGCGCGCCTGGTCCGCCTTCGCCTCGAAGTTCTCGGTCCAGATGTCGAGCGTGCGCGCATAGTGCCGCCGCAGGCTTTCGACGTCAATCGCCTCGAGCCCGCCGCGCTGCGCCGCTTCGAGCGCGAGGCTGATATGCGGCAGCTCGCCGTCCGGGAACACGTAGCGGTCGATGAATTCGCCGCCGCCGAGCGCCGTTTCGCCGCTTTCCGCGTCGGTCGACGTGATCCCGTGGTTCATCGCGATGCCGTCGTCGGTCAGCAGGTCGTGCACGCGCGAGAAATAGAGCGGCAGGTTCTTGCGGCCGACGTGCTCGAACATCCCGACGCTCGTGATGCGGTCGAACTGCCCGTCGATCTCGCGGTAGTCCTGCAGGCGGATCTCGATCTTGTCCTCGAGCCCGGCGGCCTTCACGCGCGCGGTCGCGAGATCGAACTGGTTCTGCGACAGCGTCACGCCCAGGCACGTCGCGCCGAACTTCTGCGCGGCGCGCAGCACGAGCGCGCCCCAGCCGCAGCCGATGTCGAGCAGGCGCTGGCCGGGCTCGAGCTGGATCTTGGTCAGGATGTGGTCGATCTTCTTGATCTGCGCGGTCGCGAGATCCTCGTCGCCGTTCTCGAAGTACGCGCACGAGTACACCATGTTCTCGTCGAGCCACAGCCGGTAGAACTCGTTCGAGACGTCGTAGTGATACTGGATCGCCTTCCGGTCGGTGTTCTTCGTGTGATTGAAGTAGCGCTTCACGCGCGCGAGCTTGCTCGCGCTGGTGACCGTGCTGCGCGCGAGCGAATAGCTGATGTTGATGATGTCCGACAGCCGGCCTTCGATGTCGATCTTGCCCTTCACGTACGCCTCGCCGAGATTGTCGAGGCTCGGTTCGAGCAGGAGCGGCAGCGCCGACGCGCTGTTGACCTTCAGCGTGACCTGCGGCGCGCTGAAGGTGCCGAAATCGAGTTGATCGCCGTTCCACAGCACGAGGCGCGCCGGTATGTTCGCTTTCGCCCGTACTTCGTCCGCCCACTGTGCCAGCTTCTTTTCCCAGAACATTTGGATTCTCCGTTTGTTCGTTGAATCGAATACAGCCAAGTATCTTGACCGGCGCCCGCCTCCTGCGAGGCGGGCGCCCGGATGCAACACGAGACACGACCGGCGAGCGGCACCGCGGCCGCGGTTCGGCTTACGGCGACAGGCGCGAGATCGTCCAGCTCGACGCCGCAGCGGCGTCGCGCGTATAGAGCAGGCGGTCGTGCAGCCGCGACGGGCGGCCCTGCCAGAACTCGATCGCGTCGGGCACGACGCGATAGCCGCCCCAGTGCGGCGGGCGCGGCGGGTTCTCGCCGTAGCGTTCGGCCACGTCCTTCTCGCGCGCTTCGAGCGTCGCGCGGCTGTCGATCACGGCGCTCTGCTCGGACGCCCACGCACCGATGCGCGAGCCGAGCGGGCGCGACGCGAAATAGCGGTCGCTTTCGTCGGCGCTGGTCTTTTCGATCCGGCCCTCGATGCGCACCTGGCGCTCGAGCTCGATCCAGTAGAACAGCAGTGCCGCGTACGGATGGGCGGCGAGGTCGCGCCCCTTGCGGCTTTCGTAATTGGTAAAGAAGACGAACCCGCGTTCGTCGACAGCCTTGATGAGCACGATGCGTGCCGACGGCCGGCCGTCGTCGCCGACGGTGGCGAGCGTCATCGTGTTGGGCTCGGGGAGCTTGGCGGCGAGCGCCTCCTTGAACCAGCGATCGAACTGGGCGAAGGGGTCGGGGGCGGCATCGGCTTCGTCGAGCGAAGCACGCGAATAGTTGATGCGGAGATCGGCGAGAGTCGTCATGTTATGCAAACGCTTCAATCTGGGGCCAGTATAGCGAACGCGCGAGAATCGTGCGTGCACAGTGGCGCGTGCCGGCGGGGAGTTCAGGCAAAATAGAGGGCTGCTCGACTTACGTTTTCCTTGCTGCCATGTCCGCTGCCGACACCGCCCCGCTCAGTTCCTCTGATCTTACCCCGACCCCGACAATCCAGCTTGACGTGGATCGCGAGCGCCGCTTCGGCGGCATCGCGCGGCTGTACGGCGCCCCGGCGCTCGCCGCGTTCGAGGGCGCGCACGTGGCCGTGATCGGCATCGGCGGCGTCGGGTCGTGGACGGCCGAGGCGCTCGCGCGCAGCGCGATCGGCACGCTGACGCTGATCGATCTCGACAACGTCGCCGAAAGCAACACGAACCGGCAGATCCACGCGCTCGACGGCAATTACGGCAAGCCGAAGGTCGACGCGATGGCCGAGCGGATCGCGCTGATCGATCCCGCGTGCCGCGTGAACCGGATCGAGGATTTCGCGGAACCCGACAACTTCGACGCGCTGCTCGGCGGCGGCTTCGACTACGTGATCGACGCGATCGACAGCGTGCGCACGAAGGTCGCGCTGATCGCGTGGTGCGTCGCGAAAGGGCAGCCGCTCGTCACGGTCGGCGGCGCAGGCGGGCAGCTCGACCCGACGCGCATCCGCATCGACGATCTCGCGCTGACGATCCAGGATCCGCTGCTGTCGAAGGTGCGTGCGCAGCTGCGCAAACAGCACGGCTTTCCGCGCGGGCCGAAGGCACGCTTCAAGGTCAGCGCCGTGTATTCGGACGAGCCGCTGATCTATCCGGAAGCGGCCGCGTGCGACATCGAGGATGGCGCGGAGCCGTCGACCGCCGCGCATGTCGCGGGGCTCAACTGCGCGGGGTTCGGTTCGAGCGTGTGCGTGACCGCGAGCTTCGGTTTCGCGGCCGCCGCGCATGCGTTGCGGGCGATCGCGGCGCGGGCCGCGGGTTGATCGGGGCGTCGAGCGACGCGCCAAGGAATGTTGCGGCGCGGCGGACCCGCCGCGCGCGACGAGGCGAGTCGGCCAGGCCGCCACGGCCCGGCCGGTCGTTCGTCAGTTGAGCGCCATGCTCAGCTTGCGCCGCCACGCGGCGACGAGTTCCGGGCGATCGCCCGCCAGCTCGAACACCGAGATCATCGTGCGGCGGCCGAGGTCGTCGCCATACGCGCGGTCGCGCAGCACGATTTCCAGCAACTGCTCGAGCGCGCCTTCGTACGCGCGGCGCGCGATCAGGCTCTGCGCGAGGTCGAAGCGTGCGTCGAGATCGGCGGGGTTCGCCGCGATGCGCGCCTCGAGCGCGTCGGTCGGCGGCAGGTCGGCCGTCGCGTCGAGCGCATCGAAACGGGTCTTGATCGCCTGGTAGCGCGGATCGGTGCCCTGCACGGTCTGCGGCGACAGGCGTTCGGCCTCGGCGCGTGCGGCGTCCACCTGGTTGTTCGCGAGCAGCAGTTCGATCAGGTCGAGCCGCGCGTCGTCGAAGCCGGGGTTCAGCGCGAGCGCCGCTTCGAGGTGGGTGATCGCATCGTCGTAGCGCGATTCGGCGATCGCGTATTGTGCGGCGCGGCGCTCCGC
Organism: Burkholderia sp. BCC1996; assembly: GCF_905339955.1. Classification (NCBI taxonomy): domain Bacteria; kingdom Pseudomonadati; phylum Pseudomonadota; class Betaproteobacteria; order Burkholderiales; family Burkholderiaceae; genus Burkholderia; species Burkholderia sp. BCC1996. Next base: position 239,654 of record NZ_CAJPHM010000008.1, read on the forward strand.
TTCGTCGGGCGCGGGCAGCAGCCGGTCGAGGAACGCGCGCAACTGGCCTTCCGGCAGCACGCCGATGAACTGGTCGACCGGGCGCCCGTCGGCGAACGCGATCACGTGCGGGATGCTGCGCGTCTGGAAGTGCGCGGCGAGCTCCTGGTTCTCGTCCACGTTCACCTTCACGAGCTTCCAGCGGCCTTCGTAGTCGGCTTCGAGCTTTTCGAGCAGCGGACCGAGCGTCTTGCAGGGGCCGCACCACGGCGCCCAGAAGTCGACCAGCACGGGCGTGTCCAGCGACGCCTCGATGACGTCTTTCTCGAAAGTGGCAAGCGTGGTGTCCATGTCGTTCTCTTCGGTTCGAATGTCGTCAGGATGGGGGCGGCGCGTCCCTTTTTCAACGCGGCTTCGACTCGGGCAGCGGAATCCACTCGGTTTCGCCGGGCACCTTGCCCATTTCCTGGTTCGTCCACGCCCGTTTCGCGCGCTCGATCGCGTCGCGGCTGCTGGCGACGAAGTTCCATTCGATGAAGCGCTCGCCGTCGATCTTGTCGCCGCCCAGCAGCATCGCGCGCGCGCCGTTGCCGCTCGCGAGCGTGACGGTGGCGCCCGGTGCGAGCACGGCCATCTGCTCGGCCGGCACCGGCGTGCCGTCGATCGACAGGTCGCCGTCGACCACGTAGACCGCGCGTTCCTCGTGCGATGCGTCGAGTTCGAGGCGGCTGCCGGCCACGAATTCGGCGGCGACGTACAGCGTGCGCGAGAACGTCGTGACGGGCGAGCGCAGGCCGAACGCGTCGCCGGCGATCAACGTGAGCGACACGCCGTTCTCGTCGCGCTTGGGCAGCGTGTCGGCCGCATGGTGCTCGAACGACGGCTCGGTGGTCTCGTTGGCAACCGGCAGCGCGACCCAGGTCTGGATCCCGTGCACCGTGTGGCCGCTCGCGCGCTGCGCGTCGGGCGTGCGCTCCGAGTGAACGATGCCGCGGCCGGCCGTCATCCAGTTCACGTCGCCCGGCACGATCTCCTGCAGCGAGCCGAGGCTGTCGCGGTGCAGGATCGCGCCGTCGAACAGGTAGGTGACGGTGGCGAGCCCGATATGCGGATGCGGGCGCACGTCGAGACCGGTGCCGGCCGGCAGCGTCGCGGGCCCCATGTGATCGAAGAAGATGAACGGGCCGACGAGGCGTGCGGCGAGCGCGGGCAGCGTGCGGCGCACCTGCAGGTTGCCGATGTCGCGGATGTGCGGCTTCAGCAGGGCTTTGATCGGATCGGTCATGGCGGGCCTCGTGGGGAACGGCAGGAATGCCGGTCATTGTACTGGCGGCACGGCGGCCACGCGTGCAACGGGCAGCCGGATGTCCGCCGCGCGATGCGGCCGTGGGGCAGGCACGCGTCGTGCAGCGCGGCCACGTCGCCGTGCCTGGCGCCGATTCCATGTGCGCCGCGCGGGTATCGGGTCGCGCGGCGAAATTCGGTAGACTGAGCGGCGTTCAGGAAACCATCCGACAAAATCGAGGAGACGCCGATGATGGCCCCGAAGGACTTGCTGCTCGCGCTGGTCGTGATCCTGGCGTGGGGCGTGAACTTCGTCGTGATCAAGGTTGGCCTGCACGGCATGCCGCCGATGCTGCTCGGCGCGCTGCGCTTCACGCTCGCCGCGGTGCCCGCGGTGTTCTTCGTGCGCCGGCCGCAGATTCCGTGGCGCATGCTGATCCTGTACGGCGCGACGATCCAGCTCGGCCAGTTCGTGCTCCTGTTTACCGGCATGTACGTCGGCATGCCGGCCGGCCTCGCGTCGCTCGTGCTGCAGTCACAGGCATTCTTCACGCTGGTGTTCGCGATGCTGTTCCTCGGCGAGCGGCTGCGCGTGCAGAGCCTGGTCGGGCTCGCGGTCGCCGCGGCCGGACTCGTCGTGATCGCTGCGCAGGGCGGCCGCGCGATGACGCTCGCGGGCTTCCTGCTGACCCTCTGCTCGGCCGCGATGTGGGCGTTCGGCAATATCGTCACGAAGAAGCTGGGCAAGGCCAACCTGGTGTCGCTCGTCGTGTGGGCGAGCCTCGTGCCGCCGGTGCCGTTCTTCCTGCTGTCGCTGTGGTTCGAGGGGCCGCAGCGGATCGAGGCCGCGCTGCTCGGGCTGAACGGCGCGTCGATCTTCGCGGTCGTCTATCTCGCGTTCGTCGCGACGCTGCTCGGCTACGGCTTGTGGAGCCGCCTGATGTCGCGTTATCCGGCCGCCCAGGTCGCGCAGTTCTCGCTGCTGGTGCCGATCGTCGGGCTCGCGTCGTCGGCGCTGCTGCTCGACGAGCATCTGACGGACGCGCAGCTGATCGGCGCCGCGCTCGTGATGGGCGGGCTCGCGGTGAACGTGTTCGGCGGGAAGCTCGCGCGCCGCTTCGCGGCGTCGTGACGCGCCGGCACGCAGCGCGTGCCGGCGGCGGGGAAGGGTGGCCGGTCAGGCCATCCGGCTCTTCGCGAGCGGCGGATTCGCGGCGAAGTAACGCTTGATGCCGCGGAAGATCGCGTCGGCCATCTGGTCGCGATAGCTGTCGTCGTTCAGCCGGCTTTCCTCTTCCGGATTGCTGATGAACGCCGTCTCGACGAGGATCGACGGAATGTCGGGCGCCTTCAGCACCGCGAACCCGGCCTGCTCGACCGAGCCCTTGTGCAGCTTGTTGATGCCGCCGACTTCCTTCAGCACGTAGTTGCCGTAGCGTAGCGAATCGCGGATCTGCGCGGTCGTCGACATGTCGAACAGCGCGCGGCTGACTGCCGCGTCCTGCGTCTTGATGTTGATGCCGCCGATCAGGTCGGACGAGTTCTCCTTGTTCGCGAGCCAGCGCGCCGCGGCGCTCGACGCGCCGTGGTCGGACAGCGCGAACACCGACGAGCCGCGCGCGGACGGCGTCGTGAACGCATCGGCGTGGATCGACACGAACAGGTCCGCGCCGACGCGGCGCGCCTTCTGCACGCGCACGTTCAGCGGCACGAAGAAGTCGGCGTCGCGCGTCATCATCGCGCGCATGTTCGGCGCGCCGTCGATCTTCGCGCGCAGCTTCTTCGCGATGTCGAGTGCCACGTGCTTCTCGTACGTGCCGCCGCCGCCGATCGCGCCCGGATCCTCGCCGCCGTGGCCCGGGTCGATCGCGACCGTCAGCAGGCGCACGGTGCCGCCCTTGCCGGATTTCGGCGCGGTGAACTTGTAGGTGTCGCCGTCGTCCTCGGTGTCGTCGCGGCGGGCGATGACGGGCGGCGGCTTGACGGCCGGCTTCGCGGGCGTGGCAGGCGAGGACGGCGTCGCGGCGGCCGGCGGCGTGCGCGGCGCGGCCGGCGTGTTCTGCGCGAAGCGCTGGAAGAACGCGTCGCTGTTGTCGTTGCCCGCGACGGGCGGCGTCGCCGGCCCGTTCAGCGCGCTCGGCGGCTGCACCTGCTGCGCGCGCGCGGTGTCGTTGAGCGCCTGTTCCTTGCGTTCCGTCTGCGCGATCAGGTCGGTCAGCGGATCGGGCGCGACGGCCGGATACAGGTCGAACACGAGCCGGTACTTGTAGGTGCCGACCGGCGGCAGCGTGAACACCTGCGGCTTCACCGAGCCTTTCAGGTCGAACACCATCCGCACCACGTGCGGCTGATACTGGCCGACGCGCACCGACTGGATCTGCGGATCGTTCGGCGCGATCTTCGACACGAGGTCGCGCAGCGCCTGGTCGAGATCGAGCCCGTTCAGGTCGACGACGAGCCGGTCGGGACCCTGCAGCAGCTGTTGGCTATTCTGCAGCGGCTGGTCGGATTCGATCGTGACGCGCGTGTAATCGCGCGCGGGCCATACACGCACGCCGAGCACCGACGACGCGTGCGCGAGGCGCGGCGCGACGAGGCCGAGCACCAGCGTCGACGCGCCCGCGCACAGGATCTGGCGGCGCCGCCAGTTGTGCGTGGCGGTGGCCGCCGATTCGATCGAGCGGAACGGTTTGATCAACATCTTTCGAGACATGCCTTTCCTGAAGCGCTGTACGCACGGACGGTGAGGGCGCGGCCGTCGCCATCCACGTCGAGCGAGAAAACCAGATCGGGCACGCCGAGCAGGGGGCCCGCCTGCTGCGGCCATTCGACGAGGCAGATCGCGCTGGAATTGAAATACTCGCGAAAGCCTGCATCGGACCATTCGGCCGGATCGTTGAATCGATACAGATCGAAGTGATAGACCTCAAGTTCCCCGTCGTCGCGCGCGAACGCGTACGGTTCGACCAGCGTGTAGGTCGGGCTGCGCACGCGCCCCGGGTGGCCGAGGCCGCGCAGGATCGCGCGCACGAGGGTCGTCTTGCCCGCGCCGAGGTCGCCGATCAGCTGGATCTGCAGCCCGTTGAACGCGTGTGCATGGGCGAGTTCGCTGCGCGCCGCGTCGAGCGCGTGCGCGAAGCGGGTGCCGAAGGCCTCGGTCGCCGCTTCGTCGGCGAGTGCGATCACGCGCTCCGCGAGCGGGGCGGGCAGCGTGTCGGCATGAGGCGTATGGGACGTGGCTGGCATTCTCGTAAAATAGTGCGATGAACCGATTACCGGAACTCGCCGCATCCGACAGGCCTTCGACTCGTGCCGAAGGCGCGGCGCCGTGCGCGCTCGATGATGCGACGTTGACTGCGCTCGCCGCGCGCATCAGGGCGTGGGGGCGCGAATTGGGTTTCGGGGCGATAGGCATCAGCGATACCGATCTCTCGGATGCCGAAGCAGGCCTCGCCGCCTGGCTGGAAGCCGGGTACCACGGCGAAATGGATTATATGGCGAAACACGGGATGAAACGCGCGCGGCCGGCCGAACTTGTGGCCGGTACGCGACGCGTGATTTCCGCGCGGCTCGCCTATCTGCCGGCCGAAACGCTCGCCGCCGACGCGCCCGATGCGTCATCCGGCGCGCTCGCGCCGCACGACTGGCGCGGCCGCGAGCGCGCGCGTCTCGACGATCCGCAGGCGGCCGTCGTGTCGATCTACGCACGCGGCCGCGACTATCACAAGGTGCTGCGCAACCGGCTGCAGACGCTCGCGGAGCGCATCGAGCGCGAGATCGGCGCATTCGGCTACCGCGTGTTCACCGATTCGGCGCCGGTGCTCGAGGTCGAGCTCGCGCAGAAGGCCGGGGTCGGCTGGCGCGGCAAGCATACGCTGTTGCTGCAGCGCGACGCGGGTTCGCTGTTCTTCCTCGGCGAAATCTACGTCGACGTGCCGCTGCCGACCGACGCGCAAACGGCGCCCGAGCGCGCGCCCGAGACGCCCGGCGCGCACTGCGGCAGCTGCACGCGCTGCATCGCCGCGTGCCCGACGGGCGCGATCGTCGAACCGTATCGCGTCGACGCGCGCCGCTGCATCTCGTACCTGACGATCGAACTGAAAGGCAGCATTCCGGAGCCGCTGCGGCCGCTGATCGGCAACCGCGTGTACGGTTGCGACGACTGCCAGCTCGTGTGTCCGTGGAACAAGTTCGCGCAGGCCGCGCCCGTCGCCGATTTCGACGTGCGGCACGGGCTCGACCGCGCGACGCTCGTCGAGCTGTTCGCGTGGGACGCCGATGCGTTCGACACGCGGATGCAGGGCAGCGCGATCCGGCGCATCGGTTACGAAAGCTGGCTGCGCAATCTCGCGGTCGGGCTCGGCAATGCGTTGCGCGCGCCGGCCGATCGGCTCGCACCCGAAGCGCGCACCGCGATCGTCGCCGCGTTGCGCGCACGGGCCGACGATCCGTCGCCGGTCGTGCGCGAGCATGTCGAATGGGCGCTGCGTGCCGCATGAAGGCGGCGTAAAGTGTCGTCGGCGCGCGGCGGCGCCGCGTGTTTCACCGGTCAGGAGAAGTTCATGTTCAACGCAGTCATCGACGCGCCGTTCGGCAAGGTCGGCATCCGCACCGATGCCGCGGTGGTGCGCGAGATCGTCTATCTGCCCGAGTCGGTCGAGTCGGTCGATCCGGATTCGCCGCTCGCGAAGCGCGCGGTCGAGCAGATCGAACGTTATTTCGAGCGTGCGTCGGCGCGCTTCGACCTGCCGCTCGCCGACGTCGGCAGTGCATTCCAGCACCGCGTGTGGAACGTGATCAGCGACATTCCGCCGGGCACGGTGCTGACTTACGGGCAGGTCGCGAAGCGGATCGGCAGCGCGCCGCGCGCGGTCGGCCAGGCGTGCGGCGCGAACTATTTCCCGCTCGTGATCCCGTGTCATCGCGTCGTCGCGGCCGGCGGCCTCGGCGGTTTCGCGAATCACGACGACAATGGCTATTACCAGAAAGTGAAGCGCTGGCTGCTGGCGCATGAAGGCGTGCCGTACTGATGAGCGAACCGTTGCTTTCCCCTGATTCCGATTCCGCATCCGACGCCAGCGATGGCGCGGCGGCCGCATCGCCCGCGCTGCTCGCGAGCCGCGCGTCGATCGACGTGTTCTGCGATGCGCTGTGGCTCGAGCACGGGCTCGCGCGCAACACGCTCGATGCGTACCGGCGCGACCTGGCGCTGTTTTCGCAATGGCTGGCCGCGACGCACGACACGTCGCTCGACTCGGCCGACGAAGCGATGGTGACCGGCTACATCGCCGCGCGCAGTGACGGCAAGGCAACATCGTCGAACCGGCGGTTGTCGGTGTTCCGGCGCTATTACGGCTGGGCCGTGCGCGAGCGTCACGCGAGCGCGGACCCGACGCTGCGGATCACGTCGGCGAAGCAGGCCGCGCGGTTTCCGTCGACGCTGTCCGAGGCGCAGGTCGAAGCGCTGCTCGGCGCGCCCGACATCGGCACGCCGCTCGGCCTGCGCGATCGCACGATGCTCGAGCTGATGTATGCGAGCGGGCTGCGCGTGAGCGAGCTCGTGACGCTGAAGACCGTCGAGGTCGGGCTCAACGAGGGTGTCGTGCGTGTGATGGGCAAGGGTTCGAAGGAGCGGCTCGTGCCGTTCGGCGAAGTCGCGCACGGCTGGATCGAACGCTATCTGCGCGACGCGCGGCCCGCGTTGCTCGGCGCGCGCGCGGCCGACGCGCTGTTCGTGACCGCGCGCGGCGACGGGATGACGCGCCAGCAGTTCTGGAACATCATCAAGCGCCACGCGCAGCAGGCCGATGTGCGCGCGCACCTGTCGCCGCATACGCTGCGCCACGCGTTCGCGACGCACCTGCTGAACCACGGCGCCGACCTGCGCGTCGTGCAGCTGCTGCTCGGCCACAGCGACATCTCGACCACGCAGATCTACACGCACGTCGCGCGCGAGCGGCTGAAGACGCTGCACGCGCAACACCACCCGCGCGGCTAGCGCGGCGCGCGCGGGCCCACGCGCGCGATGCGGCCAGCGCCGCGCGTCACGCGAGTGCGCGCAGCTTGTGCTTCAGCACCTTGCCCGTCGATGCGGCGGGCAGCGCATCGAGCACGCGGATGCGCGCGGGGCGCTTGTACGGCGCGAGCCGTTGCGCGCACCACGCCTGCAGCGCGGCCTCGGTCGCGGCCGCGCCCGGCACCAGCTCGACGAACGCGAGCACTTCCTCGTTGCCCTCGACCGCGCGGCCGACGACGGCCGCCTGCACGACGTCCGGGTGCGCGTTCAGCACCTGTTCGACCTCGACCGGATACACGTTGAAGCCCGAGCGGATGATCAGCTCCTTGCTGCGGCCCGCGATCGTCACCGAGCCGTCCGCTGCCTGGCGCGCGAGATCGCCGGTGCTGAGCCAGCCGTCCGGCGACACGGCCGCGCGCGTCGCGTCCGCGTTGCGGTAGTAGCCGAGCATCACGTTCGGCCCGCGCACGCGGATTTCGCCCACTTCGCCCGGCGGCACGGCGGTGCCGTCCGCTGCGACGATCCGCATCTCGACGCCCGGGATCGGCACGCCGACCGAGCAGTCGGTACGCGGCGCGTCGAGCGGCGTCTGCGTGATCGTCGGGCTGCTCTCGGTCATGCCGTAGCCGTTGTGCAGCGGCACGCCGTACACGCGTTCGACGCGCGCCTTCAGGTCGGCGTCGAGCGGCGAGCCGCCCGAATACGCGAAGCGCAGCCGCGGCGCGCGCCATGCGTGCGCGTGCGTGTGCAGGTGCTCGAGCAGTTTCGCGTGCATCGCGGGCACGCCCTGGAAGATCGTTACGCCTTCGTCGGCGAGCGCGACGCGCACGGCCTCGGGCGCGAAGCGCGGCGCGAGCCGCAGCGTCGCCCCCGCGTACAGGCTGCCGAGGCAGACCGACGCGAGCCCGTACACGTGCGACACGGGCAGCACCGTATAGACGACGTCGTCGGGCGACACGCCGCGCAGCGCACTCGACGTCGCCGCGATGAACAGCAGGTTGCGGTGCGACAGCATCACGCCTTTCGGCGTACCCGTCGTGCCGGTCGTGTAGATCAGCGCCGCGCACTGCGCGGCCCCGTCGGGTGCCACCGGCTCGGCGGGCGCGCTCGCGTCGACGCGGTACGACCACGCGCCGATGTCGACCGGCAGCGCGTCGGCGGGCGTCGCGTCGTGGCGTGCCGCGTGCGTGCGCGCATCGGGCGATGCTTCCGTCGCGAACGCGATCAGCTTCGGCCGCGCGTGCGCGGCGATCGCATCGAGCTCGCCGGCCGACAGCCGCGCGTTCGACACGAGCGCCCAAGCGTCGACGCGCGCGGCCGCGAACAGCAGCACGATCTGCGCGACGCTGTTTTCCGCGACGATCATCACGCGATCGCCGCCGCGCACGCCGAGGCGCGCGAGCCGCTCGGCGGCCGCATCGACGGCCCGCGCCAGCTCGCCGTACGACAGGCGGCGCGCGTCTTCGATCAGCGCCGGCTGCGCGGGCGCTTGCGCGGCCCAGCGGGCGGGCACGTCGGCGATGCGGCCGGGCAGCGCGGCGAGCAGTGCCGCGACGTCGAGCGGCGCGGATGAGCGGACAGGCGAGGACATGGCGTCTCCAGAAGAAGGGCCGGGCGGTGGCGCGGCGAGTTTTGCGAACGATCGTGCCATGGCGGCGGGCGCGCCACAATCGGTCAATCGGGCAATAGCGGTTCGCGATGTCCGCAATGATGCCGGCGCGGCGCGGCGCGGATCGGCTCGACGCGGCTGCGGCTGCGCTCGCCCCGGGACAAAAGGGCCGCGAGTATACCGCCGGCGCCCGGTACGCTGTCGCGAAGGCGAAGGCGTGATGCGCTCGTGTGCAATGGTGTGCGATGCATGCGATGGCCGCAACGCCGCCCGCCCGCCGGTCGTTCGCCATTAAAATGCCGCCATGAGCAAATCCAGACACGTGTCCGAGACACCCGCGACCCAGCTGCTGCGCCGCCACGGCGTCGCGTTCGGCGAGCATCCGTACGATTACGTCGAGCACGGCGGCACCGGCGAGTCGGCGCGCCAGCTCGGCGTCGACGAGCACAGCGTCGTGAAGACGCTCGTGATGGAGGACGAGCACGCGAAGCCGCTGATCGTGCTGATGCATGGCGACCGCACGGTGTCGACCAAGAACCTCGCGCGGCAGATCGGCGCGAAACGCGTCGAGCCGTGCAAGCCCGACGTCGCGAACCGCCATTCCGGCTATCTGGTCGGCGGCACGTCGCCGTTCGGCACGCGCAAGACGATGCCCGTGTACGTCGAGTCGACCATCCTCGAATTGCCGGCGATCTACCTGAACGGCGGCCGCCGCGGCTACCTTGTCAGCCTCGCGCCGGCGGTACTCACGACGCTGCTCGGCGCGACGCCCGTGCAGTGCGCGAGCGTCGACTGAGGGTTTCACCTTCGTGGCAGGCCGCGCTCGTTCGGTAGAATGGGCGCCGTTTCGGCCGGTCGGCCCGCACGGCCGGCTGCCACGGCCTGCCGGCGGTTCGCCGCGGCGGCGCCTGCCCCGACGGGCCGGCCTGCCGCGCCCGGCCGTCCCTTTACCGATACGTTGAAAGAAGAGTTTTCCGCATGCAGATCCTGCTCGCCGCACTTGTTGCCTACCTGATCGGTTCGGTGTCGTTCGCCGTCGTCGTCAGCGCCGCGATGGGCCTGGCCGATCCCCGTTCGTACGGGTCGAAGAATCCCGGCGCGACCAACGTGCTGCGCAGCGGCAACAAGAAGGCCGCGATCCTGACGCTCGTCGGCGACGCGTTCAAGGGCTGGTTCGCCGTCTGGCTCGCGCGGCACTTCGGGCTGTCCGACGTCGCCGTCGCGTGGGTCGCGATCGCCGTGTTCCTCGGCCACCTCTATCCGGTGTTCTTCCGCTTCCAGGGCGGCAAGGGCGTCGCGACCGCGGCCGGCGTGCTGCTCGCCGTGCACCCGGTGCTCGGCCTCGCGACCGCGCTGACCTGGCTGATCGTCGCGTTCTTCTTCCGCTATTCGTCGCTCGCGGCGCTGGTGGCGGCCGTGTTCGCACCGGTGTTCGACGTGTTCCTGTTCGGCACCGGCCACAACCCGGTCGCGTGGGCCGTGCTCGCGATGAGCGTGCTGCTCGTGTGGCGTCACCGCGGCAATATCTCGAAGCTGCTGGCGGGGCAGGAAAGCCGGATCGGCGACAAGAAGAAGGCGGCGTCCGACGGCGGCGCGCAGGACGGCGGGAAGGCCTGAGGAAGGGGATTGCCGCCGCCCGCCGGGGCGCCCCGCATGCGGGGCCCGGCGGCGCGGCGTGATCGGTGACGGCGCGGTCGACGGCGCGCTTGACGGCGCGGCCGACCGCGTCGATCAGTCGCGGAAGTTGTTGAAGTCGAGCGGGGTGTCGGTCACGTCCTTGCGCAGCATCGCGATCACGCTCTGCAAGTCGTCGCGCTTCGTGCCGGCCACGCGCACCGCGTCGCCCTGGATGCTCGCCTGCACCTTGATCTTGCTGTCTTTCACGAGCCTGACGATCTTCTTCGCGAGGTCGCCCGTCACGCCCTTCTTCACGGTGACGACCTGCTTGACCTTGTCGCCGCCGATCTTCTCGACCTTGCCGTAGTCGAGGAAGCGCACGTCGACGTTGCGCTTCGCGAGCTTGTTGATCAGCACGTCCTTGACCTGGCCGAGCTTGAAATCGTCGTCGGCGAACAGCGTCAGCTCGCGCTCCTTCTGCTCGACGCGCGCGTCGGAGCCCTTGAAGTCGAAGCGCGTCGAGATTTCCTTGTTCGACTGCTCGATGGCGTTCTTCACTTCGATCATGTTCGCTTCGGAAACGACGTCGAACGATGGCATGGCATTCTCCCTTGAGATGCGGGCGCCCGGCTCGCGCGCGGGCACTCGCTATAATTGCGGACTGTTTGCCATTTTACCGATGCCCCTCCGTTTGCCCAAGGCCGGCTGTCTGCCCGCCCGGCGGACGTGAACGCGAATGCCGATGCCTCCTGACGATTCCGCCCTGTCGCTGCTCCCCGACCATCCGCTCGCCGCGCACAACACGTTCGGCATTGCCGCGAAGGCGCGCTTTGCCGCGCGCGTCACGCATGCGGCGCAGTTCGAGGCGCTGCACCGCGACCCGCGCGTCGCATCGCTGCCGCAGCTTGTGCTCGGCGGCGGCAGCAACGTCGTGTTCACGCGCGATTTCGACGGCGTCGTGCTGCTCGACGAGATCGCCGGCCGTCGCGTCGTGCGCGAGGACAACGACGCGTGGTACGTCGAGGCCGGCGGCGGCGAGACCTGGCACGCGTTCGTCGCGTGGACGCTCGAGCACGGGATGCCGGGCCTCGAGAACCTTGCACTGATTCCGGGCACCGTCGGCGCCGCGCCGATCCAGAACATCGGCGCATACGGCCTCGAGATGAAGACCTATTTCGATTCGCTGGTCGCCGTCGAGCTCGCGACGGGGCGCAGCGAGCGCTTCGACGCCGCGCGCTGCGGGTTCGGCTATCGCGACAGCTTCTTCAAGCGGGAAGGGCGCGGCCGCTTCGCGATCGTCGCCGTGACGTTCCGGCTGCCCAAGCGCTGGACGCCGCGGCTCGGCTACGCGGACGTCACGCGCGAGCTCGACGCACGCGGCATCGCGCCGGACGCCGCGACCCCGCGCGACGTGTTCGACGCCGTTGTCGCGATTCGCCGCGCGAAGCTGCCCGATCCGCTCGTGCTCGGCAACGCGGGCAGTTTCTTCAAGAATCCGGTGATCGACGTCGCGCAGTTCGACGCGCTGCGCGCGCGCGCCCCCGAAGTCGTGTCGTATCCGCAGCCGGACGGGCAGGTGAAGCTCGCGGCCGGCTGGCTGATCGACCGCTGCGGCTGGAAAGGGCGCGCGCTCGGCGCGGCGGCCGTGCACGACCGGCAGGCGCTCGTGCTGGTCAATCGCGGCGGCGCGACGGGCGCCGACGTGCTCGCGCTGGCGCGCGCGATCCAGGACGACGTGCGCGAACGGTTCGGCGTCGAGCTCGAACCCGAGCCCGTGTGCCTGTAACGCGGTGTTGCGCCGCGCGGTTCATTCGCGTTCGTCCGACCCAACAAAAAAGCGCCGATCGACGACGATCGGCGCTTTTTTCGCATGCCGCGCGGATGGCGGCGATGCGCGCGGCGGTCAGTGCTTGAGGCGGCCGAGCAGCAGGAACTCCATCAGCGCCTTCTGCACGTGCAGGCGGTTTTCCGCCTCGTCCCACACGACGCTCTGCGGGCCGTCGATCACGCCGGCCGTCACTTCCTCGCCGCGGTGCGCGGGCAGGCAGTGCATGAAGAGCGCGTCGGGATTCGCGTGCCCCATCATTTCCTCGTCGACGCACCAGTCGGCAAACGCCTGCTTGCGCGCTTCGTTCTCGGCTTCGAAGCCCATGCTCGTCCACACGTCGGTCGTCACGAGATCGGCGCCCTTGCACGCTTCGTTCGGATCGTCGAACACCTCGTAGAACGGCGCGCTGTCCGGCGCCACCAGCTTCATGTCGAGCGCATAGCCCGGCGGCGTCGACAGGCGCAGCTTGAAGCCGAGGATCTGCGCGGCTTCGATCCACGTGTACAGCATGTTGTTCGCATCGCCGACCCACGCGACCGTCTTGCCGGCGATCGGGCCGCGGTGCTCGTAGTACGTGAAGATGTCGGCGAGCACCTGGCACGGGTGGTATTCGTTGGTCAGGCCGTTGATCACCGGCACGCGGGAGTTTTCCGCGAAGCGCGTGATCACGTCCTGCTCGAACGTGCGGATCATGATGATGTCGACCATCCGCGAGATGACCTGCGCGGAATCCTCGACCGGCTCGCCGCGGCCGAGCTGCGTGTCGCGCGTGCTCATGAACACCGCGTGGCCGCCGAGCTGGAAGATGCCGGCTTCGAACGACAGGCGCGTGCGCGTCGAGCTCTTCTCGAAGATCATCGCGAGCGTGCGGTCGTGCAGCGGGTGATAGGTCTCGTAGTTCTTGAACTTGCGCTTCAGGATACCCGTGCGTTCGAGCACGTACTCGTAGTCTTCCAGCGAGAAATCCTTGAACTGCAGGTAGTGACGAATGGTTTTGGCGGTCATGAAACGAAATACGGCGGGTCTGAACCGGCCGCGGGGCCGGACGGCGCCGCCGTCGGGTGTGGATAACTCAAAGCAGCATAAAGGATTTTCTGTGCTTTGACGAGCCGCGACGAAAACCGGGTTGGGATCGTGGCGCACGCTGGAAGGCGCCGGAAGAGGGGCGGCGAGACGACGCGCGATGCCGCGCTGCGGTATAATCCAAAAGTTTTCTCCAGCCCGGCAGGCAAGCCTCTTCGCGCTCTGCCGGACACAAGCCATGCGCTGCACAAATCCGGTGCGGCGCGTCGGCGGCACGCCTCGACAGCCTGTTTTTTCGGGATATCGGAGCGCGAGTGCCGCTGTCCGCTCGAGCTTTGTGTTCGCGTATCCGGGCGCTGTCGCCTGGACATCGCCGGGCCGTCACTTGGGTAACCACATGGCTGAAACCCCTCCGACCGAATTCTTCATCCAGGGCATTACGAAAGACGGGAAAAAGTTTCGCCCGAGCGACTGGTCGGAGCGTCTGGCCGGCGTGATGGCCTGCTTCGGGCCCGGTGCGAGCGGGCCGAACGCGCGCCTGAAATATTCGCTGTACGTGCGCCCGACGATGCTCGGCGACCTCAAATGCGTGATCCTCGATTCCCGGCTGCGCGACGTCGAGCCGATGGCGTTCGATTTCGTGCTGAATTTCGCGAAGGACAACAACCTCGTCGTCACCGAGGCGTGCGAGCTGCCGGACTACCGCGAGAAGAAGTGAGTTCGACGGGCGAGGGCGCGTGCCGCGCCCCTGCCTGGCGGTCGCCCGGCGCGATGCGCGGGCGACGCACAGCAAAAAAGCCCGCCTAGGCGGGCTTTTTTGCGATCGCAGGAAACAGGAGCGCCCGCCGAAGCGGGCACGCCGGATTTACGCTGCTGCCTGCAGACCCTTGACGGCTGCGGCGAGGCGGCTCTTGCTGCGAGCGGCCTTGTTCTTGTGAACGATCTTCTTGTCGGCGATCGTGTCGATCGTCTTCACGGCAGCCTTGAACAGCTCGGCAGCCTTTGCCTGGTCGCCGGCTTCAACAGCCTTGCGAACCGACTTGATCGCGGTACGGAATTTCGAGCGCAGCGCCGAGTTGTGCGAATTTGCCTTCGCGGCTTGGCGGGCGCGCTTGCGTGCTTGTGCGGAGTTAGCCATGACGGTTCCTTATCCTGTCCTGTTTCCAGAGCTTGGAGCCTGACGGCCAAGCGCTGCTTTTCGATCCGTCCCCTGAGAGCGATTGCCCAGGGGCGCATAAAAAACGGTGATTTTAACCGAGGCCGAGACATGAAAACGACAGGCGCTGTGCATGTAACAGGCTCAGAAACCGGCGATTATAGCAACAAAATCAAGCGCGTGGCAAGGTCAACGTGACGTCGGCCGGACGGGGGCGCCGGCGACGTGCGCCCTTTTCGCCATCCGTCCGTGCCGGGCCACGCAACGTCCGTATAATAAGCGCCCCATGAATCTATTCCGAGCCCTGCTGACGGTCAGCGGCTTCACGCTGCTGTCGCGCGTGACCGGACTGGCCCGCGAGACGCTGATCGCCCGTGCGTTCGGCGCCAGTCAATACACCGACGCGTTCTACGTCGCTTTCCGCATTCCGAACCTGCTGCGCCGCCTGTCTGCCGAAGGCGCGTTCTCGCAGGCGTTCGTGCCGATCCTGGCCGAGTTCAAGAACCAGCAGGGGCACGATGCGACCAAGGCGCTCGTCGACGCGATGTCGACCGTGCTCGCGTGGGCGCTCGCCGTGCTGTCGGTCGTCGGGATCGCCGGCGCGTCGTGGGTCGTGTTCGCGGTCGCGTCCGGCCTGCATACCGACGGGCAGGCGTTCCCGCTCGCGGTCACGATGACGCGGATCATGTTCCCGTACATCGTGTTCATCTCGCTGACGACGCTCGCGTCAGGCGTGCTCAATACCTACAAGAGCTTCTCGCTGCCGGCGTTCGCGCCCGTGCTGCTCAACGTCGCGTTCATCGCCGCGGCCGTGTTCGTCGCGCCGCACCTGAAGGTGCCGGTCTACGCGCTCGCGTGGGCCGTCATCGTGGGCGGCGTGCTGCAGTTCATCGTGCAGCTGCCGGGGCTGAAGAAGATCGACATGGTGCCGCTGATCGGCCTCAACCCGGTGCGCGCGCTGCGTCATCCCGGCGTGAAGCGGGTGCTCGCCAAGATGGTGCCCGCGACGTTCGCGGTGTCGGTCGCGCAGCTGTCGCTGATCATCAACACCAACATCGCGTCGCGGCTCGGGCAGGGCGCGGTCTCGTGGATCAACTACGCCGACCGCCTGATGGAGTTCCCGACCGCGCTGCTCGGCGTCGCGCTCGGCACGATCCTGTTGCCGAGCCTGTCGAAGGCGCACGTCGACGCCGATTCGCATGAATATTCGGCGCTGCTCGACTGGGGGCTGCGCGTCACGTTCCTGCTCGCGGCGCCGAGCGCGCTCGCGCTGTTCTTCTTCGCGACGCCGCTCACCGCGACGCTGTTCAACTACGGCAAGTTCGACGCGCATACGGTCACGATGGTCGCGCGCGCGCTCGCGACCTACGGGATCGGTCTCGTCGGCATCATCCTGATCAAGATCCTCGCGCCGGGCTTCTACGCGAAGCAGGACATCAAGACGCCGGTGAAGATCGCGATCGGCGTGCTGATCGTCACGCAGATCTCGAACTACGTGTTCGTGCCGCTGATCGGCCATGCGGGCCTCACGCTGAGCATCGGCGTCGGTGCCTGCCTGAACTCGCTGCTGCTGTTCCTCGGGCTGCGCAAGCGCGGCATCTACCAGCCGTCGCCCGGCTGGCTGCGCTTCTTCGTGCAGCTGATCGGCGCGGCGCTCGTGCTCGCCGGCCTGATGCACTGGTGCGCGATCAACTTCGACTGGGCCGGCATGCGTGCGCAGCCGCTCGATCGCATTGCACTGATGGCCGCGTGCCTCGTGCTGTTCGCTGCACTATATTTCGGTATGTTGTGGGTGATGGGCTTCAAATACGCTTACTTCAGAAGGCGCGCCAAGTGACGACCGCAATGACCCGCGTCCTCGACTACTTCAGCACGCTCGTGGCGGACGACGACAGTCTGCCCGTCACGGAAACCGCGCTGTCGCTGGCGCAGGACGCGTATCCCGACCTCGACCTGCAGGGTACGCTGGCCGAACTCGACATCCTGGCCGCGCGGCTGAGCCGCCGGCTCGCCGACGATGCGGACCTGAAGGACCGCGTCGCCGCGCTCAACGAGTTCTTCTTCCGCGAACTCGGCTTCGCATGCAATCACAACGATTACTACGACCCCGATAACAGCCACCTGAACGCGGTGCTGAAGCGGCGGCGCGGGATTCCGATCTCGCTGTCGGTGCTGTACCTGGAGCTCGCCGAGCAGATCGGCGTGCCGGCGCGCGGCGTGTCGTTCCCCGGCCACTTCCTGCTGCGCGTGACGCTGCCGGACGGCGACCTGATCATCGATCCGACCAACGGCCATTCGCTGTCCGAGGCCGAGATGGTCGAGATGCTCGAGCCCTACGTCGCGCGTGCGGCGGGCGCGGTCGACAGCGCGTTGCGCGCGCTGCTGCAGCCGGCCACGAGCCGCGAGATCATCGCGCGGATGCTGCGCAACCTGAAGACGATCTATCTGCAGACGGAACGCTGGCAGCGGCTGCTCGCGGTGCAGCAGCGGCTCGTGATCCTGCTGCCGGAACAGCTCGACGAAGTGCGCGACCGCGGCTTCGCGTATGCACGGCTCGACTACCTGCGCCCCGCGCTCGAGGATCTCGAGCAGTATCTCGGCGAGCGGCCCGATGCGGAGGACGCGACCGTCGTCGAGTCGCAGGTGACCGAGTTGCGGCAGCGGATGCAGCGCGACGGCGAGGACTGAGCCGTCGTAGTCTCACCGGCACCCCGAACGTCGACACGCCCGCATCGCGGGCGTTTTTTTGCAGCTGCTTGCTTGCACTTACTTCGGCTGCATCCGGATCGCGCCGTCGAGGCGGATCACTTCGCCGTTGAGCATCGGATTCTCGACGATCTGGCGCACCAGCATCGCGTATTCGTCCGGTTTGCCGAGCCGCGGCGGGAACGGCACCATCGCGCCGAGCGCGTCCTGCACGTCCTTCGGCATGCCGAGCAGCATCGGCGTCTCGAACAGCCCGGGCGCGATCGTCATCACGCGGATGCCGTGGCGCGACAGGTCGCGCGCGATCGGCAGCGTCATGCCAGCGACACCGGCCTTCGACGCCGCATACGCGGCCTGGCCGATCTGCCCGTCGTACGCGGCGACCGACGCGGTGCTGACGATCACGCCGCGTTCGCCGCCGGCGTTCGGCGCGGTCGCGGCCATCGCGGCGGCCGCGAGCCGGATCATGTTGAAGGTGCCGACCAAGTTGACGTTGATCGTCTTCGCGAACACGTCGAGCGGATGCGCGCCGTCCTTGCCGACGGTTTTCGCGGCGGGCGCGATGCCTGCGCAATTCACGAGGCCGCGCAGCGTGCCCGCGCGCGTCGCGGCGTCGACGGCCGCTTGCGCATCGACTTCGCTCGATACGTCGCAGCGCACGAATACGCCGCCGAGTTCGCCCGCGAGCGCCGCGCCGGCTGCTTCGTTGAGGTCGGCGAGCACGACCTTGCCGCCGGCCTGAGCGAGCATGCGGGCCGTTCCGGCGCCGAGGCCCGATGCGCCGCCCGTGATCAGAAAGACGTTGTCGCGAATCTCCATCACTGTCTCCTTGGTTGGGTCCGATGCCGGTCGATCGGAGGCACGGCCGCCGCGCCGGTTCGTGCGGCGCACGTATTCGATCGATTGTACGGGGCGCCGCCGGATGCCGGCGAGACCGGCGCGGTCGTGCGAGGTCGGACGAAACGGATGGCGCAGGCGGAAAAAAGGTTCATCGAAGATTACCGGCGAACACGTGGAAGACCGTCGGCGCTCGGCGGTCTCCAGCCGTTGGCCAGTTCAGCCGTCAACCGAAGCTGATGCTGAAGCCGCGTGTACCAGCGTCACTGCCTGTTCGCGCGCAGCCTCTCTGCCCGCGTGATCGATTTCGGGTCCAAACAGCGTTTTCTCGACGACGATCGATTCGATGTCGGTGATACCGATGAAGCGCAGCCACGCTTCAAGAAACGGCCGCTGAAAGTCGAACGACTCGGCGGGCGTGCTCGATTGCCTTGAATAGTCGAGGCCTCTCGCATAGATCACGACGGCTTTCTTGCCGTTCAGCAATCCCGCCAACCCACGCTCGTCGAATGAGAAGAGGAGGCCGCGGTGGGACACGGCGTCGATGAAATGCTTGAGCTTGTACGGGATGGAAAAATTCCACAGCGGCACGGAGAACAGCAGCGTATCCGCGTCGTGCATCCGCTGCGCCAGCTGCCGGAAATCCGCCCACGCTTGCTGCTGGCCTTCGCTGAGCGGCGTGCCGCTCAAGTCCGCGTATTTGGCATCGAGCGCATCGCCGTCGAGTTCCGGCAATTGCGTCGCCCACAGATCGAGCACGTCGACCCGATGCACCGGATGCGCGTCGCGCCAGGCTTCCAGATACGCGTGCGCAACGTCGAGTGATGCGGACCGCGACTTGCGCGGGGACGATTCGATATGAAGCAAGGTCGACATGGAACGACTCCTGACGGGTTGACGGCCCTCATCAGAACATAGTTCGATTCGAAATATAAACGAAGTATCATCACGCTACTCAGTAGCATTCGCACTGTATTGCGGGACATCTCATGTTCGATACCGTTTTGCTGCGCTCCTTCGTGGCCGTCGTCCAGGAAGGCGGGTTCACGCATGCCGCGGCCCGTCTGAATCTGACGCAGTCCGCGGTCAGCGCGCATCTGCGCCGCCTGGAAAAACAGGTCGGCCGCGACCTGCTCGTGCGCACCACGCGCTCGGTCGCGCTCACGGTGGACGGCGAGCTGCTGCTGGGTTACGCGCGCGCCATCCTCGCGCTCAATCAGGACGCGCGGGCGCAACTGCTGCGCGAACCGAGCGCGGGCACGATCCGCGTGGGTCTGTCGGAAGACCTCGCCAACGTCAGGCTGATGCATGTGATGAAGGCGTTTGCCGGGCGGTACCCGCGCATCGCATTCAGCATCAGAGTGGGTATCCCGGGCGATCTGCTCCAGGCGCTGGATCACGGTGAACTGGATGTGGTGATGGGCGGGCGCTGCCACGGCGGGCCCGCCGGACGCGTGCTCTGGCGCGAGCCGCTCGTGTGGGCCGGTGCGGATTGGGCGTCGCTCACGCCTGGCGTACCGGTGCCGATTGCGCTGCTGCCGGAACCCTGCCCGTATCGCGAGGCCTCGCTGGCAGCACTGGCCCGAGCGGGCGTGGATTACCGGATCGTGCTCGTGTGCCCGAGCGGCGCCGGCCTGTGCGCCGCCGCGCACGCGGGCCTTGCGGTGACGCCGATCGTGCACACACAACTTGCGCACGGCTTGCGTGCGATTCCGCCGGATGCCGGACTGCCGGCCCTGCCCGATGTCGAGTTCACGATGTTCGCGGCACCGGGCGCGTCGGCCAGGGTTGTCGATGAACTGGGCAACGCGATCGTGCTGGCATTCGCGCACAACGGGTGACCACGTTCATCGCGGCGACAGCGTTGGGATTTGCGCGGCCAGAGGCACATGCATCGTCGCCGGTTCACGAAATTCCACGATGAACCAAAAAAAAGCCGCCCCGAAAGGGCGGCTTGCGGTGCACGACGCGGTGCTTACTTCAGTGCGTCGAACGCACGCTCGCGGATTTCGTCCACGCTGCCGAGGCCCGAGATCTTGCGATACTGCGGGGCCTTCAGGCCGTTTTCCTCGCCGCGCTGCGCCCAGTCGCCGTAGTACGTGATCAGCGGCTTGGTCTGCGCTTCGTACACTTCGAGACGCTTCAGGACGGTTTCTTCCTTGTCGTCGTCGCGCTGGATCAGCGGTTCGCCCGTCACGTCGTCCTTGCCCTCGACCTTCGGCGGGTTGAACTTCACGTGGTACGTGCGGCCCGATGCCGGGTGCGTGCGGCGGCCGCTCATGCGCTCGACGATCTCCGAGAACGGGACGTCGATTTCGAGCACGTAGTCGATCGCGACGCCGGCTTCCTTCATCGCGTCAGCCTGCGCGATCGTGCGCGGGAAGCCGTCGAACAGGTAGCCGTTCGCGCAGTCGGCTTCCTTCAGGCGCTCCTTCACGAGGCCGATGATCAGCGCGTCCGGCACGAGCTTGCCGGCGTCCATGTAGCCCTTCGCCTCGACGCCGAGCGGCGAGCCGGCCTTGACGGCCGCGCGCAGCATGTCGCCCGTCGAGATTTGCGGGATGCCGAACTTTTCCTTGATGAAGTTTGCCTGGGTACCCTTGCCCGCGCCGGGCGCACCCAACAGGATCAAACGCATGGTGATATCTCCGGTATGTAGATTCGTGTGGCGAGACGCAAAAGCGTCGGCGACAGCGTGCGCGGGGCTTGCCTTGCGCGCGGCGGACCGGTCTGATGCGGCGCGTCGGCGAAACGCGACGCGCGGCTGCCGGGACGGGCCGTGGCAGGGTCAAGCTAGGACGCGCGGGTCGCGGACGGCTCGCACAATCGCCTGATTATGCCACGGGTTATTTTGAACCCGGCCGAAAAAGGGCCTGCACGCGTGCGAGATCGGCCGGCGTATCGATGCCGGCTTCGGGTGCATGCTCGGTGATCAGCACCGCGATGCGCTCGCCGTGCCACATCGCGCGCAGCTGTTCGAGCTGCTCGGCCTGCTCGATCGGCGCCTGCGCGAGCGACGGATAGGTGCGCAGGAAACGCGCGCGATAGGCGTAGAGTCCGATGTGGCGATAGACCGGAAAGGCCGGTGCGGGCATGGCCGCGACGTCGGGCCAGTGCGGCTGGTACGCATCGCGGCTCCACGGAATCGGCGCGCGCGAGAAGTACATCGCGACGTTGCGCGCGTCGAGCGCGACCTTCACGATGTTCGGATTGAACACATCGGCCGCGTCGTGGATCGGGTGCGCGGCGGTCGCGATCGCGCAGTCCGGGTGCGCGGCGAGGTGCGACGCTACGTCGCGGACGAGCGCCGGGTCGATCAGCGGCTCGTCGCCCTGCACGTTGACGACGACGGTGTCGTCGCTCCACCCGAACGTCGCGGCGACTTCCGCGAGCCGGTCGGTGCCGGACGGATGGTCGGCACGCGTCAGCACCGCTTCGAAACCGTGCTCGCGGGCCGCGTCGAGCACGCTCTGCGCGTCGGACGCGACGAGCACCTGCTGCGCGCCCGCTTCGCGCGCGCGCTCGGCGACGCGCACGACCATCGGCTTGCCGCCGAGATCGGCGAGCGGCTTGTTCGGCAGGCGCGTCGACGCGAGCCGGGCAGGAATGACGGCGATGAAGGGCTGCGGATGAGTCATCGGGGCTGAGCGGTGAGAAGAGCGGGGCGGGCGGCGCGTGGAAGGCGTGCCGCCCGGCAGGGCCGGCACGCGGCCGCGAAGAAGCGCGGCCGGGCGCCGGTGCAGTGGTGCGGCGTTTAGCTGCCGGCCGGGCCGGCGGGATCGACCGGCGTGCCTTCGACGGTCTGGCGTGCTTCGTCGACGAGCATCACGGGGATGCCGTCGCGGATCGGGTAGGCGAGCTTGTCCGCGTTGCAGATCAGCTCCTGCGCGGCGCGGTCATAGTGGAGCGGGCCTTTGCAGATAGGGCACACAAGAATTTCAAGCAGGCGAGCGTCCACGGAGTTTCTCCACAACGAGGGCAATGAGGCGAGGATCGAGCGCGGCTTCGACGGGGACGACCCACAGCCGAGCGTCGCGCCAGGAAGCGCCCAATTTTACTGCATCCTTCTCGGTGATCAGGATCGCATCGACCGCGTCGTCGACGAACGGATTGTCGGCGAACGCGTAATGGTCGGGCAGCGCGCGCGTCGCCGGCGCGAGGCCGGCCGCACGCAGCGTCGCGAAGAAGCGTTCCGGCGCGCCAATGCCGGCCGCGGCGAGCACGCGCTCGTGCGCGAACTGCGACAGCGGGCGGCGCAGCGCCGGCTGGTCGAGGTGCCACGCGGCGCCCGGCGTGAGCGCGAGCGCATAGGTGTCGGGCCACGGCGGCAGCGCGCCGCTGTACGGATCGTTGACGAGCGTTGCGTCGCGGTGGCGCGACAGCGGCTCGCGCAGCGGGCCGGCCGGCAGCAGGAAGCCGTTGCCGCCGAGCCGGTGGTCGAACACGACGAGCTCGACCGTGCGCGCGAGGCGGTAGTGCTGGAGGCCGTCGTCGCTGACGATCACGTCGACGTCCGGGTGCGCGGCGCGCAACGCCTGCGCGGCCGCGACGCGGTCGGGGCACACCCACACGGGCGCGCCGGTGCGGCGCGCGATCAGCAGCGGTTCGTCGCCGGCCGCACGCGCGCGCGACGCGGGCGTGACCGCGGTGGGCGCCTTCACGTTCGCGCCGTAGCCGCGCGACACGACGCCCGGCGTGAAGCCGGCCGCGCGCAGCGCGTCGACGAGCGCGATCACGGTCGGCGTCTTGCCGGTGCCGCCGACGGTCACGTTGCCGACCACGACGACGGGCACGCCGACGTCGACCGATTGCTTCCAGCCCTGCGCGTAGGCCGTGCGGCGCAGCGCCGCGCACAGGCCGAACACGCACGCGAACGGCGTGAGCGCCCACGCGAGGGCGCCGCGGCGCTGCCATTCGCGCGTGAGGCGCGCTTCGAGCCGCGCGAGCGGGCCGCCGGGCGCGCTCATCGGGCCGGGCGCGGCGCGTCGTGCGCCGCGGCGTGGGACGGATTCGTCAAGACGGATTCTCCGTGGGGCGGCGCATGCCGCTAGGGGTTCGGAAGGCGGCACTCTAGCGCGCCGCACGCGGGCGCGGCAAGCGCGGCCGGGCGACGCACCCGATGGGGCCGGAACGGAACGGGCTGTGGATAACTCTGTGAAAAACTCCCGGCCTGTCCGCGTGAAACGCCCGCCGGGCGGACATCGAATCGGCGGCAAATCAAACTACAAGGTTTAAAAAACTATAAAAATCAATGCGTTGCGAGGAATCGTCTGGGTTTTTCCGCGGTTTTGAAGCGTTTTTGATGGACGATTGCCAGAGTGTGGACACCTTCCAAATGGTGCAGCGCGGGCGGCCGGCGCTGGACGCCGCGCGCGTGTCGGACTATCGTGTCGCCGCCAGCATTCATCCGACCGCCCATGCTTTCCGACTCTCCTTTTTCCGCTCCCGGCGCGACTCGCGGCGGCGACGAAGTGATTCCCGTTTCGGCGCTCAATCGCGCGATTTCGACGATGCTCGAGCGCTCGTTTCCGCTGCTGTGGATTTCGGGCGAAGTGTCGAATTTCACGCGCGCCGCGAGCGGCCACTGGTATTTCTCGATCAAGGACCAGCAGGCGCAGATGCGCTGCGTGATGTTCCGCGGTCGCGCGCAGTACGCGGAATTCACGCCGCGCGAAGGCGACCGGATCGAGGTGCGCGCGGTCGTCACGATGTACGAGCCGCGCGGCGAAGTGCAGCTCAACGTCGAGGCCGTGCGGCGGACCGGCCAGGGGCGCCTGTACGAGGCGTTCCTGCGGCTGAAGGCGCAGCTCGAGGCCGAAGGCCTGTTCGCGCCCGAGCGCAAGCGGCCGCTGCCGGCGCACCCGCGCGCGATCGGCATCGTCACGTCGCTGCAGGCCGCCGCGCTGCGCGACGTGCTGACCACGCTCGCGCGCCGCGCGCCGCACATCCCGGTGATCGTCTATCCGGCGCCCGTGCAGGGTGCGGGCTCGGCCGAGAAGCTCGTCGCGGCCGTGCAGGCGGCGAACGCGCGGCGCGAGGTCGACGTGCTGCTGGTCTGTCGCGGCGGCGGGTCGATCGAGGATCTGTGGTCGTTCAACGACGAAGCGCTCGCGCGTGCGATCGCGGCGAGCGAACTGCCGGTCGTCAGCGGCGTCGGCCACGAAACCGATTTCACGATCGCGGACTTCGCGGCCGACCTGCGCGCGCCGACGCCGACCGGCGCGGCCGAGCTCGCGAGTCCGCAGCGTGCGTTGCTGTTGCGCGAGGTGGCCGACCGGCAGCGCGCGCTTGCGCGCTGCCTGGAACGCGGGCTCGAGCAGCGCGCGCAGCAGCTCGACTGGCTCGCGCGCCGGCTCGTCAGCCCGGCCGAGCGGCTGCAGCGGCAGCGTACCCACGTCGAGCAACTGGCGGTGCGGCTCGCCTCGGCCGCGTCGCGGCCGGTGCGCGACGCGCGTGCGCGTTTCGCGCTCGCGCAATTGCGCTGGCAGCGCGCGCGGCCCGACCCGGCGCAGGCGCGTCAGGCACTGGCCGGGCTGTCGCAACGTCTCGCGGTGGCGCTGCAGCGCCGTCACGAGCGCGATACCGCGCGCGTGTCGGCCTGCGCGGCGCGGCTCGAGGTGCTGAGCCCGCAGCGCACGCTCGAGCGCGGCTACGCGGCGCTGATCGACACGCAGACCGGCCGCGCGGTGCGCGCGCCGAACGCGCTGAAACCGCAGCGCCGCCTGACCGTGCATCTCGCCGAAGGCTCGGCCGACGTATCGCTCGCCGACGTGCAGCCGCGGCTGACCGATACGATCTGACGACGGCGGCGTAAGCGGAACGAAGGTCGCGCGTCCGGCGCTCCGGATAGTCCGGCGCACGGCGCGGGAACGGATGCTGCGCATCCGTCTTCTCGTCCTGCCGGATGAAGCGGGAACGCCGATTTTCTGCATACCGCGGATAAATGCCCGTGAGTTTGCGGGGATATTCGGACTCGCCTACAATCGGACGCTCGGCAGCATTCAACACAGCCTCCCTACATACTCAACGAAGGAATCGCCATGGCTCATACGCTCCCGCCGCTCCCGTACGCTGAAGACGCACTCGCGCCGACCATCTCGAAAGAGACGATCGAGTACCACTACGGCAAGCATCATCAGGCTTATGTGACGAACCTGAACAATCTGATCCCGGGCACGGAATTCGAAAACCTGTCGCTGGAAGAGATCGTGAAGAAGTCGTCGGGCGGCATCTTCAACAACGCCGCGCAAATCTGGAACCACACGTTCTTCTGGAACAGCCTGTCGCCGAACGGCGGCGGCGCACCGTCGGGCGCGCTGGGCGACGCGATCAACGCGAAGTGGGGTTCGTACGACGCGTTCAAGGAAGCGTTCTCGAAGGCCGCGGTCGGCACGTTCGGTTCGGGCTGGGCATGGCTCGTGAAGAAGGCCGACGGTTCGCTCGACATCGTGTCGACGAGCAACGCCGCCACGCCGCTGACGACGGCCGACAAGCCGCTGCTGACGATCGACGTGTGGGAACACGCGTACTACATCGACTACCGCAACGCACGTCCGAAGTTCGTCGAAGCGTTCTGGAACATCGTGAACTGGGACTTCGCAGCGAAGAACTTCGCGTAAGTCCATGCGTACTGCGCGCCGTTGCGGCGCGCGGCACCCGAAGAAAAGCCCTCGTCACGAGGGCTTTTTTGTTTTGGTCGGGCGGGAATCGATGCGTGGCACTTGCCGGATCACGCGAGCGCCGTCGCCAACCAGCCGAGCGCCGCGCTCGCGATCACGACGGCCCACGGCGGCACCCGCCAGAACACGAGTGCGACGAACGCGACGAGCGCCGCCGCGAAGTCGCGCGGCGACACGATCGTCTCGCTCCACACCGGGTGATACAGCGCGGCGAGCAGCAGCCCGACCACCGCCGCGTTCACGCCCGCGAGCGCGGCCTGCATGCGTGTGCTGCGGCGCAGGCGTTCCCAGAACGGCGCGGTGCCCGCGACGAGCAGGAACGACGGCGCGAAGATCGACACGAGCGCGATCGTCCCGCCGAGCCAGCCGTTCGGCGCGTCGCGCAGCGACGCACCGAGGAACGCCGAGAACGTGAAGAGCGGCCCCGGCACGGCCTGCGCGACACCGTAGCCGGCGAGGAACGCCGCATCGCCGACCCAGCCCGGCGCGACGACGGCTGCCTGCAGCAGCGGCAGCACGACGTGCCCGCCACCGAACACCAGCGCGCCGGTGCGAAAGAATGCGTCGGCCACCGCGACGGGGTGCGAATGCAGCGCGCCCGCCGCGAACGGCAACGTGACGAGCAATGCGGCGAACAGCACGAGCCACAGCGCACCCGCGCGATGCGACACGTGCAGCGGCAGCGGATCGTGCGCGCCGCGCTCGGGCTGCGGCAACAGTACGAGCCCGGCCGCGCCGGCCGCGACGATCACGGCCACCTGCAGCCATGGGGCCGGCACGAGCAGCGCGAGGCAGGCCGCGACCGCCATCAGGGTGGCGCGGCGCGCATCCGGGCACAGCGTGCGCGCCATGCCCCACACCGCCTGCGTGATCACCGCGACCGACACGATCCGCAACCCGTGCAGCGCGCCGGCCGCGACCGGCATGCCCGCAGCGTGCATGCCGAGTGCGAACAGCATCATCAGCAGCGCCGACGGCAGCGTGAAGCCGAGCCATGCGGCGAACATTCCCGCATAACCCGCGCGCGACAGGCCGATCGCCATCCCGACCTGGCTGCTCGCCGGCCCCGGCAGGAACTGGCACAGGCCGACGAGATCGGCATACGCGCGTTCGGTCAGCCAGCCGCGCCGCGTGACGAACGCGTCGCGGAAGTAGCCGAGATGCGCGACGGGCCCGCCGAACGACGTGAGGCCGAGCCGCAGGAACGCGACGAAGACAGGCCACGCGTGGCGGGAAGGGGCGGTAAGGGTGGACGTGTTCAAGCGCGTATGCGGGGAGAAGGACGAACGAGCCGCCACGATAGCGCGAAGCGATGACGGCGGGAATGCGGCGTTGCGGCGATCGCTCGATGGCGTCACGACGGGCGCGTCAGGACGGAGGCGGCGCGTCGTCAGTGCGTGCCGTCAGTGAGTGCCGTCAGGCAGCCCGCTCGCCCGGCGCAGCGCATCGACGTCGACGAGTTCGATCTCGCCGACATGCAGCCGCACGACGCCGTCGGCCTGCAGCGCCTTCAGCAGCTGGTTGGTGGTCTGCCGTGTGAGCGACAGCATCGCCGCGAGCTTTTCCTGCGACAGCCGGATGCGCGTGCGGCCGGCGCTGATCCCGCCGTAGCCGTCGGCGATCATCAGCAGCCGTGCGGCAAGCCGCTGCGCGGCCGGCATCACGCTCATCGATTCGACGGTCAGGAAGCTCAGCCGGAGCTTTTGCGCCATCAGCAGCGCGAACTGCCGCCAGTATTGCGGCGTCGTGTCGAGAATCGCGAGCAGCGCGCGCTGCGGGACGTGCAGCAGCAGCGTGTCGTCGAGCGCGATCGCGTCGTGCGTGCGCGGCTGGCCGTCGAACAGCGCGATCTCGCCGAACCACGTGACGGGTTCGGCGACCGTCAGCAGCGCTTCCTTGCCCTGCGGATCGACCGCGCCTATGGTGAGGGCGCCGGCCAGCACCGCATACAGCCCGCATGGCGGGTCGCCGCGGCGGAACAGCGCGTGGCCGGCCGGCAGGTGCCGCAACGCGGCGCGGGCGAGCAGGTCGTCGCGCAATGCCCGCGGCAGCGCGGCGAACCACGGGTGCGCTTCGATCTGCGGCAGGTACGGGGCGAGCGGCGAGGGCATGGGCACGCGATGTCGGGTAGCTGACAGAGGTTCCTGGGCGTGACGCGCATCATAGCGCCCAATGATCGTTCAGGAGACGCCATGAAGACGCTCGAAGACCACCTTTCCCAGTATGCGGCCTACCATCGCGACGCACGCAACATCGCGACGCATCTGGTCGGTATTCCGATGATCGTGTTCGCGGTCGAGGTGCTGCTGTCGCGGCCGGCGCTCGGTACGCTGGCCGGTGTCGCGCTGTCGCCGGCGCTGCTGCTCGCGGTGGCGTTCGCGGTGTTCTACCTGCGCCTCGACCTGCGCTTCGGGGCGGTCATGACCGCGCTGTTCGCCCTCGGCCTGTGGGCCGCGCAGACGCTCGCGCTGCTGCCGACCGCGCAATGGCTCGGGATCGGCATCGGCGCGTTCGTGGTTGGCTGGATCGTGCAGTTCGTCGGGCACTGGTTCGAGGGGCGCAAGCCCGCGTTCGTCGACGACCTGGTCGGGCTGATGGTCGGGCCGCTGTTCGTCGTCGCCGAAGTCGCGTTTTTCGCGGGCCTGCGCGGCGACGTGCGCCGCGAGGTCGAGCGGCGCGCGGGGCCCGTGCACGGCGGCGCGCATTCGCATGTCTGACGCGTCGGCCGCGCCGGCCTGCGGGTTCGGCGCGGACGCGGTCGGCTGCGCCTTCGGCGGCCGGTTCGCGGCGGCATCGCGGCCGGCCCTGGCGCGGCGATGCGCCGTGGGCCGAACTGACCGCGCCGGCGACCTGCGAGCGGCGCGGGGCCGCGCGTCGCCCGCCATCCCACGCGCGACGCGCAACGGCTAAGATGCGGGGTGCGTCGCACGACAGGACGCGTACGCGGAGCAATCGCCATGGTGGATCGCCCGACTCTCGATGCCTACGAAGCCCATGCCGCGCAATACGCGCAGGACTGGCTCGACCAGGCCGCCCCCGACGACATGTATGCACTGCTCGAACAGCATTTCTCGCCCGGGCCGACGGCCGACGTCGGCTGCGGTGCGGGACGCGACACCGCGTGGCTCGCTTCGCGCGGATTCGACGTGCGCGGCTACGATGCGAGCGCCGCGCTGCTTGCCGAGGCGCGCTTGCGCCATCCGTTGCTGAACTTCGAGCTGGCAGCGCTGCCGGCGCTCGCCGGCGTGCCGGCCGGCGCGTTTCGAAACGTGTTGTGCGAGACGGTCGTCATGCATCTCGAACAGGCGGATGCCGCAGCGGCGGCCGCGCGGCTGGCCGGGTTGCTGATGCCCGGCGGCACGTTGTACCTGAGCTGGCGGGTGGCCGGCAACGGCGCGCTGCGCGACGAGCGCGGCCGCTTGTATACGCCGCTCGATTCGGCGCGCATGCATGCGGCGCTCGGCGCCGGCATGCACGTGATCGACGAGCACGAGGTGGTCAGCGCGTCGTCCGGCAAGCGCGTGCACCGGCTGATCGCGCGCCGGGCCAACGACCTCGACGGCGCCGCGTGAGCGCGGCCGCGCGAACTCATTCGCGGCTGAGTGCCGCTTCCCAGTTGATGTCGACGCACAGCACCTGCATGCCGGTCGCGGCCGGCGCGGCGATCGATGCGGTCACGCACAGGTGCGCTTCGTTGATCGACAGGTACGGCGGCGTCAGATGCACGCGGCCGGGCGCGCGCATCGCGTGGATGAAGTAGGGGCGGCGCTCCCAGCTCGCGCCTTCCGAATGCAGCAGCGGCCGGAAGCGCTTCGCCCGCTGCGAGACGCTGCCGCGCGCGAGCACGTTGTCGCCGATCTGGCGGCCCGATGCATCGAGCAGGAAGCAGCGCGCGGTTTCCGGCAACCCGAGCACGGCGCCGGCCGCGTCGATCAGCGATTCGCCCGCGACGAGCTTCCGGCTGGCTTCCTCCAGCGCGGCGACATACGGCGCGAGGCGTTCGGCCTGCGTGCGCTCGCGTTGCGCGACGCGCAGCCGCAACGCGGCCGACAGCGTATCCATGCAGCCTGCGGCGGCCTGCGGTTGCACGGGGTCGACGCTCGGCCCCGCGAAGTACTGTCCCTGCACGAAATCGACGTCGCATTCGAGCGCGATCATCGCGTCGCGCTCGGTCGAGAGCCCGCCCATCAGCACGAGCTGGCCGGATTCGTGCAGCAGCGACACGAGCCCGGGCAGTACGCGCTCGAGATGCGAGTGTTCGCTCGCCTGCGCGAGGATCCCGCGGTCGAGCGTGACGATGTCGGGGTGCAGGTGCCACACGCGGTCGATGTTCGAATGTTTCGCGCCGAAGCCGCCGAGCGCGATCAGGAAGCCGGCCTTGCGCAGCCCGTCGACGATCGCCGCATAGCGCGGCGTCTCGCCGCCCGCCTGCTCGGGCACCTCGAGCACCACGCGATGCGGCGGCAGGCCGAGCGCCTTCAGGTTGGCGAGCAGCGCGTCGCCGTAGACGGTGTCCATCAGTGCCGCCGGGTGCAGGCTCAGGAAGAGCCATTCGTCGTGACTGTCGAACGCGTGGAAGTTGCCGAGATGCAGCGATTCGGCGAGCCGGCCGAGCTCGAGCAGGTCGCCGCGCCGCGCCGCCTGCGTGAACACCTCGTGCGACGCGACCTGGCGGCTGTCCTCGTCGTGCGCGCGCAGCGACGCGTGATAGCCGATCGCGCGGCGGTGCGACACCGAGAAAACGGGCTGGAACACGCTGAACACGGTGTATGCGCCGTACAGCACGGTGCGCCGCTTCCCGTCGTCGCCAGCGACGGGGCGGGGCGGCTGGAAGCCGGGTGGATCGATGTCGATCATGCTCATGATGTCGGCCGAAGGAGGACTGCCAGTTTACCTACAGAATAGGCGAGCAAGAAGCATGCACGGCATCGTGCCCCGTGCGGCGGGCCGTCGCGGCCGGCAGGGCGCGCGCGGTGCAGCCGTGCTGCACCGACATGGTGCGCGGCGCGCCGCCGTGGCGATTGCGGCGGCGCGCGCCGTGCGTCACGCGCGTTCGGACGGATCGGTCTTGTGCTGCGTGCCGCCGCGGATGTCGGGCGCGAGTTGCGCGAAGATCCACGCGGACGCGGCCGTGATGATCCCGACACAGATGAAGGTCGCATGGAACGCGGGCAGCGTGTTGCTCGGCGTCACCGTGCGCAGCATCCCGGTGAAGGTGGCCAGCAGCGCGCCCGCGACCGTGACGCCGAGGCTCATCGACAGCATCTGCACGAGCGAGAACAGGCTGTTGCCGCTGCTCGCGCCGCCGGTGCCGAGATCCTTCAGCGTCAGCGTGTTCATCGCGGTGAACTGCATCGAGTTGAAGCCGCCGAACAGCGCGAGATGGACGACCTTCACCCACACCGGCACCGTGTCGCGCATCAGCGCGAAGCTCGCCATCATCACCCCGACCATGATCGTGTTCGCGAGCAGCACCTTGCGGTAGCCGTGCTGCGTGATCAGGCGCGTGATGATCCGTTTCGAGAACATCCC
Source organism: Burkholderia sp. BCC1996 (assembly GCF_905339955.1). NCBI lineage: Bacteria > Pseudomonadati > Pseudomonadota > Betaproteobacteria > Burkholderiales > Burkholderiaceae > Burkholderia > Burkholderia sp. BCC1996. The sequence goes on from NZ_CAJPHM010000008.1 coordinate 270,920, forward strand.
GGCCGCCGCGACCGGCAGCATCATCAGCCCGGCCTCGAATGCCGAATAGCCCAGGCTCACCTGCAGCAGCAGCGGGATCAGGTACGGCATCGCGCCGCTGCCGATCCGCGCGAACAGGTTGCCGAGCAGGCCGACGCTGAACGTATGGATCTTGAACAGCTCGAGCGAGAAGATCGGCTGCGGCGCGCGCACCGCGTACAGCCCGTACGCGACGAAGCACGCGAGGCTCAGGATCAGCAGCACGAGCACGGCCGCGTGCTGCATCCCGAGATCGGCGAGCCCGTCGAGCGACAGCGAGATCGCGACCATCCCGATCGTCAGCAGCAGATAGCCCTTCAGGTCGAAGCGGCCGACGGCCGGGTTGCGCGCGTCGGGCATCGAGTAGAAGGTCGCGACGCAGCCGGCGACGCCCACCGGCACGTTGATCAGGAAGATCCAGTGCCACGACGCGATCTTCACGAGCCAGCCGCCGAGCGTCGGCCCGATCAGCGGCCCGATCAGCCCGGGAACCGCGACGAACGACAGTGCGGGCAGGTAGCGTTCGGCCGGAAAGGTGCGCAGCACGGCCAGCCGCCCGACCGGCAGCAGCATCGCGCCGCCCACCCCCTGCACGACGCGGAACACGACGAGCTGCGACAGCGTATGCGCGTTCGCGCAAAGCAGCGAACCGAGCGAGAACACCAGGATCGCGCTGAAGAACACGCGCCGCGTGCCGAACGTGTCCGCGAGCCAGCCCGAGACGGGAATCATCACCGCCATCGTCAGCGAGTAGGCGATCACGACCGACTGCATCCGCAGCGGCGATTCGCCGAGACTCACTGCCATCGACGGCAGCGCCGTGTTGACGATCGTCGCATCGAGCGTCTGCATGAAGAAGCCCGTCGCAACGAGCCAGAGCATTATGGTGAGGTTCTTTTCGCCGGGAGCGGCGGCGGGCGGGCGTTGGAACATGGGGACGGACCGGTGGCGCGGGACAGCCGCCATTGTAGGCAAAGCCGCCGTGCCACGCAGGATCGGTCCGGACGCCTGTCCGGTGGCGGACCGATACAGTTCAGTCGAAAGTGTCTGCAGGCGTATCTGTCCGTGTTTCGCCACTGTCCGAAATACTGGCGTCATCGAACCCACACGACCCGGAGGCGGCCATGCGCGAACTGCGACTCTACGAGATGGACGGCAACGAACCGGCCGGGCGGTGGCGGATCGTCGATCGCACCGCGTTGCAGGTCGCGGACGGCGGTCTGTGGGTGACGATCGAGGGCCGGCCCGACGATCACTGGTTGCATGCCGGTGAGACGCTCGCGCTGCTGCCCGGCATGCGCGTTTGGATCAGCGCGGCGGCGGGCGGCGCGGTGTTCGCGTTCGGCCCGCAGGCGGCGCCGGCCGTGCAGGCTGCGCCGAGCGCATGGCGGCGGCTCGCCGCATGGCGCGGCGGCCGCGCTCAGGCCGCCGCGTCGCTGCCGACGTAGCGCGCGCGGGGCCGGATGAGCTTGCCGCTAGCGTACTGTTCGAGCGCGTGCGCGATCCAGCCCGCAGTGCGGCCGGCCGCGAACAGCGTGAACGCGGCGCCGTCGGGCAGCGCAAGCGTGCGCTCCAGCACCGCGAGCGCGAAATCGATCGACGGCCGCAGGCCGGTCGCCGCCTCGACGCGCGCGGCGAGCGCGCGGGCCATGCGCAGCGGCGCCCGGGCGGGCAGCGTCGCGTGCAGTGCGTCGAGCAATGCGCGTGCGCGCGGATCGCCGTCGGGATAGAGCGGATGCGCGAAACCGGACAGCGCCGTGCGTGCGCCGTCCGCGCGTTCGTCGTGTGCGACGCGCAGCGCGAGGTAGCGGTCGAGGTCGGCGGCCCGCGCGGCTTCGTCGAGCAGGGCGCCCGCGCGGAACGTCTCGCCGCCGTGGCGCGGGCCCGACAGCGCCGCGAGCCCGCCCGCGATCGCACCGAACAGGTGGGTGCCGGTCGACGCGATGCAGCGCACCGCAAAGGTCGACGGGTTCAGTTCGTGATCGGCGCACAGCACGAGTGCGCGGCGCAGCAGGTCGGCTTCGTCGCGCCGCCGGATCCGCCACGCGGCGGCGAGCTGTCGATGCACGGGCGCGTCGCCCGGCGCGATGCCGGCGAGCGCGGCCGTCGTCACGCGCAGCAGCAGCGTGGCCGCGTCGAACTGCGCGTCGCGCCCCTGCGCCCACAGGCGCGGCAGCGAGGCGGCCGCGGCGGGGAGCAGCACCAGCGTGCGCTCGAGCGGCGCGAGATGGGCCCAGCGGCGGGCCCAGTCTTCCCACTGGGCGGCGTCGAAACCGGTCGATGCAAGCGCTGCCGCAGCGAGCCGTGCGGGCGGACAATCCCACAGGCGGGCCGCCGTTTCCTCTAGCGTCGCGTCGTTCGCGAGCGCGATCGCATCGGCGCCGCGATAGCGCAGGCGCCCATCGGCGATCTGCGTGATCCGCGATTCGAGCACGGGCACGCCCCAGTCGAGCGAGCGTTCGGCGACGCCGCCCGCGCGTTTTGCATCGGCGCGGCGGCGCGCGAGCAGGCGCACCTCGTCCGCGTCGTAGCGGCGGCGCTTGCTCGCGCCGTCGGGCAGCGAGCGCAGCAGGCCGCGGCTCACATACGCGTAAAGGGTGCTCACGCTGACACCGAGGATGCCGGCGGCTTCCGGCGCGCTGAGGGACGTCATGCCGATCGCTCCTGTCGGGGCGCATGAAGCGCGGCCCGGCTACAACTATTCGTTATGCATTGATTCGCGCAATCAAGATTGATCGCGCCTGTCGCGAATTCTAGACTCGAATGCGTCTCCTCCACGGCGCGCTTCCACCATGACCCCCGAACTCGCATTGACCCACTTGTGGCAACTCGCGCACGGCGAACCGCGCGCACTGGCTCGCGCGGCCGTGGCGGGGCAGGACCCGACGCTGCCATCGGCGTTCCATGTCGGCACGCTCGCCGCGGCGACGATCGCGGCAGCCGGGCTCGCGGCGGCCGAATGCCACCGGCTGCGCACGGGCGTCGCGCAGCGCGTCGACGTGTCGATGCGCGACGCGCTCGTCGCGTTTCGCAGCGAACGCTACCTGCGCGTGGACGACGGCCTGCCGCCCGAGCCGCGCCATCCGGTGACGGGCTTCTACGACACGCGCGACGGGCGCTGGATCCAGCTGCATGCGAACTTTCCGCATCACCTGCACGGGATTCTCGACGTGCTCGGCAGCGGCCCGCAGCGCGATGAAGTGGCCGCGGCGATCCGCACGTGGGACGGCGCGGCACTCGATACCGCGCTCGCCGAGGCCGGCCTGTGCGCGGCATTGATCAGAACCCCTGACGAATGGGCGGCGCACGACCAGGCACGGGCACTCGCGTCGCTGCCGCTGTTCGAGATCGAGCGGATCGGTGACGCGCCCGTCGAGGCGATCGGCCACGGCGCGCCCGACCAGCCGCTCGCGGGCGTGCGCGTGCTCGATCTCACGCGCATCATCGCGGGGCCGGTCGCGGGCCGCACGCTGGCATCGCACGGTGCACAGACGCTGCTCGTCAACGGCCCGCACCTGCCGAACATCGCGTCGCTCGTGATCGACAACGGGCGCGGCAAGCGCTCGACGTGGATCGACCTGCGCGAGGCGGGCGGTGTCGCCGCGTTGCGCGCGCTCGCACGCGACGCCGACGTATTCCTGCAGGCCTATCGCCCCGGCGCGCTCGCGGCGCGCGGGTTTTCGCCGCAGGCGCTGGCGGAGTTGCGGCCCGGCATCGTCTGCGTGTCGGTGTCCGCATACGGGCACGCGGGGCCGTGGTCGATGCGGCGTGGCTTCGACAGTCTCGTGCAGTCGGCGAGCGGTATCGCGTGGCACGAGCAGCACGCCGCGCACGCGGACGGCCCGCGCCATCTGCCATGCCAGGCGCTCGATCATGCGACGGGTTATCTCGCGGCGTTCGGCGCGATGATCGCGCTCGCGCGCCGTGCGACGGAAGGAGGGAGCTGGCACGTGCGGCTCTCGCTCGCGCAGACGGGGCGCTGGCTGCAATCGCTCGGCGTGGTGCCGGACGGCCTGCGGGCGCCGGATTTCACGTTCGACGACGTGCGCGACCGGATGGACCGGAGCGCGTCGCCGTTCGGCACGATCGATGCCGTGCGTCCGGCCGAACGCCTGTCTGCGACACCGCCGCGCTTCTCGAGGCCGCCCGTGCCGCTCGGCACGGACGAAGCATGCTGGCTGTGAGCGCCGGCGGCGCCGTACGCCGTGAGTATTGCCGGCGTTACTTGCGCAGTTCGACGACGAAGTCGTAGTAGTCGTTGCGGCAGTAGGTATCGGTGAGTTCGATCGCGCGCTGGTCGGCCGTATAACCGATCCGCGTGATCAGCAGCAGCGCGTCGTGCGGCGCGATGCCCATCTGTTGCGCGATCTCGTCGGTCGCATTGACCGCGCGGAAATGCTGCAGTGCGCGCACGATCGGCGTGCCGCGCGCTTCGAGATAGCTGTACAGCGAACCGCCGATCGCCTGCGGATCGGGAATCAGCGTGGCGGGGAACGTCGAATTCTCGACGGCCATCACGATGCCGTCGGCGAGGCGCAGGCGTTTCAGCCGTGTAACGGAGGCGGCCGGCGACAGGCCGAGCTGGATCACTTCGTCGCGATTCGCGGGCTGGATTTCGCGCTCGAGCCATTGCGAACTCGGCTTGAAGCCGCGGCGCTCGAGCATCTCGCTGAAGCTCGACAGCCGCGACAGCGGATCCTCGTAGCGCGGCCGGATGAAGTTGCCGGCGCCTTGCGTGCGGCGGATCAGGCCCTGCTCGACGAGCAGCGCGATCGCCTTGCGCGCGGTAATGCGCGACACGCCGAGCGCTTCGGACAGCACGCGTTCGGACGGCAGCGCCTCGCCGGCCGCCCAGCGATTGTCGTGGATCGCGTCGCCGAGCTTGCGGGCGAGCTGCAGGTAGAGCGGCGTGTCGTTGTCGGGGTCGGGGCGCAGGTCCTGCCAGCGGTCGTCCGTGGGTGCCTTCATGGAATGGGTATCGATCAGGGTGCCGGCCATTCTAAGTCATCATGCGGTGCCGTTATAGCCGGTTTTTGCCGCGTAACAGGTGGACGCCGCACCGATTGACTACACTGATGCGTCGTATTTGATGCTTCGGCCGCGGGTGCGCGGCCACGAATCCGCAGCGAGGAGCACATGACAGACACGATCGCCACGGTCGTCCTGCCGGACGGCGAGACGATTCCGAAACTCGGCCTGGGCACCTGGGAAATGGGCGAGCGGCCCGCGCGCCGCGCCGACGAGATCGCCGCATTGCGCGAGGGGATCGATCTCGGGATGACGCTGGTCGATACCGCCGAGATGTACGGCGACGGTGCGACCGAGGCACTCGTCGGCGAGGCGCTCGCCGGCCTGCGCGACGACGTGTTCCTGGTCAGCAAGGTGTATCCGCATCATGCGAGCCGGCGCGGCGTCGTCGTCGCGTGCGACGCGAGCCTCAAGCGTCTGCGTACCGATCGTCTCGACCTGTACCTGCTGCACTGGCGTGGTTCGGTGCCGCTCGAGGAGACCGTCGAGGGGTTCGAGGCGCTGCGACGCGCGGGCAAGATCCGCCACTGGGGCGTCAGCAACTTCGATACGGCCGACATGGCCGAGCTCGTCGACGAGGCGGGCGGGGGCGCGTGCGCGACCAACCAGATTCTCTACAACATCGCGCGGCGCGGCCCGGAATTCGACCTGCTGCCGTGGCTCGCCGATCACCGGATGCCGGCGATGGCCTACAGCCCGGTCGATCACGGACGGCTGCCGAAGCGTTCTCCGCTCGATGAAATCGCGCGGCAGCGCGGTGTGTCGGTCACGCGCGTCGCACTCGCCTGGGTGCTTGCGCAGCCGGGCGTGTTCGCGATTCCGAAGACGTCACGGATCGAGCACGTGCGCGACAATCGCGCCGCGCTCGATCTCGTGTTGAGCGATGACGAGCGCGCGCAACTCGACGGGTACTTCCGTCCGCCGCGCAGCAAGCGCGCGCTCGAAATGCTCTGACCGCGTCGGGGGCAGGCGACGCGTCGGTCAGTGGCCATGGCCACTGGACGATCCGCCGTTGCCGCCGGCACTGCCGCTTCCATTGCCATTGCCGACGCCATTGGCGCCACCGTTGCCAGCGCCGCCGCTACCGTTGCCATTACCGTTGCCACCGCCGTTGCCGTGACCGCCGGTGCCATGGCCGCCGGTGCCATGGCCGCCGCCGCCGGAACCACCGCCGGAACCACCGCCGGAACCACCGCCGGAACCACCGCCGGAACCACCGCCGGAACCACCGCCGGAACCACCGCCGGAACCACCGCCGGAACCACCGCCGGAACCACCGCCCGAACCACCGCCGGAACCACCGCCGGAACCACCGCCGGAACCACCGCCGGAACCGCCACCGGAACCACCGCCGGAACCACCGCCGGAACCGCCGCCGGAACCGCCACCGGAACCGCCGCCGGAACCACCGCCACCGTGGCCTCCGCCACCGCCGGAGCCGCCACCACCGTGACCTCCGCCACCGGAGCCTCCGCTACCGCCGGAGCCGCCGCCACCGTGACCTCCGTCGCCGTGGCCTCCGCCACCGCCGGAGCCGCCACCGCCGTGACCTCCGTCGCCGTGGCCTCCGCCACCGCCGGAGCCGCCACCACCGTGACCTCCGTCGCCGTGGCCTCCGCCGCCGCCGGAGCCGCCACCACCATGACCTCCGTCGCCGTGACCTCCGTCACCGTGGCCTCCGTCACCGTGGCCTCCGTCGCCATGGCCTCCGTCACCGCCGGAGCCGCCACCGCCACCATGGCCGCCTCCGGAAGTACCGCCCCCGGAAGTACCGCCTCCGGAAGTACCGCCCCCGGAAGTACCGCCTCCGGAAGTACCGCCCCCGGAAGTACCGCCTCCGGAAGTACCGCCTCCGGAAGTACCGCCTCCGGAAGTACCGCCTCCGGAAGTACCGCCTCCGGAAGTACCGCCCCCGGAAGTACCGCCTCCGGAAGTACCACCGCCCGAAGTACCACCGCCCGAAGTACCACCGCCTGAGCCCCCGCTGCCGGAGGCATTGCCGCCGCGGCCGGTGCCCCCCGAGCCAACCGAGCCGTTCGTCCCGCCCGTTGTCCCGCCGACGCCTGCGGGGCCGACGGCGCCATTGCCGTTGTTTCCGCCGCTACCCGTGCTGGCGCTCCCGCTTCCGGTCGTTCCGCCGCTACCGAGGCCGCCATTTCCGCCATTGCCGCCGCCGGCATACACACGCACCGCACAAGCGGCCGGGTTGGCCGCACATGACGCAGCGTTTTCGGCCAAGATCATCACGGTGTCCGCGCTGGACGTGGCGTCAGGCGCCGCGTTCTGCTCGATCTGGGCGGATGGGGTGGTGGAAGTGCCGTCACCCGGCAGCACGGTCACAGGAACGACGGTTGTCGTGTCCTGCGCGACGGCATACGAGCAGCAGCACGCAATCGCGGCTGCGGCCAGCAGGGTCATGCGATAGCACCGTCCCGTCGTGCGGGACAGTTGTTTCGTTCTGCTCATCATTGGCCTCCCGATGCGCGCGATGCCTCGACACGCGCGTTCATCAACGTGTGGAGCAGGGGACCAGCAACGATGCAGTGTCGTTTCGGCGGCCGACGTGTGTCCGGCCGGCGCCAGAGGCCAGCCGCGAGCACGAGTCGGCACGCGGGCCCGCCGTGCGAATCCCTAACTGCGAGATTCGTGCCACCGGCCGGCTATGCCCGCGGCGCAAGGCGCGCACGTAGTGCGCGACAGCGTGCGATACGTCGTCGTGAGCTTTTTGTTTCCGAACTGAAACGTCTGACTACGTCTGGCGCGCCGTCGTGTCGGCAGCGCGCGGCCAGCGATGGCAGAGGATCGACGCGATCCAGGCGACGAGAAAGAGTGCGACGATGCCGTAACCGATCGCGCCGAAGCGTTCCCCGAGTGCATCGAGCGCATCGCGTACGGGGCCCGTCAACGACAGCTTGTCGGCGAGCAGGCCGGCGGCCTCGATCCCGCCGATGGCCAGCGCGACGGCCGCCGACAGCAGCGTGATGCTCGCGTTGTAGAGCAGCTTGCGCCGCGGGTCGTCCATCGCCCATCCGTACGCATGAATCATCAGGACATTGTCGGTCGAGTCGATCAGCGTCATGCCGGCGGCGAACAGCGCGGGAAACAGCATGACCGTATAGAGCGGCAGCGCGTGGCTCGCCTGTGCGGCCGCGATCGCGAGCAGCGCGATTTCGGTTGCAGTATCGAAACCCAGGCCGAACAGCACCCCGGCCGGATACATGTGCCAGCTCTTCGACACGAAGCGGAACAGCGGACGCAGCAGCCGACCGACGAGGCCGGCCGGAGGATGTGCATGCGAGGCGTCGTGCGCCTGATCGGGCGCGCCGCGATAGCGCCGCCACACGTCGCGCAGGATCACCAGGTTGATGCACGCGAGCACGAGCAGGAAGGTGGCCGACACGGCCGTGCCGATCGTGCCGCCGATCTCGCGGAATGCGTCGAAGCGGTCGCGCAGCGCGAACGCGCTCAGCGCGATGCCGAGCGTCGCGGCGATCACGATCGTCGAGTGGCCGAGCGAGAAGAACAGGCCGACCGTCACCGGACGCCGGCCGTCCTGCATCAGCTTGCGCGTCGCGACGTCGATCGCGGCGATGTGATCGGCGTCGACCGCATGACGCAGGCCGAGCCCGTACGCGATCGCCGCGGTGCCGAGCAGCAGCGGATGGTCGCGCAGCACCGCGAGTGCCCACAGCCAGACGGCGACGTTCGCGGCGATCAGGCCGGCATACAGCATCAGCAGGCGGCGCAGGGCAGGGGGGCGTGGCATCGGCAGGGTTCCGTCGGACGAATCGCGATGCATTGTGGCATGCGAAAAAAATGCCTGGCGTGCCGATCAAAAACGTCGCCGGCCGGTCGCATCGCTGCGTTCGACGGACGAAAAAAAGCCCGTCCGGAACCGGACGGGCTCGTGCTTGCCGCGCACCAGTGCGCAGGCGCGCCGCGCTTACTTCACTTTCGCGTTGATCACGGCTTCCGACACGTTCGCCGGCGTTTCCGCGTAGTGCTTGAACTCCATCGTGTACGTCGCACGGCCTTGCGTCGCCGAGCGCAGCGACGTCGAATAGCCGAACATCTCCGCGAGCGGCACCTCGGCGCGCACCAGCTTGCCGCCGCCGCCCGCGATGTCTTCCATCCCCTGCACGATGCCGCGCCGGCTCGACAGGTCGCCCATCACGTTGCCCATGAAGTCCTCGGGCGTCTCGACCTCGACGGCCATCATCGGCTCGAGCAGCACCGGCTTGGCCTTGCGCATCGCTTCCTTGAACGCCATCGAGCCGGCCATCCGGAACGCGTTTTCGTTCGAGTCGACGTCGTGGTACGAGCCGAACGTCAGGTGCACCTTCACATCGACCACCGGGTAGCCCGCGAGCACGCCGCTCTTCAGCGTCTCGGTGATGCCCTTGTCGACGGCCGGGATGAATTCGCGCGGAATCACGCCGCCCTTGATCTCGTCGAGGAACTCGTAGCCCTTGCCGGGGTTCGGCTCCAGCGTGATCACCGCGTGCCCGTACTGGCCGCGCCCGCCCGACTGCTTGACGAACTTGCCCTCGACATCGGATGCCGTCGTGCGCACCGTTTCGCGATACGCGACCTGCGGCTTGCCGACCGTCGCCTCGACGCCGAACTCGCGCTTCATCCGGTCGACCAGGATTTCGAGGTGCAGCTCGCCCATCCCCGAAATGATCGTCTGGCCGGATTCCTCGTCGGTCTGCACGCGGAACGACGGATCTTCCTGCGCGAGACGGTTCAGCGCGAGGCCCATCTTCTCCTGGTCGGCCTTCGTCTTCGGCTCGACGGCCTGCGAGATCACCGGCTCCGGGAATTCCATCTTCTCGAGGATGATCGGCTTGGCCGGATCGCACAGCGTGTCGCCCGTCGTCGCTTCCTTCAGGCCCACTGCCGCTGCGATGTCGCCCGCGCGCACTTCCTTGATTTCCTTGCGCTCGTTCGCGTGCATCTGCAGGATCCGGCCGAGCCGCTCCTTCTTGTCCTTCGTCGCGTTCAGCACCGTGTCGCCCGATTCGACGACGCCCGAATACACGCGGAAGAAGATCAGCTGGCCGACGAACGGATCGGTCATGATCTTGAACGCGAGCGACGAGAACGGCTCGTCGTCGCTCGGGTGACGTTCGGCCGGCTTCTCCGGATCGTGGAAGTCGTGACCGAGAATCGCCGGCACGTCGACCGGCGACGGCAGGTAGTCGATCACCGCGTCGAGCATCGCCTGCACGCCCTTGTTCTTGAACGCGCTGCCGCACAGCATCGGCACGATCTCGTTGGCGATCGTGCGCTGGCGCAGCGCGGCCTTGATCTCGTCCTCGGTCAGCGATTCATGGTCGTGCAGGTACTTCTCGAGCAGTTCCTCGCTGGCTTCCGCGGCGGCCTCGACCATCTTCTCGCGCCATTCGTGCGCGAGCTCGACGAGATTCGCGGGGATGTCTTCGTACGTGAACTTCACGCCCTGGCTTTCGTCGTCCCAGACGATCGCCTTCATCTTCACGAGATCGACGACGCCCTGGAAATGATCTTCCGCGCCGATCGGAATCTGGATCGGCACGGCGACGCCCTTCAGGCGCTCGCCGATCTGGCGCTGCACGCGGAAGAAGTCCGCGCCGATGCGGTCCATCTTGTTGACGAACGCGATGCGCGGCACCTTGTACTTGTTCGCCTGGCGCCATACGGTTTCGGACTGCGGCTGCACGCCGCCGACCGAGTCGTAGACCATGCACGCGCCGTCGAGCACGCGCATCGAGCGCTCGACCTCGATCGTGAAGTCGACGTGCCCGGGCGTGTCGATGATGTTGATCCGGTGTTCGGGGTAGTTGCCGGCCATGCCTTTCCAGAAGGCCGTGGTCGCAGCCGACGTGATCGTGATGCCGCGTTCCTGCTCCTGCTCCATCCAGTCCATCGTGGCCGCGCCGTCGTGCACTTCACCGATCTTGTGGCTCACGCCGGTGTAAAACAGGATGCGCTCGGTCGTCGTGGTCTTGCCGGCATCGATGTGAGCGCTGATCCCGATATTGCGATAGCGCTCGATGGGGGTTTTGCGGGGCACGTGAACCTCCTGGTGGTTCGGATCGTAAGCGGGACGGCGGCGCCGGCCCGGGCTGAAACAAGCGAGATTTAAAGCATAGCGCTTGTCCGTGGCTTTTGCAGATGCGGGCAAGGTGCGCCGTATCAAGGCGGCCGCGGCCGCCGGCCGGCGAAAAAAAAGCCGGCGCCCAACAAGCAGGGCGGCCGGCTGCGGTCGATGCGCGGCGGTGCCGCGGCGATGGCGATTACTGGGCCTTGGGCAGCCCGTCGAGCTTCATGCCCGGCTTGATGCCTTTCGCCGCGAACCAGCCCTTGCTCATTTCGAGCGCATAGACACCGTTGTTGCGCGGGCAGTGGTTGTCGGTCGTCTCGGCCTTCATCTCGTCGATGTCGGTGATCGTGCCGTCCGCGCGGACGAACGCGATCGACAGCGGGATCAGCGTGTTCTTCATCCAGAAGCAGTGCACGGCGTTCTCGTTGAACACGAACAGCATGCCTTCGTTCGGCGCGAGCTGCGACCGGTACATCAGCCCCTGTTCGCGATCGGCGTCGTTCGCGGCGACGGCCGCGTCGATCACGTACATGCCGGCGCGCAGCTTCACGCGCGGGAACTCGCCCGGCTGCTTGGCGCCGGGCGGCATCTGGGCGTGGGCGGTCTGCATGCCGAGTGCGAGGACGGCGAGCGCGGCGGGAAACACGGCGGCGCGCGCAAGGCGGCCGAGCGACGGGCGCAGGGAGAATCGCACAGCAGGGCTCCTATCGGGAAAACGAGAACCGCATGGTACGCGAAGCGCGCCGGCGGGCACAAAAAAGAAAAAGGCAGATCGCCTCGCGGTGATCTGCCTTTCAACGCCGTAAGAACGGCAAGACTGCGTGTTCTTGACTGCGTTATTACAAACAGCTTGCTTAGTTCGAAGCAGCTGCCGGTGCTTCGGCTTCGCTAGCTGCCTTCTTAGCTGCGTGGTGCTTCTTCTTTGCGTGGTGCTTCTTGGCAGCGTGCTTTGCCGGTGCCGAAGCAGCTGCCGGAGCAGCAGCCGAAGCAGCTTCCGGAGCCGAAGCTTGTGCGAATGCTGCCGTTGCGAAGAGGCCAGCGACCAGAGCGGCGATCAGTTTGTTCATGTTGTGTTCCTCAGCTTTAGTTAATTAACCAAATGACCCGGCAATAGGAGTCATGTCGTCTAACGGTGCCATCCACCTTTCGGTTGACAGACGCTTCGAGAAATTTCTCTTTGCGCTGCGGGCGCCGAATCGTATTCGAAGAAAACGTCGCTTTCGTGACGCAAACACGGAAATACCGGTTCGGCTGCCAATGCCGGATAGCTAAGGTTGGCATCTGCGTGGTTTAACGCACGATCTTCGCCGGCGGTTGACGAAAAAGATGACGAAAAATTCGCCCGTCGCGAATTCGTCATTCGGCGCGCGCGAAACCGTCCCACGGGGCGCGCGGCGGCAGTGCGATTGTTTCGCCCGGTGCAATGCCGAGCGCGAATATGTCGAGCGCACCGATGCCGACACGCACGAGACGCAATGTCGGGAAGCCGATCGCGGCCGTCATCCGGCGCACCTGCCGGTTCTTGCCTTCGGTGATCGCGAGTTCGATCCACGTGGTCGGGATCGCGGCGCGATAGCGGATCGGCGGGTTGCGCGGCCACAGCGCCTCGGGCGGTTCGATGAATTCGGCGCGGCACGGGCGCGTCACGTAGTCGCCGAGATCGACGCCGCGCGCGAGTGCCTTCAGGTCGGCCGGTCCCGGCGCGCCGTCGACCTGCGCCCAGTAGCGCTTGACGAGCTTGTGGCGCGGCTCGGCGATGCGCGCCTGCAGCGCGCCGTCGTCGGTGAGCAGCAGCAGACCCTCGCTGTCCGCGTCGAGCCGGCCGGCCGGGTAGACGCCGGGCGTGGTTACCCAGTCGCCGAGCGACGGCCGCGTCTCGTGCGCGGAAAACTGGCAAATCGTGCCGAACGGCTTGTTGAGGGCGATCAGGGTCATGGCGGGGCGCCCGCCCGGCGTGCCGCGGGGCGGCGGGACGGGCGGTCTATGGCAAATGGCGGAATCTTAATGCATAATACGGAACGGCAAGTCCTCTGTCTTATATAAGACATAAGGGAAGACTTGATACGCAGCGTCGCGCTTCGTGCCGCCGGCCCCGGTTGGGGCGCTAGAATAGCGGCTCGCTGTTGCCGTCACGAAGGTGGCAAGGCCACCTCGCCGCGCGCGCAGTTTCGACCAGCATCACCTGCTCAGCCACGTCACTGGAGTCGATCATGCCGTATCAGCACATCAAGGTTCCGGAGGGCGGTGACAAGATCACCGTCAACAAGGACTTCTCGCTCAACGTTTCCGATCAGCCGATCATTCCCTACATCGAAGGCGACGGTACGGGCTTCGATATCACGCCGGTCATGATCAAGGTCGTCGACGCGGCGGTCGCGCATGCCTACAAGGGCAAGCGCAAGATTCACTGGATGGAGATCTTCGCGGGCGAGAAGGCGACCAAGGTGTACGGTCCGGACGTGTGGCTGCCGGACGAAACGCTGCAGGTGCTGAAGGAATACGTGGTGTCGATCAAGGGGCCGCTCACGACGCCGGTCGGCGGCGGCATCCGTTCGCTGAACGTCGCGCTGCGCCAGGAACTCGACCTCTACGTCTGCCTGCGCCCGGTCCAGTATTTCAAGGGTGTGCCGTCGCCGGTGCGCGAGCCGCAAAAGATCGACATGGTGATCTTCCGCGAGAACTCGGAAGACATCTACGCGGGCATCGAATGGGCCGCGGGCTCCGAGCAGGCGAAGAAGGTCATCAAGTTCCTGCAGGAAGAGATGGGCGTGAAGAAGATCCGCTTCCCGGAAACCTCGGGGATCGGCGTCAAGCCCGTGTCGACCGAAGGCACCGAGCGTCTCGTGCGCAAGGCGATCCAGTACGCGATCGACAACGATCGCAAGTCGGTCACGCTGGTGCACAAGGGCAACATCATGAAGTTCACGGAAGGCCTGTTCCGTGACGCCGGCTATGCGCTCGCGCAGAAGGAGTTCGGCGGCGAGCTGATCGACGGCGGCCCGTGGATGCGCGTGAAGAACCCGAAGACGGGCAACGAGATCGTCATCAAGGATTCGATCGCCGACGCGTTCCTGCAGCAGATCCTGCTGCGTCCGGCCGAATACGACGTGATCGCGACGCTGAACCTGAACGGCGACTACATCTCCGACGCACTGGCCGCGCAGGTCGGCGGCATCGGGATCGCGCCGGGCGCGAACCTGTCGGATTCGGTCGCGATGTTCGAGGCGACCCACGGCACGGCGCCGAAGTACGCGGGCAAGGATTACGTGAACCCCGGTTCCGAGATCCTGTCGGCGGAAATGATGCTGCGCCACCTCGGCTGGACGGAAGCGGCCGACACGATCATCGCCGCGATGGAGAAGTCGATCCTGCAGAAGCGCGTCACGTACGACTTCGCGCGTCTGATGGAAGGCGCGACGCAGGTGTCGTGCTCCGGCTTCGGCGAAGTGCTGATCGAGAACATGTAAGTCCCTTCCGGGGCAGGCCGGCGGACCGCCGGCCGCCCCGGCGCCTACTGCCGGCGCCGGGGCGTTTCATGAACGGCAGGTTTGTTGGCAGGGCGGTCCGGCATGCGGGCCGCGGCGCCGCGATGCGGCCCGGGTGCCCTGCAAGGTAGAACATGACGGCCCTCGCAACACCACCGCCCGGCTAGCCGGCACACCCCTTTCGCGATCGACCCGGTCGCTCCCCGCCGGTTACCGCCGGCGCTCCTCAGTCCCAAATTTTCACGTAGCAACGCATCGACCATGTCCACTTCGCCCAAGATCATCTACACCCTCACCGACGAAGCGCCCGCGCTCGCGACCTATTCGCTGCTGCCGATCGTCAAGGCCTTCACGCGCTCGTCGGGCGTCGCCGTCGAAACGCGCGACATCTCGCTCGCCGGCCGCATCATCGCGGCATTCGCCGACGTCCTGCCGCCGGAGCAGAAGGGTTCCGACGATCTGGCCGAACTGGGCCAGCTCACGCTGAAGCCGGAAGCGAACATCATCAAGCTGCCGAACATCAGCGCATCGGTGCCGCAGCTCAAGGCCGCGATCGCCGAACTGCAGGCGCAGGGCTACAAGCTGCCGGCCTACCCGGAAGAGCCGTCGAGCGACGAAGAGAAGGCCGTCAAGGCCCGCTACGACAAGATCAAGGGCAGCGCGGTGAACCCGGTGCTGCGCGAAGGCAACTCCGACCGTCGCGCGCCGCTGTCGGTCAAGAACTACGCACGCAAGCACCCGCACAAGATGGGCGCATGGAAGGCCACGTCGAAGGCGCACGTCGCGCACATGACCGAAGGCGACTTCTACGGCAGCGAGAAGTCGGCGCTGATCGCCGATGCCGGCAGCGTGAAGATCGAACTCACGACGGCCGACGGCGTGAAGAAGGTGCTGAAGGAAAAGACGGCCGTGAAGGCCGGTGAAGTCATCGACGCCTCGGTGATGAGCCGCAAGGCGCTGCGCAGCTTCATCGAAGCGCAGATCGCCGACGCGAAGGCGCAGGACGTGCTGTTCTCGGTGCACCTGAAGGCGACCATGATGAAGGTCTCGGACCCGATCCTGTTCGGTCACTTCGTGTCGGTGTTCTACCGCGACGCGCTCGCGAAGCACGCGGACGTGCTGGCGCAGGCCGGTTTCAACCCGAACAACGGGATCGGCGACCTGTACGCGCGCCTGAAGGACCTGCCGGCCGACACGCGCGAAGCGATCGAAGCCGACGTCAAGGCCGAGTACGCGGTGCGTCCGCGCCTCGCGATGGTCAACTCGGACAAGGGCATCACGAACCTGCACGTGCCGAGCGACGTGATCGTCGACGCATCGATGCCGGCGATGATCCGCGAGTCGGGCTGCATGTGGGGCCCGGACGGTGAACTGTACGACGCGAAGGCCGTGATTCCGGACCGCTGCTACGCGGGCGTCTACCAGGCCGTGATCGAGGACTGCAAGCAGCATGGCGCATTCGACCCGGTCACGATGGGCAGCGTGCCGAACGTCGGCCTGATGGCGCAGGCGGCCGAGGAATACGGTTCGCACGACAAGACGTTCCTGATCCCGGCCGACGGCGTCGTGCGCGTCACCGACGAAGCCGGCAACGTGCTGCTCGAGCACGCGGTCGAGTCGGGCGACGTCTGGCGCATGTGCCAGACCAAGGACGCACCGGTGCAGGACTGGGTCAAGCTCGCGGTCAACCGCGCCCGCGCGACCGGCGCGCCGGCCGTGTTCTGGCTCGATCCGGCACGTGCGCACGACGCGCAGATCATCGCGAAGGTCGAACGCTACCTGAAGGATCACGATACGAACGGCCTCGACATCCGCATCATGACGCCGGTGGACGCGACGCGTTTCTCGCTCGAGCGCATCCGCGCGGGCAAGGACACGATCTCGGTCACGGGTAACGTGCTGCGCGACTACCTGACTGACCTGTTCCCGATCATGGAACTCGGCACCAGCGCGAAGATGCTGTCGATCGTGCCGCTGATGGCCGGCGGCGGGATGTTCGAGACGGGCGCGGGCGGCTCGGCACCGAAGCACGTGCAGCAGTTCGTCGAGGAAGGCTTCCTGCGCTGGGATTCGCTCGGCGAATTCCTCGCGCTGGCCGCGTCGCTCGAACACCTCGGCAACGCTTATCAGAACCCGAAGGCGCTCGTGCTCGCGAAGACGCTCGACCAGGCGACCGGCAAGTTCCTGGACGAGAACAAGTCGCCGGCGCGCAAGGTCGGCGGCCTCGACAACCGCGGCAGCCACTTCTACCTGTGCCTGTACTGGGCGCAGGCGCTGGCCGAGCAGACCGAGGACGCCGCGCTGAAGGCGCAGTTCGAAGGCGTCGCGAAGTCGCTGTCCGACAGCGAAGCGCGCATCCTGGAAGAACTGTCGGCCGCGCAGGGCAAGGCACAGGCGATCGGCGGCTACTACCGTCCGAGCGTCGAGCTGACGAGCCAGGCGATGCGCCCGAGTGCAACGCTGAACGGCATCGTCGACGCAGTCGCCTGACGCCGGCCGCGCTACCGCGCGCGCCCTGGCAACGGCGGCAGCCGACATGGCGGGCCTGGCGGCTCGCCGTCCCGCCGACAATGAAAACGCCCCGGTCGCCCGGGGCGTTTTTCGTTGCAGGCGTGCCATTCAGACGTGAACGATTTCCCATTCGGCGATTTCGTGCGGCACTTCGAGCGTGGCCGTATCCAGTTCGGACGGCTGTTCGCAGTCGCCGCGGGAGATGTGGTCGGCTGCCACTTCCGGGCACGAGAACGCGCCGAGCGAGGCGTTGCCGAACGTCGCTTCCCAGCCGCCGTTTGCCGGCAGGATGTAGAACGACCCGAGCGCTGAACCAAAGCGAAATCCCTTCATTTCCGTTCTCCCTTTCTGATCACAAGCGATTCTGGTGTGCCGCCCGCCGGCGCGTCCGGCTGTGGCCCGACTGGCTGCTTGCGCCGGGTTCCGTATCGAACGTCGTGGCGAAGCGTCAGTGCATGGAACAAAGTCTACGTCCGCGAGCGCGCTCGATGGTGCGCGTAGAACGCTTTCTCGAAACAAAAATTCTCCTTTTAAAACAATGTGATATTTCGTGTGTTTTGTATTGCGGAATGATTTTTGGCATCGCGAAACAGCGAATTTGTGCCGTGCACCACGAATTTTTATAAAGCAGAGACTTGTTCCACATCGTGAAAAATCGAGGGGTTCAGGCAAAGAGGGCGCGCGACGCGTCGACGACGCGATGCGCAGCGGTAGCAAATGCCTTCGATCGGGCGTGACCAAACCGGGGGGATGCAAGGCGTCGATCGGCCCGGCCGGCGCGAGGGCAGCGGGGCCCGCGGCCGTCATTCGATGAGCGAAAACGCGGCCCGCGCGGCGCGCGAATCGTCGGGCCGGCCGCGTCGTGCGGCGTATCGACGCTCGCGCGGTGTCGCGGCGTTTCGACCGAGTGCTGCGGTTATGATGACGCGGGCATCGGATTGCGCGTCGCACGGGCGCTTCCCCGTGCCGGCACGCGCGCAGGTCGAGACGGCCGCGCGATGCAGCACGAATAACGAGGAACGATTGATGATACGGAGAACCTTCCTGTCGCACGCCATCGGTGTCGCGGCCGCTTCGCTGTTTGCGCGCGCCGCATGGGCGCAGCATGCCGGTCACGCGGGCATGGCCGGCATGGATCAGATGGACGACATGCCGGGCATGTCGGGAATGGCGGACCACGCGCAGCACGCGAAGCCGGCGCCGGCCGCGCTCGCCGCGGCCGATGCGCTGCCGGCCGGCACGCCGCTCGCGTCGCTGCGCATCCTGGCAAACGAAAGCCGCGAACCCGGCACGTTCCGCGCGACGCTGGTCGCGCAGCCGGTCGCGCGTCCGATGCTGCACGGTGCGCGTCCGACGACGTTCTGGCAGTTCGGCACGGACACGCAAGGGCCCGTTGTCGGCCCGCTGATCGACGTGCGCGAGGGCGACACGGTCGAGATCCGCTTCGTGAACAAACTGCCGCAACCGTCGACGATCCACTGGCACGGGCTACCGGTGCCGCCCGACCAGGACGGCAATCCGTCCGATCCGGTTGCGCCGGGCGCGTCGCATGTGTACCGCTTCACGCTGCCGAAGGGCAGCGCCGGCACCTACTGGTATCACCCCCATCCGCACATGATGACGGCTGAACAGGTATTCCGCGGGCTTGCGGGGCCCTTCATCGTGCGCGCCGTCGACGACCCGCTCGCCGGCTGGCCCGAGCGCAACCTGTTCGTATCCGACCTGAAGCTCGCGCGCGACGGCACGATCCCGCCGAACGACATGATGGACTGGATGAACGGCCGCGAAGGCCAGTTCGTGCTGGTCAATGGGGCGCGCCGGCCGCGGATCGACGTCGCGAGCGACGAGCGCTGGCGCGTGTGGAACGCATGCAGCGCACGCTACTTGCGCGTCGCATTCGACGACGGTCGCGCGTTCGAGCAGGTCGGCACCGACGGCGGGTTGTTCGACGCGCCGCGCCGCGTGACGTCGCTGCTGCTCGCGCCGGGCGAGCGTGCGGAACTGCTGGTGCGCGCCGGCGACCGCGCGTCACGCGCGGTGCTGCAGGCGGCCGAGTACGACCGCCGCAAGATGGCAATGTCGCACGACGGCGGCCACGGCAGCCTGCCGCCGGATCCGGCGCTGACGCTCGCCGATGTCGCGTTCGCGCCTGCAGCGGCGCGCGCGCTGCCCGCGACGCTGCGCAGGGTGCCCGCGCTCGGCGAGCCGGTCGCGCAGAAGACGATCGAGTTCGGCGAAAAGATGGACATGGACGCGATGATGAAAGGGCCGGCACGCGGCCGCCCGGCGGGCATGCGCTTCATGATCAACGGTGCGACCTACGCGCCGCATCGCGCGACGCTGACCAGCCGCCGCGGCGACGTCGAGCGCTGGACCCTGCGCAACGCCACCGACATGGATCACCCGTTCCACTTGCATGGCACGCAATTCCAGGTGATCGAGCGCGCGTCGGACGGCACGCGCACGAGCGAACCGTTCCGCGCATGGCGCGATACCGTCAACGTGCGCAGCGGCGAGACCGTGACGCTACTCGTCACGCAAGACATGCCCGGCGAGCGCATGTTTCATTGCCACATTCTCGAACACGAGGATCTCGGCATGATGGGCACGCTGAAGGTCGTGTAACGGATATCGAATATGTTTCACGCACATGACGGCATTCGATCTGCGCGTGCGACAAGACAATACGTGTTCGATTATCGGGATTGAACGAAAAGGCCGGCCAATCGAATTAACGAGTGGCCGGCCTGAAAAAAAAGAAACCCGGCGCAATGCCGGGTTTCTTCGTCTGATATCCGGTGCCTTACGCGGCCTGGATGTTCGACGCTTGCTTGCCCTTCGGCCCTTGAACGACCTCGAAGCTCACCTTCTGGCCTTCCTTCAGGGTCTTGAAGCCCTGCATGTTGATGGCCGAGAAGTGCGCAAACAGATCTTCACCGCCCTCGTCGGGAGTGATGAAACCGAAGCCCTTCGCGTCGTTGAACCACTTAACGATACCAGTTGCCATTTCCTACTTCCCCTGTCACACAGTCGCTGCTACTTACCACGAGCACGCTCGAAAAGCTAAACGACCGGAAAATACAGCCGTTCCCCCCTCACAAGCTCACCTTCGGCCTCTTTCATTTCGCCAACCGGCGAGTTGAAAAAAGTGCCAGCTTGATTGTTGGCGCTCTTTATTTGAGTGTCAAGGGGAATTTTTAGACGTTTAGAGGGACGTTGTAAAGAACCCATTTTCAGGGTTTTTCCGGCTTTGCTTTGCAGCATCCCGTCGAGCGCGCGGACTTGAAAAGACGCATAATCGGCTCATATACCAGGCTCGAGTGACACGCGATCGAGTCGTCCCGGCTTGTGGGATACTGGACGCGGATGCGACGTCCGGTGCAGTTTCCCCCTGACGGTTCGTGTTCCGCGCCACGCGTGAAAGCCGGCACCGCAGCCGGCTTTCGTATGGTGCGAAGACGATCGCGGGTCGTCGGGAACCAGGGAGGGCACCGGCCGGTCGGTCGGGTAACGGCAGGATTGCGGGCCTGTCCGAGTTGTTTAGAATGGGTGTATGGCGATTATCCCGGACAAGCAGGACAGCACCGTCCTGGAACGCAAGCAGCAGAAGCTCAAGCCGCCTTCGATGTACAAGGTGGTGCTGCTGAACGACGACTTCACGCCGATGGAGTTCGTCGTGATGGTCGTACAGGAGTATTTCAAGAAGGATCGCGAGACGGCCACGCAGATCATGCTGAAGGTCCATCGCGAAGGGCGAGGGGTTTGTGGGGTCTATACGCGGGACATCGCGTCGACCAAGGTTGAGCAAGTCGTTACCCATGCGCGGCAGGCCGGGCATCCGCTGCAGTGCGTGATGGAGGAAGCATGATTGCCCAGGAATTGGAAGTCAGCCTGCACATGGCGTTCATGGAAGCACGCCAGGCGCGCCATGAGTTCATTACGGTCGAGCATCTGCTGCTGGCCCTGCTGGATAATCCGACGGCAGCCGAGGTGTTGCGCGCGTGTGCGGCCAACATCGAGGACTTGCGTCAGAACCTGCGCAATTTCATCCACGACAACACACCTACCGTCCCGGGCACCGACGATGTCGATACCCAGCCGACGCTCGGTTTCCAGCGCGTGATCCAGCGCGCGATCATGCACGTCCAGTCGACGTCGAACGGCAAGAAGGAAGTGACCGGCGCGAACGTGCTGGTCGCGATCTTCGGCGAGAAGGATTCGCACGCGGTCTACTACCTGCAGCAGCAGGGCGTCACGCGCCTGGACGTCGTGAACTTCATTTCGCACGGCATCGCGAAGACGAACGGCGGCGAAGCCGCGAAGTCGTCCGACGCGAACGCGGAAAGCGAAGACGCGAACGCGCAGAAGGAAACCCCGCTCGCGCAGTTCACGCAGAACCTGAACCAGATGGCGAAGGACGGCCGCATCGATCCGCTGATCGGCCGCGAGCCCGAGGTCGAGCGCGTCGTGCAGGTGCTGTGCCGCCGCCGCAAGAACAATCCGCTGCTCGTCGGCGAGGCCGGCGTCGGCAAGACCGCGATCGCGGAAGGGCTCGCCTATCGCATCACGCGCGGCGAAGTGCCGGACATCCTCGCGAACGCGCAGGTGTATTCGCTCGACATGGGCGCGCTGCTGGCGGGCACCAAGTATCGCGGCGACTTCGAGCAGCGTCTGAAGACGGTGCTGAAGGAACTGAAGGAACGGCCGCACGCGATCCTGTTCATCGACGAAATCCACACGCTGATCGGCGCGGGCGCCGCATCGGGCGGCACGCTCGACGCGTCGAACCTGCTGAAGCCGGCGCTGTCGTCGGGCACGCTCAAGTGCATCGGCGCGACCACGTTCACCGAGTATCGCGGCATCTTCGAGAAGGACGCGGCGCTGTCGCGGCGCTTCCAGAAGGTCGACGTGACGGAGCCGACCGTCGAGCAGACGGTCGCGATCCTGCGCGGGCTGAAGTCGCGCTTCGAGGAGCATCACGGCGTCAAGTATTCGTCGGGCGCGCTGTCGGCCGCGGCCGAACTGTCGGCGCGCTTCATCACCGACCGTCACCTGCCGGACAAGGCGATCGACGTGATCGACGAAGCGGGTGCCGCGCAGCGCATCCTGCCGAAGTCGAAGCAGAAGAAGACGATCGGCAAGAGCGAGATCGAGGAAATCATCTCGAAGATCGCGCGCGTGCCGGCGCAGAGCGTGTCGCAGGACGATCGCAGCAAGCTGCAGACGCTCGACCGCGACCTGAAGAGCGTCGTGTTCGGCCAGGATCCGGCGATCGACGCGCTTGCCGCGTCGATCAAGATGGCGCGTGCGGGCCTCGGCAAGATGGACAAGCCGATCGGCGCGTTCCTGTTCTCCGGCCCGACCGGCGTCGGCAAGACCGAAGTGGCGCGCCAGCTCGCGTTCACGCTCGGCATCGAGCTGATCCGCTTCGACATGTCGGAATACATGGAGCGTCACGCGGTGAGCCGGCTGATCGGCGCGCCGCCGGGCTACGTCGGGTTCGACCAGGGCGGCTTGCTGACCGAAGCCGTCACGAAGAAGCCGCACTGCGTGCTGCTGCTCGACGAGATCGAGAAGGCGCATCCGGACATCTTCAACGTGCTGCTGCAGGTGATGGACCACGGCACGCTGACGGACAACAACGGCCGCAAGGCGGATTTCCGCAACGTCATCATCATCATGACGACGAACGCGGGCGCCGAGTCGATGCAGAAGGCGACGATCGGCTTCACGACGCGCCGCGAAACGGGCGACGAGATGACCGACATCAAGCGCCTGTTCACGCCGGAGTTCCGCAACCGTCTGGACGCGATCATCAGCTTCCGCTCGCTCGATGAGGAAATCATCATGCGCGTGGTCGACAAGTTCCTGATCCAGCTCGAGGAGCAGCTGCACGAGAAGAAGGTCGACGCGCTCTTCACCGACGCGTTGCGCAAGCATCTCGCGAAGCACGGCTTCGACCCGCTGATGGGCGCGCGGCCGATGCAGCGGCTGATCCAGGACACGATCCGTCGCGCGCTGGCCGACGAACTGCTGTTCGGCAAGCTCGTCAATGGCGGCCATGTGACGGTCGACGTGGACGAAAACGACAAGGTGCAGTTGTCGTTCGACAAGCTGGCGAATCCGCCGCACAAGCCGAACGAAGAGGCGGTCGAAGTCGAATAAGCGATAATTCGTGGTTCATGCGAACGGCGCGGGAAGTTCTCCGCGCCGTTTCGTTTTATCTGGCGCCGGTGGCGCGATGGCGGTGCAGGGGAGTGGTAACGCAGTGACACAACAACAACGATCGTTCGACAACATCGTCGCGCGCGAACAAGGCTTGCGCCATGCGCTGACGTCCGGGCAGATGGCGATGATCGCGATCGGCGGCGCGATCGGCACGGGGCTGTTCCTCGGCAGCGGGTTCGCGATCGGGCTCGCCGGCCCCAGCGTGCTGGTTTCGTACGCGATCGGCGCGCTGATCGCGCTGCTGCTGATGGGCGCGCTCGCGGAAATGACGGTCGCGCATCCGACGGCCGGCTCGTTCGGCGCGTATGCCGAGCACTACGTCGGCCCGCTCGCGGGCTTTCTCGTGCGCTATGCGTACTGGTTCGCGGTGGTGTTCGCGATCGGCACCGAGATCAGCGCGATCGCCGTCTTCATGAAGTACTGGTTTCCGGCCGTGCCCGGCTGGTATTGGGTGATCGGCTTCTCCGCGCTGCTGATCGCGGTGAACCTGGCGAGCGTCACGCTGTACGGCTCGGTCGAATACGCATTCTCGCTGCTGAAGATCGCGGCGATCGTCGTGTTCATCGTGCTCGGCGCGTATCTCGTGTGGTCGGCGCCGGCGGCTTCCGGCATCGGCTTCGCGAACTACACCGCGCACGACGGCTTCATGCCGAAAGGGCCGTGGGGCACCTGGGTCGCGGTGATCGTCGCGATCTTCAGCTACATGAGCATCGAGGCGGTCGCGATCGCGGCCGGCGAGGCGCGCGATCCGCAGCACGCGGTCACGCGCGCGTTCCGCTCGACGGTGTTCCGGCTCGTGCTGTTCTACCTGCTGACGCTGTCGCTGATGCTCGCGATCGTGCCGTGGACCCAGGCCGGCACCGACGAAAGCCCGTTCGTGAAGGTGATGGCCGCGACGCACGTGCCGTACGCGGCCGGCGTGATCAACTTCGTGCTGCTGATCGCGGCGCTGTCGGCGATGAACAGCCAGCTCTACGTGACGACGCGGATGATGTTCAGCCTGTCGCGCGCGCGGCTCGCGCCGGCGGTGTTCGGCCGGCTCGGCGGCAACGGCGTGCCGCGCGCGGCGCTGTGGATCTCGACCAGCGGCGTCGCGGTCGCGGCCGTGCTGGTCGCGCTGTCGCCCGACACCGCGTTTACAGTGATGATGGCGATCGCGATGTTCGGCGCGCTGTTCACGTGGATGATGATCTTCGTCACGCACCTGCGCTTTCGCGCGCGGTACAGCGGGCCGGCGCTCGCGTTCCGGATGTGGGGGCACCCGTTCGGCAGCCTGCTCGGTGCCGGGCTCGTCGGCGCGATCCTGCTGACGACGGCGTTTACGCGCGAATTCCGGATGACGATGGTGGTCGGCGTCGTGTTCGTCGTGCTGCTGACGCTCGCGTACGCGCTGCACTATCGGCACCAGCACGCGCGCTGACGCGTGCGTTCCCGCCGCGGGCTGCAGCCCGCGCGGCATCGCAACGCCCGCCGCGCTAAGGTTCCGTTAAGCCGGCGGCGATTACATTCGAACCTGTCCGCGATCCGGGCCGGCGCACGCCAGCCCGGCGCCATCTGTAAAAGGGGTTCGAATGAACAAACTTCCCAAAGTCACGCTCGCGTTCTGGATCATGAAGATCTGCGCGACGACGCTCGGCGAAACCGGCGGCGACCTGCTGTCGATGACGCTGAACGTCGGCTATGCGGTGAGCTCGATCCTGCTGTTCGGTTTCTTTCTCGTCACGCTCGGCGCGCAGCTCAGGACGACGCAATATCGCCCGGCGATCTACTGGGCCGTGATCGTCGCGACGAGCACGGCGGGCACGACGATGTCCGACTTCATGGACCGCACGCTCGGCCTCGGCTACGCGGCCGGCTCGTCGATTCTCGTCGCGATCCTGCTGGCGATCTTCACGGTGTGGCGCCTGAGCGGCGAATCGCTGTCGGTCGACCTGATCCGCACGCGCAAGGTCGAACTGCTGTACTGGATCGCGATCCTGTTCTCGAACACGCTCGGCACCGCGCTCGGCGATTTCCTCGCGGACAGCTCGGGCCTCGGCTTCGGCGGCGGCGCGCTGCTGATCGGCGGGCTGCTCGCGGCGATCGTGCTCGCGCACTACTTCACGCGCATTTCCGGCGTGCTGCTGTTCTGGGCGGCGTTCGTGCTCACGCGTCCGTTCGGGGCGACGGTCGGCGACCTGCTGACGAAACCGGTCGCCAAGGGTGGACTCGCGCTCGGCACGGTCGGCTCGTCGGCGGTGCTGCTCGGCGTGCTGGTCGCGCTGGTGATCTACGCGAGCATCGCGCAGGCGCGGCGCCGCGAACTCGTACCCGCGCGGATCGCGCAGACGGCCGAGCGGTGAACGCAGTCGCACTGAGTCGGAAAAAGAAAAGGGGCCGCGAGGCCCCTTTTTGCGTTGCGCCGTTCAGTGACGGCCGGTGCTGCCGAAGCCGCCTTCGCCGCGATCGCTTTGCGCGAAGTCGTCGACGATGTTGAACTGCGCCTGCACGACCGGCACGATCACGAGCTGCGCGAGCCGCTCGAAGGGGTTCAGCACGAACTCCGTCTGGCCGCGATTCCACGTCGACACCATCAGCTGGCCCTGGTAGTCGGAGTCGATCAGGCCGACCAGGTTGCCGAGCACGATCCCGTGCTTGTGGCCAAGGCCCGAGCGCGGCAGGATCAGCGCTGCGTAGCCGGGGTCTTCGAGATGGATCGCGAGGCCCGTCGGCACCAGCGTCGTTTCGCCCGGCTGCAGCGTGACGGGCGCGTCGAGACACGCGCGCAGGTCGAGGCCCGCGCTGCCGGTGGTCGCGTAGGCGGGCAGGTAGTCGCGCATGCGCGCGTCGAGAATCTTCAGGTCGAGTTTCATGCGGTCGTCGAATCGGTCGGGAAGGGCGCGGCGGCGCGGGCCGCCGCGCGGGTAATCAGATCAGGCGGTTGTCCGGCAGGCGCTTCGCGATTTCCGCGACGAGCACGTGCGCGAGTTCGTCCTTCGGCGCGCGCGGCAGGCGCGTGAGGCCGGCTGCCTCGAACAGCACGACTTCGTTGTCGTCGCGGCCGAACGTCAGCGGGCCGAGGTTGCCGACCAGGAGCGGTACGTTCTTGCGCTTGCGCTTCTCGTCGCCGTGCACGTCGAGGTCGCCGCTTTCGGCCGCGAACCCGACGCAATACGGCGGATCGGGCAGCGCGGCGACCGACGCGAGGATGTCGGGATTCTCGACGAACGCGAGCGCCGGCATCTTGCGGTCGGCCGTCTTCTTCATCTTGTGCTCGGCCGGCTGATCGACGCGCCAGTCGGCGACCGCGGCCACCGCGATGAAGATGTCGGCGTCGGCTACCGCCTGCATCACCGCGTCGTACATCTGCTGCGCGGTCTGCACGTCCTGGCGGTACACGCCCCACGGCGTGTCGAGCGCGACCGGCCCCGCGACGAGATGCACGTCGGCGCCGGCCTGCTGCGCGGCGCGCGCGAGCGCGAAGCCCATCTTGCCGCTCGAGCGGTTCGTGAGCCCGCGCACCGGATCGAGCGGCTCGAACGTCGGGCCGGCCGTGATCAGCACGCGGCGGTGCGCGAGCACCTTCGGCGCGAAGTGCGCGACGATCGCCTCATAGATCGCCTCGGGCTCGAGCATGCGGCCGTCGCCGACTTCGCCGCACGCCTGCGCGCCCGAATCGGGGCCGAGCACCGACACGCCGTCGGCGCGCAATTGCGCGGCATTGCGTTGCGTGGCCGGGTTCTGCCACATCTGGCGGTTCATCGCGGGCACGACGAGCAGCGGACAGTCGCGCGCGACGCACAGCGTCGACAGCAGGTCGTCCGCGAACCCGTGCGCGAGCTTCGCGAGGAAATCCGTCGACGCGGGCGCGATCACGATCGCGTCGGCTTCGCGCGACAGGTCGATGTGCGCCATGTTGTTGCCGATGCGCGCGTCCCACTGGCTCATGTAGACGGGCCGGCCAGACAGCGCCTGCATCGTGACGGGCGTGATGAACTGCGCGGCGGCTTCGGTCATCGCGACCTGTACGGTCGCGCCTGCCTTCGTCAGCAGCCGGGTGAGCTCGGCGATCTTGTAGCAGGCGATGCCGCCCGTCAGGCCGAGAACGAGGTGTTTTCCTGCGAGTTCTGCGTGTGCCAACTCAGGCCTCCAAGGGTCAAACGGAACGGCCGGCGCGAAGCCGGCCGTCGCCACCGAGTATGCGCGCTCAGCGCGAGCCGCGCACGCGACGCAGTTCGTCGTAGATCAGCAGCACCGCGCCGATCGTGATCGCGGAATCGGCGAGGTTGAACGCCGGGAAGTGCCAGTCGCCGAGGTGGAAATCGAGAAAGTCGATCACGTGGCCGTAGATCAGCCGGTCGATCACGTTGCCGAGCGCGCCGCCAAGGATCAGCGCGAGCGACACGCTGAACAGCCGCTGGTGGCCGTGGCGCTTCAGCAGGAAGCAGATCACGAGCGTCGCGCCGACGCCGAGCGCGGTGAACGCCCAGCGCTGCCAGCCGCTCGCGGTCGACAGGAAGCCGAACGCGGCGCCGCGGTTGTACACCAGCACGAGGTTGAAGAACGACGTCAGCGCATGCTGCGCGCCGTACGCGAACGTTTTCAGGATCGCGATCTTCGACAGCTGGTCGAACAGGATCACGATCAGCGAAATGCCGAGCCAGGGCGCGAGCGCGCCGCTGGCCGGTTTCGACAGGGTTTTCGCCATATTTACGCAGCGCTCCGGATTTCGCCGTTTTCAAACAGGTTCGAGAAGCAGCGGCCGCACAGCGTCGGATGATCGGCGTGCGCGCCGACGTCCTCGCGGTAGTGCCAGCAGCGTTCGCACTTCTGGTACTTCGACGCGGCCACGTCGACGCTTTCCTGCGCTTCGTCGTCGACCTTCACGACCGTTGCCGCCGACGTGATCAGCACGAACTTCAGGTCGTCGCCGAGGCTCGTCAGCGCGTCGTAGCGCGCGCCGCTCGCATGCACGGCCACTTCGGCCTGCAGCGACGAGCCGATGCGGTTCGCGGTGCGGGCTTCCTCGAGCGCCTTCGTCACGTTGCCGCGCACGTCGCGCAGCAGCGCCCACTTCTCGATCAGCGCGGCTGCACCGGCGACTTCCGGATACGCGTAGTAGGTTTCCGTGAACACGGTGTCGCTGGCCGGCTGGAACACCTTCCACGCTTCTTCCGCGGTGAACGACAGGAACGGCGCGAGCACGCGCAGCAGCCCGTGCGTGAGGTGGTACAGCGCGGTCTGCGCGGAGCGGCGTGCGCGCGAATCGGCCGCGCTCGTGTACAGGCGGTCCTTCAGCACGTCGAGGTAGAAGCCGCCGAGGTCTTCCGAGCAGTACGTCTGCAGCTTCGCGACGACTGGGTGGAATTCGTACTTCTCGTAGTGGCCGAGCAGTTCCGTCTGCAGTTGCGCGGAGAACGCGACCGCGTAGCGGTCGATCTCGAGCCATTCGTCGACCGGCACCGCATGCTGCGCGAAGTCGAAGTCCGACAGGTTCGCGAGCAGGAAGCGCAGCGTGTTGCGGATGCGGCGATAGCCTTCGGTCACGCGCTTCAGGATTTCCTCGGAGATCGCGAGTTCGCCCGAGTAGTCGGTCGACGCGATCCACAGGCGGATGATTTCGGCGCCGAGACGGTTCGCGACTTCATGCGGGTCGATGCCGTTGCCGAGCGACTTGCTCATCTTGCGGCCTTCGCCGTCGACCGTGAAGCCGTGCGTGAGCAGGCCCTTGTACGGCGCGCGGCCGTCGATCATCGATGCGGTCAAGAGCGACGAATGGAACCAGCCGCGGTGCTGGTCCGAGCCTTCGAGGTACAGGTCGGCCGGGAACTGCAGCTGATCCTTGTGCGAGCCGCGCAGCACGTGCCAGTGCGTCGTGCCCGAGTCGAACCACACGTCGAGCGTGTCGCGGTTCTTTTCGTACAGGTTCGCGTCGTCGCCGATCAGCTCGCGCGGATCGAGCGTCTGCCACGCCTCGATGCCCGACTGCTCGACGCGCTTCGCGACTTCCTCGAGCAGTTCGAGCGTGCGCGGATGCAGCTCGCCGGTTTCCTTGTGCACGAAGAACGCCATCGGCACGCCCCATTGGCGCTGGCGCGACAGCGTCCAGTCGGGACGGTTCGCGATCATGCTGAACAGGCGCTGTTTGCCCCACGACGGGTAGAACGCGGTGGCGTCGATGCCTTCGAGCGCGGTTTCGCGCAGCGTCTTGCCGCCGTCGCGCGGCGTCACGTCCATGCCGGCGAACCACTGCGACGTCGCACGGTAAATGATCGCCGTCTTGTGACGCCAGCAGTGCATGTAGCTGTGCTTGTAGTGCTCGCTGCGCAGCAGCGAGCCGGCCTCGCGCAGCGCGTCGACGACCTTCGGGTTCGCGTCCCAGATCGACAGGCCGCCGAACAGCGGCAGCGATTCGATGTAGCGGCCGTCGCCCATCACCGGGTTGATGATGTCCGAGTCGGTCATCCCGTGCGCCTTGCACGACTGGAAGTCCTCGATGCCGTAGGCGGGCGACGAGTGCACGACGCCGGTACCGGTGTCGGTCGTCACGTAGTCGCCGAGGTAGACGGGCGCGGTGCGCTTGTAGCCGGGGTGGGCCGATGCGAGCGGGTGGTGGAAGCGCAGGTTCGCGAGCTTCACGCCCGGCGCGGTCGCGACGACGCGGCCGGTCAGCTTGAAGTCGGTCATGCAGGCTTCGACACGTTCTTCCGCGATGACCAGCAGCCCGCGCTCGGTGTCGACCAGCGCGTAGACGATTTCCGGATGGAGGTTCAGCGCCTGGTTCGCGGGGATCGTCCACGGCGTGGTGGTCCAGATCACGATGCCGCCCTCGGCGCGCGGCAGCGCCGGCAGGCCGAACGCCTGCGCGGTCTTTTCCGGTTCCGCGAACGCGAACATCACGTCGATCGTCGGGTCGGTGCGATCCTTGTACTCGACTTCCGCCTCGGCGAGTGCCGAGCCGCAGTCGAAGCACCAGTTCACCGGCTTCAGCCCGCGATACACGTAGCCCTTCTCGATGATCTTGCCGAGCGCGCGGATCTCTTCCGCCTCGTTGACGAAGTTCATCGTCTTGTACGGGTTCGCCCAGTCGCCGAGCACGCCGAGACGCTTGAAGCCGACCTTCTGCTTCTCGATCTGCTCGGTCGCGTACGCGCGCGCCTTGCTCATCACTTCGGCCGCCGGCAGCGACTTGCCGAACTGCTTCTCGATCTGGATCTCGATCGGCATGCCGTGGCAATCCCAGCCCGGCACGTACGGCGCGTCGAAGCCGGCCATGTTGCGCGACTTGACGACGATGTCCTTCAGGATCTTGTTGACCGCGTGACCGAGGTGGATGTCGCCGTTCGCATACGGGGGGCCGTCGTGCAGGATGAACTTCGGCCGGCCCTGGCTGGCCGCGCGGATCTTCTCGTAGATGCCGCGCTCTTCCCATTCCTTGACCCATTGCGGCTCGCGCTTGGGCAGGTCGCCGCGCATCGGGAACGGCGTGTCGAGCAGGTTGACCGGATACTTGGCCTGCGGTTTCGAATCGGCTTTCTTGTTGCTCATGATGGGATCGCTATCTAAATCGGGGGACGCTCGTGCGTCGTGAATCGGGGATGCGCGCGGGTCGGCGGCGCGAGGATGCGGCGCGGGGCGCCGCCGGCCGGATCAGCTAATTCGGTCGGTCGCCGAGGTCGAGAAGCCGGTCGTGCGGCTGCCCGGCGCGCGGTCGCGCTCGACGAAGTACGCACGTGCATTCGCGACGTCCAGCGCGATCGCGCGCGACAGCGCCTCGAGATCGTCGAACTTCGCCTCGTCGCGCAGCTTCTTCAGGAATTCGACGCGGATGAGTTTGCCGTACGCGTCGCCGTGCCAGTCGAGCAGGTGGACTTCGAGCAGCACGCGGCCGGAATCGTCGACGGTCGGGCGCAGCCCGAGGCTTGCGACGCCCGGCAGCGGGGCGGGGCCCAGGCCGTGCACCTGCACGACGAAGATGCCCGCGAGCGCCGGCCGCTTGTGCGCGATCGGCAGGTTCAGGGTCGGGAAGCCGAGGTCGCGGCCGAGCTTCAGCCCGTGCGCGACGTGGCCGCTGATCGCGTAGCCGTGGCCGAGCGCCTGCGCGGCCGCGTCGAGATCGCCCGCCGCGAGCGCGGCGCGCACGCCCGAGCTGGAGATGCGCGTGCCGTCGCTGCCGGCGACCGTGCCCATCTGCTCGACCTCGAAGCCGTACTGCTCGCCGGCCGCCTTCAGCGTGTCGAAGGTGCCCGCGCGCTTCGCGCCGTAGCAGAAATCGTCGCCGACCATCATCCAGCGCGTGTGCAGCCCGTTCACCAGCGTGCGCTCGACGAACGCCTGCGGCGACTGGCTTGCGAACGTATGGTTGAAGTGCTCGACGACGACGCGGTCGACCCCGTGCTCGCGCAGCGCTTCCAGCTTGTCGCGCAGCATCGCGATGCGCGGCGGCGCGCCGGCCGGGTTGAAGAATTCCCGCGGGTGCGGCTCGAAGGTCATCACGCACACGGGCAGGCCGCGCGCGTCCGCTGCCGCGCGCACGCGCGCGAGCAGGGCCTGGTGGCCGCGATGGACACCGTCGAAGTTGCCGATCGTCAGCGCGCACGGCGCGCGGCTCTCGGCGTTGGGCAGGCCGCGGAAGACTTTCACGATAGCGGATGCAGCGTCGGGGAATGGGCGGTGGGATGCCGCAAAGCAGAAGATTATAAACGTTCGGGCGGCCCGGCGGCCGAGAAGGGGGGAAACGCAGGGGCGAATGGTAAAATTCGCGGATGAAAAAACTCGTGATCCTGATTTCCGGTCGCGGCAGCAACATGGAGGCCATCGTCCGCGCGTGCGCGCAGGAACGCTGGCCGGCCGAGGTCGCCGCCGTGATCGCCAACCGGCCCGACGCGGCCGGCCTGGCTTTTGCCGCGTCGCACGGGGTGGCGACCGCGGTGGTCGACCATCGCTCGTTCGACGGCCGCGACAGCTTCGACGCGGCGCTCGCCGCCGAGATCGACCGCTTCGCGCCCGATCTCGTCGTGCTTGCCGGCTTCATGCGCATCCTGACGCCCGATTTCGTCAGACGATATGAAGGCCGGTTGCTGAACATCCACCCGTCGCTGCTGCCGAGCTTCAAGGGCATCCACACGCACCAGCAGGCGCTGGATGCCGGCGTCGCGCTGCATGGCGCGAGCGTGCATTTCGTGATTCCCGAACTCGACAGCGGTGCGATCGTCGCGCAGGGCGCGGTGCCCGTGCGCGCGGGCGACGACGCGGCCGCGCTCGCGCGGCGCGTGCTGACGGTCGAGCACGTGCTGTATCCGCGTGCGGTCCGCTGGTTCGTCGAGGGGCGCCTGCGCCTCGAGAACGGCAGGGCAGTGGTCGCGCCGGAAGAGGCGCGCTGGATTTTCGCGGATCAACCGCATACCGAAACGAGCGAGGGCGTATGAAGCTGCACGGATTCCTGATTGGCCAGACCGAGACCTTGCTGGCCGAGGTGCTGAAGTTCACCGGCCCCGCCGATGCGACGACGAGCCGGTTCTTCCGTGCGCACCCGAAGCTCGGCCACGCCGAGCGCGGCGTGATCGCCGAGGCGGTGTTCGCGGTGCTGCGCCGCAAGATGGAGTTCTCGCACCTCGCCGAGAGCGGCACGGGCAGCCCCGCGCGGCGCCTGACGCTGCTCGGCCTGATGCAGACGCTCGGCCGCAATGCGCTGAAGCCGTTCGTGTCGGACACCGAGGCCGCGTGGCTCGAGCACGTGTCGAAGATCGATCCGGCGAGCCTGCCGGTGCGCGTGCGCACGAACCTGCCCGACTGGATCTACCAGGCGCTGTCCGCCCGTTTCGACGCGGAGGAACTCGCGCAGCTCGCCGCCGCG
This sequence comes from Burkholderia sp. BCC1996, assembly GCF_905339955.1. Taxonomy (NCBI): domain Bacteria; kingdom Pseudomonadati; phylum Pseudomonadota; class Betaproteobacteria; order Burkholderiales; family Burkholderiaceae; genus Burkholderia; species Burkholderia sp. BCC1996. Next base: position 304,110 of record NZ_CAJPHM010000008.1, read on the forward strand.
CTGAACTACCCGGCGCCGCTCGACCTGCGCGCCAACGCGCAGAAGGCGACGCGCGACCAGGTGATCGACGCGCTGCGCGCGAACGGCATCGACGCGGGCGAGACGCCGTTCGCGCCGCAAGGCGTGCGCGTCGTCGGCAAGCCGGCGCTCACGCGCCTGAAGCTGTTCGAGGAAGGCCAGATCGAGGTGCAGGACGAAGGCAGCCAGCTGCTGTGCTCGCTGGTCGCGCCGCGCCGCGGCGAGATGGTCGTCGATTTCTGCGCGGGCGCCGGCGGCAAGACGCTCGCGCTCGGCGCGATGATGCGCTCGACCGGGCGCCTTTATGCGTTCGACGTGTCGGAAAAGCGCCTCACGAAGCTGAAGCCGCGCCTCGCGCGCAGCGGGTTGTCGAACGTGAACCCGGTGTTGATCGACAGCGAACACGACGCGAAGATCAAGCGGCTCGCGGGCAAGATCGACCGCGTGCTGGTCGATGCGCCGTGCAGCGGCCTCGGCACGCTGCGCCGCAATCCCGACCTCAAGTGGCGCCAGACGCGCACGTCGATCGAGGAACTCACGCCGAAGCAGGCGTCGATCCTCGCGAGCGCCGCGCGTCTCGTGAAGAAGGGCGGCCGGCTCGTGTACGCGACCTGCAGCGTGCTCGACGCGGAAAACGAGGCGATCGTCGAGCAGTTCCTCGCCGACCATCCGGACTTCGTGCTGGTGCCCGCGCAGAAGGTGCTGGCCGACCAGCGCATCGAACTCGAGACCGGCGACTACCTGTCGCTGTGGCCGCACCGCCATGCGACCGACGGCTTCTTCGCCGCGGTGCTGGAACGGCGCGCCGCGCAGTAACGGCGGGGCGCACGGACGATGGAGAATCTGCAGAACCGCCTGCTGTCGCACCGGCTCGCGTCGGTGATCCGCGACTTCAACCAGCCGGTGATGATCTGGCAGGCGGCGATCCTCGTCGGCGCGCTGTGTTTCGCATGGGTGGCCGCGCGCTTCGTGCACGGCCGAATCGACGCGCGCCGGCGCGCCGCCGGCCGGATGCCGGGCGCCGGGGCGCAGAGCCTGAAGCGCGCGCTGTTCCCGCTGTTCGGCGGGCTGTTCGTGCTGGCCGCGCAGCTCGGGTTCGACCCGTTCATGTCGACGTCGCTGCTGTCGCTCGCGCTCGTGCCGCTGTTCGGCATCGGGTTGATCTACGTGCTGTTCTTCTTCGCGCGGCGCGTGTTCGCCCGCGACGGCCACACGCATGCGTGGCTGTCGATCGTCGAGAAGATCGTGTCGGTGATCGTGTGGGCGGCGATGGTGCTGACGGTGCTCGGGATCCAGCGCGACGTGATCGCGTGGCTCGACAGCGTGCAGTTCCGCGTCGCGAATGCGCACCTCACGCTGCTGTCGGTGATCTCCGGCGCGCTGTGGGTGTGCGTGACGCTGATGGTCGCGATGTGGCTCGGCTCGGTGCTCGAGGAACGCCTCGCGCGTGCCACCACGCTCGACGCGAACCTGAAGGTCGTGATGTCGCGGATCGGCCGCGCGCTGCTCGTGTTCGCGGCGATCCTGATCGGCCTGTCGCTCGTCGGCATCGACGTGACGGTGCTCGGCGTGTTCGGCGGCGCGGTCGGTGTCGGCCTCGGCTTCGGGCTGCAGAAGATCGCCAGCAACTACGTGTCGGGCTTCATCATCCTGCTCGACCGTTCGCTGCGGCTCGGCGACGCGATCAGCGTCGGCGGGCTCCAGGGCGTCGTCACGCAGATCCGCACGCGCTATACGGTCGTGCGCGGCCTCGACGGCAACGAGACGCTGATCCCGAACGAGAAGCTGATCACCGACGTCGTGCAGAACCAGTCGTCGTACCTGACGCGCGGCTACGCGAAGGTCGCCGTGCAGATTGCTTATACCAGCGACGTCGAGCAGGCGCTCGCGGTGCTCGCGGAAGCCGCGAAGGGCGTGCCGCGCGTGCTCGCGGAGCCGGCGCCGACGCCGTATCTGGTCAGCTTCGGCGCGGACGGGATCGACCTGGAGCTCGGCTTCTGGATCGAGGATGCGGCGAAGGGCACGTCGGGCGTGCGTTCGTCGGTGAACCGCAACATCTGGCGGCTGTTCGGCGAGCACGGGATCTCGATTCCGTTCCCGCAGCGCGAAGTGCGCGTGGTCGGTTTGCCGGAGGGGTTCGCCGCGACCGGCGTGGTCGCCGAGGGCGTGCCCGTGGCCGGTGGCCGGTCGGTGGACGGGCGGGCGTCGGCCGCGTAGATGCGGCCGACGGCGCGAATCGGGCGGGGCCTGCGGCCAGAACCGGATCGCGCGCCTTTCCCGGTCCGTCGATGGACTGTTTGCGTTGCGTCAAGACAAGAGAATATTCATTTTTTACAAAGACTTGGAACGGTTGAAGTAAAATTCCGGTCTACACGCGGTATGCTTTCATTTTTATGACGTCGGCCTGCGCCGGCATCGCTCTCACCACAGGTAACTGCCTTGTTGAATTCCCTGCTCGATTTTCTTTCCCACGGGCTCCTGCGCTTTTCGTGGTGGCAGGTCGCGCTGTTCGCGCTTGCCGTCACGCACGTCACGATCATCGGCGTGACGGTCTACCTGCACCGCTGCCAGGCGCACCGCGCGCTGGAGCTGCACCCGATCGCGAGCCATTTCTTCCGCCTGTGGCTGTGGATGACGACCGGCATGCTGACGGGTCAGTGGGCCGCGATCCATCGCAAGCACCACGCGAAGTGCGAAACCGAGGAAGATCCGCACAGCCCGCAGACGCGCGGCATCTGGAAGGTGTTCCTCGAAGGCGCCGAGCTGTATCGCGCGGAAGCGAAGAACGAAGAAACGATGCGCAAGTTCAGCCACGGCACGCCGAATGACTGGATCGAGCGCAATGTGTACTCGAAGTACCCGATCCTCGGCGTGAGCCTGATGATGGTGATCGACGTCGCGCTGTTCGGCGTGCTCGGTCTGACCGTGTGGGCCGTGCAGATGGTCTGGATTCCGTTCTGGGCCGCGGGTGTCGTGAACGGCTTCGGCCACTTCTGGGGCTACCGCAACTTCAACTCGGCCGATGCGAGCACGAACCTGTTCCCGTGGGGCATCGTGATCGGCGGCGAAGAGCTGCACAACAACCACCACACGTTCGCGACGTCGGCGAAGCTGTCGAACAAGTGGTACGAGTTCGACATCGGCTGGATGTACATCCGCATCATGTCGGCATTCGGTCTCGCGAAGGTGAAGAAGGTTGCACCGACGCCGCGCCTGAACAAGCCGAAGACGGTGCTCGACCAGGAAACGCTGCAGGCCGTGCTGTCGAACCGCTACGAAGTGATGGCGCGCTACGGCAAGGCCGTGAAGCGTGCCTATCGTCAGGAGCTCGCGCACCTGAAGGAACTCGGTTCGAGCGAGAAGTACCAGCTGATGCGCGGCGCGCGCAAGTGGTTCCACAAGGACGCCGACGGCCTCGACGAACCGCAGAAGAAGCTGCTGCCGGAGATCTTCGCGAACAGCCAGAAGCTGCACACGTACTTCCAGCTGCGCCAGGATTTGGCCGCGATCTGGGATCGCTCGACCGCTTCGCGCGAACAGCTGCTCGCGCAATTGCAGGATTGGTGCCATCGCGCGGAACAAAGCGGCATCAAGGCGCTGCAGGAATTTGCGACGCGCCTGCGTCGCTACGCCTGATTCGAAATCGATTAGAATCTCAGGACGTCACAAACCCCGCGTTGGCGGGGTTTTTTCATTTGGGCGGCCGGTTTTCGAAGGGCGACCGGAAGTGCCGGAATTCGTATGAGGCTCGGGGCAGCACTGACGTGGCGCCCCAGGGCGAGCGTAGGGATGGGGCTGGAGTAAGCGCTGAAGCGCTAGCTCCGGCCGACCGCGAAGCATGGGGCCGAGTAAGCGCTAAAGCGTTAACTCTGGCCGACCGCGAAGCATGGGACCCGAGTAAGTGCTAAAGCGCTAACTCGGGTCGACCGCGAAGCATGGGGCCAGAGTAAGTGCTAAAGCACTAACCCTGGCCGACAGGAGATATGGAGATGCAATCGACGATCAAACCCGTCGAGTACGACCGGCCGGTCTCGGCGGGAACCGTCTGTGGGGTAGGCCAGGCGTGGGCCAAAGTGCCCGAGGCGCCGTCCGCCGAAGAACGCGCCGCGCTGAAGGCGCGCATCAAGGCGCTGCTCGCACGTGAAAAGGCCGTGCTCGTCGCTCACTACTACGTGGATGCCGAGCTGCAGGAACTGGCGGACGAAACCGGCGGCTGCGTCGCCGATTCGCTCGAAATGGCCCGTTTCGGCCGCGACCACGACGCGCAGACGCTCGTCGTCGCCGGCGTACGCTTCATGGGCGAAACCGCGAAGATCCTGAGCCCCGGCAAACGCGTACTGATGCCCGATCTCGACGCGACCTGCTCGCTCGATCTCGGTTGCCCGGTCGACGAATTCTCCGCGTTCTGCGATGCGCATCCCGATCGCACCGTCGTCGTCTACGCGAACACCAGCGCCGCCGTGAAGGCCCGCGCGGACTGGATGGTCACGTCGTCGATCGGCCTCGAAATCGTCGCGGACCTGCACGCGCGGGGCGAGAAGATCATCTGGGCACCGGATCGCCATCTCGGCAGCTACATCCAGAAGAAAACCGGCGCGGACATGCTGCTGTGGCAGGGTTCGTGCCTCGTCCACGACGAATTCAAGGGCATCGAGCTCGACCTGCTGCGTGCCGAATATCCGGACGCGAAGGTGCTCGTGCATCCGGAGTCGCCGGAAAACGTCGTCGCGCAGGCGGACGTCGTCGGCTCGACGACCCAGCTGATCGATGCCGCCGTGAAGCTCGACGCGACGCACTTCATCGTCGCGACCGACCTCGGCATCCTGCACAAGATGCAGCTCGCGGCGCCCGGCAAGACCTTCATCGCCGCGCCCACGGCCGGCAACAGCGCGACCTGCAAGAGCTGCGCGCATTGCCCGTGGATGGCGATGAACGGCCTCGCGAACCTCGCCGACGTGCTCGAGCGCGGTCACAACGAGATCTTCGTCGATCCGGCGATCGGCGCGCGCGCGCGTCTGCCGATCGACCGGATGCTCGATTTCGCCGCGGCGCACAAAAAGCGCGTGCAAGCGAGCGGCGATCTGCAGCGCGATCAGCAACTGTTCGCGAACGTGGGGGCTGCATGACCGGCGCAGTCTCTCCGCTGTTCGAAGCCGTCCGCGCACAATACGGCGCGGCGTTCGACGAAGCGATCGCGCGCAACGTCGCCGACGCGATCGCCGAAGACGTCGGCACCGGCGACCAGACCGGGCGGCTCGTGCCGGCCGGCGAGCGGCGCCGTGCGCGCATCATCGTGCGCGAGGAAGCCGTGTTGTGCGGCGTGCCGTGGTTCGAGGCCGTCATCGCGCGAATCGATCCGTCGATCGTCGTGCAGTGGCGCTATCGCGAAGGCGACCGGATGGCGCCGGATTCGACCGTCTGCGAACTCGAAGGGCCGGCGCGCGCGCTGTTGACGGCCGAGCGCAACGGACTGAACTTCCTGCAGCTGCTGTCGGGCGTCGCGAGCGCGACGCGTCGTTACGTCGATCGCGTCGAAGGCACGCGCACGAAGATCCTCGATACGCGCAAGACGCTGCCGGGCCTGCGGCTCGCGCAGAAGTACGCGGTGCGGGTCGGCGGCGGCGAGAACCAGCGTCTGGCGCTGTACGACGGCATCCTGATCAAGGAAAACCACATCGCGGCTGCCGGCGGTGTCGGCGAAGCGCTCGATGCGGCGTTCGCGCTCGAATCAGGCGTGCCGGTGCAGGTCGAAGTCGAGACGCTCGCGCAGCTCGATACGGCGCTCGCGCATGGCGCGCAGTCGGTGCTGCTCGACAACTTCACGCTCGACATGATGCGCGAGGCAGTGCGCATCGCGTCCGGCAAGGCCGTGCTCGAAGTGTCGGGCGGCGTCAATTTCGATACGGTGCGCACGTTCGCGGAGACGGGCGTCGACCGTATCTCGATCGGCGCGCTGACGAAGGACGTGCGCGCGACCGACTACTCGATGCGGATCGTCGACTGACCGCGCGACATACCGTCTGACGAAAAAAGCCGCTGGCGCGCATGACGCCAGCGGCTTTTTTTGTGCGGCGGCAGCCGGGAAGGGCGTACCGGTCAGCGGCGCGAGCGGGGCGTGAGCACGCTCGGCAGCGCCTTCGGCAGCGTGTGCGGCCAGTCGCGGCTGTAGTGCAGCCCACGGCTTTCGCGGCGCGAGTACGCGCTCTTCACGATCAGCGTCGCGACGTCGACGAGATTGCGCAGCTCGAGCAGGTCGCGCGTCACGCGGAAGTTCGCGTAGTACTCGTGGATCTCGTCGCGCAGCAGCGACAAGCGGTGCTTCGCGCGCTCGAGACGCTTGTCGGTGCGCACGATGCCGACATAGTTCCACATCAGCCGGCGCAGTTCGTCCCAGTTGTGTGCGACGACGACTTCCTCGTCCGCATCCGACACGCGGCTTTCGTCCCATGCGGGCAGCTTGGCCGGCGTTGCAGCGTCGAAGCCGGCCGCTTCGATCGCCTCGGCCGCCGCGCGGCCGATCACGAGGCATTCGAGCAGCGAATTGCTCGCGAGCCGGTTCGCGCCGTGCAGCCCCGTGTACGACGTCTCGCCGACCGCATACAGGCCCGCGAGATCGGTGCGCCCCGCGAGATCGGTGACGACGCCGCCGCACGTGTAGTGCGCGGCCGGCACGACCGGAATCGGCTGCTTCGCGATGTCGATGCCGAATTCGAGGCAGCGCGCATGGATCGTCGGGAAGTGTTCGCGCAGGAACGCTTCCGGCTGGTGGCTGATGTCGAGATACACGCAGTCGATTCCGCGCTTCTTGATCTCGAAGTCGATCGCGCGCGCGACGATGTCGCGCGGCGCGAGTTCCGCGCGCGGATCGTGTGCGGGCATGAAGCGCGTGCCGTCCGGCAGCTTGAGCAGGCCGCCTTCGCCGCGCACGGCCTCCGAAATCAGGAACGACTTCGCATACGGATGGAACAGGCAGGTCGGGTGGAACTGGATGAATTCCATGTTCGACACGCGGCAGCCCGCGCGCCACGCCATCGCGATGCCGTCGCCGGTCGCGGTGTCGGGGTTCGTCGTGTACAGGTAGACCTTGCCGGCGCCGCCGGTCGCGAGCACCGTGTGCGGCGCCTCGATCGTGATCGTGCGGTCGTTGTCGACGTCGAGCGCATACAGCCCGTGACAGCGGCGCCCCGGCAGCCCGAGCCGGTCCGACGTGATCAGGTCGATCGCATGGTGGTTTTCGAAGAACGTGATGTTCGGATGCTGGCGTGCGCGGTCGGACAGCGTCGCGAGCACCGCATGGCCGGTTGCGTCGGCCGCGTGGATGATCCGGCGGTGGCTGTGGCCGCCTTCGCGCGTCAGGTGGAAACCGAGTTCGGCCGCATCGTCCTTCGTGAACGGCACGCCCTGGGAGATCAGCCATTCGATCGCTTCCCGGCCATGCTCGACGATGTAGCGCGTCGCGCCTTCGTCGCACAGCCCGCCGCCGGCGACCAGCGTGTCGTCGACGTGGTTCTCGATGCTGTCCGCCGAATCGAGGACGGCCGCGATGCCGCCTTGCGCGTTATCGCTTGCCCCCTCCATCATCGAACGTTTCGCGATCAGCGCGACACGTCGCGTGCTGGCCAGGTTGAGTGCGACCGACAGCCCTGCCAGGCCGCTGCCGACGATCGCCACGTCGAATTTCATGCTGCATCTCCATCGTTACGCTTTAGATCTTGTGCGTTCCGTCGACCTTGGCCGCGGAAAGGGGAGAGCATACCGCGTCGGGCCCGAGCGTGCGCGCGAAACCGCGCAAAACAAAAAGCCCCGCATGTGCGGGGCTTTTCGGTCGCCGTCAGGCTGGCAGAAACCGGAGATTACTTGATCTTGGTTTCTTTGTATTCCACATGCTTGCGGACGACGGGATCGAACTTCTTGATCGCCATCTTTTCCGGCATGTTGCGCTTGTTCTTCGTGGTCGTGTAGAAGTGACCCGTACCAGCGGTCGACTCAAGCTTGATCTTGTCGCGTGCGCCTTTTGCCATGATTGTGCTCCTTGGGCTTAGGCTTCGCCGCGTGCGCGCAGGTCAGCGAGCACGGAATCGATGCCGTTCTTGTCGATCAGGCGCAGGCCGGCGTTCGAGACGCGCAGGCGCACCCAGCGGTTTTCGCTCTCCACCCAGAACCGGCGGTTTTGCAGGTTCGGCAGGAAGCGGCGCTTCGTCTTGTTGTTGGCGTGGGAAACGTTGTTGCCGCTCATCGGCGCTTTCCCAGTTACTTGGCATACGCGTGCCATGAGAGCACTCCTAATACGCTAAATTCGGGGTTCGATCGCCGATGAAGGTTCCATCGTACTGCCACGTGATCCATGGCTGCACTCAGAACGCCGAAGCCTGTAAAGACAAGGCCCTTCGATGGCTAGAACTGGTTGGAAAAAAGACAGACGACGATTCTAGCAGAAAAAGTTCAGAAAAATCAAACCCAATTTCGCATCGTCGTTGCGGCGCCCGTGGGGCGGGTCGCCGGGCCACAGTCTACAGCCAACCGGCGCGCGCGAACGAAAATGTATCGCTGGTGCCGACGACGACGTGATCGAGCAGCCGCACGTCGACGAGTTCGAGCGCGTCTTTCAGCACCCGCGTCAGGCGGCGGTCCTCCGCGCTCGGCTGGACCGCGCCCGACGGATGATTGTGCGCGACGATCAGCGCCGCGGCGTTCTGCTGCAGCGCGCGGCGCACGACCTCGCGCGGATAGACGGCCATGCGCGTCAGCGAGCCGCGCGTGATTTCCTCCATGTCGATCAGGCCGTTGCGGGCGTCGAGGTACACCGCAATGAATACTTCGTGCGGGCGCGAGCCGATCTTCAGCCGCAGGCAATCCTCGACGGCGCCGGGCGAATCGATCTGCAGGCGCGCGTGCGCCTTCTCCTCCAGCATGCGCCGCGCGATCTCGGTGACCGCGACGAGCCGTGCGGAACGCGCGGGACCGATGCCGGGGTGCATCTCGAAGTCGCCGGAGGTCGCCTCGAGCAGGCCGCGCAACGTGCCGAACTGCCTGACCAGCGCGCGGGCGGTGACGAACACATCGTGCCCGGGCTTGCCCGTGCCGAGCAGCAGCGCGATCAGCTCGTCGTCGGTCAGTGCGGCGGGCCCGCGCTCCAGCAGCCGTTCGCGCGGCCGCTCGGGGCGCCAGTCGGCCGGGCGGCGCTTGCGCAGGTGGATCGGGACGACGCGGCCCGGCGCAGCGGCCGGTGCGTCGGCGGTGTCGCGGCATTCGGCCGGCGCGACGGCGAGAGAGGATGACGGCATGATCGAAACTCCATTGGCGGCGGCCGTGTGCGCGACGTCGTCGCACTTTCAGCCTTGCGCGCTCAGGTGACTTACAATATTGGCTTTGCGCCGGGCCTTTCGGCCAGTTCGGGCGCCGACGAACACGAGTCATTCATGAGCATCATCGATCTATCCGAAGTGAAGCCCGGTTCCCATGTCACGCTGCATTACCGGCTGGCACTGGCCGACGGCGCCGATATCGTCAACACCTTCTCCGACAAGCCCGCCACGCTGCTGCTCGGCGCCGGGCAACTAGCGCCCTCGCTGGAACAGATTCTGCTCGGCCTCAGGGTCGGTGACCATTCGACTTTTCAGCTAACGCCCGAGCAGGGGTTCGGTCCCCGCAATCCCGACATGCTCCAGCGCGTGACGCTGTCGACGCTGCGCGAGAACGGGATGGTCGGCGACGATTTCACGCCGGGCGAGCTGATCGAATTCAACGCGCCGGACGGCGGCCGCTATGCAGGGGTGCTGAAGGAAGTCAGCGAAACCTCGGCGCTGTTCGACTTCAATCATCCGCTCGCGGGCCAAGCGCTCACGTTCGAAGTGAAAATCATCGGAATCCTGTAATCATGAGCACCACCGATACGCTGTCCGGGCAGACCGTCGCCGCCGATGCCGAAATCCTGCTGGCCCAGCCGCGCGGCTTCTGCGCAGGGGTCGATCGCGCAATCGAGATCGTCGAGCGCGCGATCGCGATGCACGGTGCGCCGATCTACGTCCGTCACGAGATCGTCCACAACAAGTACGTGGTCGAGGATCTGAAGAAGAAAGGCGCGATCTTCGTCGAGGAACTCGAGGAAGTGCCGGCCGGCAACACCGTGATCTTCAGCGCGCACGGCGTGTCGAAGGCCGTGCGCGACGAGGCGGACGTGCGCGGGTTGCGTATTTACGACGCAACCTGCCCGCTCGTCACGAAGGTGCACGTCGAAGTGGCGAAGATGCGCCAGGACGGCGTCGACATCGTGATGATCGGCCACAAGGGCCACCCGGAAGTCGAAGGCACGATGGGGCAGGTCGAGCGCGGCATGCATCTCGTCGAAAGCGTCGAGGACGTGCAGAAGCTCGCACTCGCCGATCCCGAGCGCATCGCGCTCGTCACGCAGACGACGCTGTCCGTCGACGACGCGGCCGAGATCATCGGCGCGCTGAAGGCGAAGTATCCGAAGATCCGCGAGCCGAAGAAGCAGGACATCTGCTACGCGACGCAGAACCGCCAGGATGCGGTGAAGTTCATGGCGCCGCAGTGCGACGTCGTGATCGTCGTCGGCAGCCCGAACAGCTCGAATTCGAGCCGCCTGCGCGAAGTGGCGGAGAAGCGCGGCGTGGCCGCGTACATGGTCGACGCGCCCGATCAGATCGATCCGGCCTGGGTCGCGGGCAAGCGCCGCATCGGCGTGACGGCCGGCGCATCGGCGCCGGAAGTGCTCGCCCAGGCCGTGATCGCGCGGCTGCGCGAGCTCGGCGTGCGCAATGTCCGCGCCCTCGACGGCATCGAGGAAAACGTGTCGTTTCCGCTGCCGCGCGGGCTCAACCTGCCGCCCGCCGCCTGATTGCCGGATCGCACCTGCGATACCCCCGAAGCGCGCCTCCCGGCGCGCTTTTTTTTGCGCCGCGAAAACGAGATGCAACCATTGTTCACAGCAATGGTGCAACCCGGTTGCTATCGCCGCGCGTAGCCGCTTCTCAAAATTGGTTGCAATGCAGGAAAACCCCATCGAATCAGGATTATTGGCGGCCTATAAATGGAGTTACAATGCGCCCGTTTTCAGGCCGGAATGGCTTTGAAATCGGGTTTTGGCAAGGCGCGGGAGACCTACTCGATGCATGTGAAGTTGGCTGACGCCATGTCCGTCGCCGCACCGGTTGCAATGCTTGCCGGCTGTAGCAAAAAGAGCGACAACGAGGCGGGCAGGGAGACTGCGGCACCCGCAGTACCGGCGGCCAGCGACGTGCGCGCTGCCGGACCCGGACGTGCGGCGCGGTCGGTGTGCCGCATTGCGCAATCGGACAGTGACAAGGACAACGGGGCACGTTTGGCGATCGAGGAATTCAACGCGCAGGGCCCGAAGATCGGCATGCATTCGGCACGGCGGGCAGCACGCGCCGGCGGCGCTGCCATCAACCGGGCGACGGGCAAGCTGATTGCCCGACAACGAGCCGCCGGCCATGATGCGGCAGCAGCAGGGCGCGCCGCACGGCGGGCGCCCGGGTTTCGGGGCAACGCAGGCGACGTGCAGATGTCACTGATTCCCTTTCATTTCGATTCGACGAAACAGCGTGTCGCCGCGACCCATCGCGTCGCGGCGGGCGGTCTGCTTCGTTTCACGGATTCCGACGCAGTCCTGACGAAAGTCGGGCGCCACCTTCGCGATGCCGGTTCGGGCGCCGCGCGGGTGGCGGCGGACGGCCCGCTTGCACCGCAGGCGACGGCGTCCGGCATCGGAGCGCAAACCCTTGGCGACATCGGCATGTGCGCCGTCAAGGTGGTCGAGCCCGCGGGCGACGCGGCGCGGAACCTGATCTGCCCGGACGCGGGGTTCGCCCCGGCCCGGACGGAAAAAGGCATGGCGTTCGGGCAACCGGACACCGGCCGTTGCGGCACGCTGCCCTACGACTTCAAGGAGGCCAAGTACACCGTCCTCGATGTCGTGACGATTTAGCGACGGGACTCATGATGGCACCGGAACAGTGCGGTGTCGTTTCTGTATCCGTTCCGGCGGCAGGTCCGGCCGTACAGGCCGGGCGGCGCGCGCCGGGGCGATCCACCCTTACCGGTATCGACTAGTACCCGCAGTGTCGCCGCGAAGGCGCGATTCCTCGCTTACCCGCGGGGCGCAACGTCCTCCGGCAGCATGGGCCAAGGAGCTTTAAATGGATATTTTCGTCCAGCAGATCCTCAACGGGCTGGTGCTCGGCAGTGTGTACGCCATCATCGCGTTGGGTTACACGATGGTGTACGGCATTCTCGGCATCATCAACTTCGCGCACGGCGACGTGCTGATGATCGGCGCGATGGTCGCGTTGTCGGCCATTACCGTGCTGCAGAACCACTTTCCCGGACTCGGCAACGTCGCGACGCTGACGATCGGCCTTGGCATCGCCGCCGTCGTCTGCGCGTGCGTGGGCTACACGATCGAGCGGGTCGCGTACCGGCCGCTGCGCCGCGCACCGCGTCTCGCGCCGCTGATCACCGCGATCGGCGTGTCA